>JACPPM010000203.1 GCA_016191015.1 Acidobacteriota bacterium | reverse complement strand
GCACCGCTCCTCCCTGGGCCCATTCGGTCGCCTCTCCGACGCAAAATCAATCGCCTATTCGGGCTACCGGCGGGGGGTCGAGTTTCTTTTCACCCCGCATCCTCATGAAACTCCCCCGGTCTTCCACAACGCGAATGGCTCGACATGGCGATGTCCTGCGCGCAGCTCCCAATGCCAATCAGGGTGGGGACAGTCGACTAGGACGGGAGGCGATGGGGCGCCAACAGCTGCGATCGGAGTGATTGAACCTCGATCACGCCCGCCTTCGGCCGGATGAGCGGCTCTGGTCGTTAGAATGAATACCAGCGCGTCAACGCAGATGTGGACCGTGCCAGCAGACACCTCGCATTCGAGCCGTTCGCGTCGGTCCAGTGGGAAGACAGCCTCGTCGGGTGCTCGTGTGCCCGAGACGCCAGCCCCGGGATGCTTTTGGCTCAGAAGCACTCCCCGCAGAATCACCAGGCGACGACGCCGGAATGATCGCGTTCCAAACAATCGACTCATCGACGCTTAGACCCGAGAGCTGGTCACGAGGTTTGGACGGCGCACGCAAGATGTTATCCAATCCCGACTCGAATCCGACGAATCAGGCGGATTCGCGCAAAATCCGGGTACTATGCCGCGCTCGGCATAGTTGCTGTCGCTCGACAGCCGCCCGTAATGCGCCGGTGTGGTCTTTCGTGTGTAGCTAATTTCCAAACGCCGGAAAGCCCGAATCCCTGACCCCCTCCGAGACTCTCCAGCTCCCCTGAGATTGCGCAGCGATGCACACGGCACTGCTCCTGGAGATCGTCCCAGATGCCAGTCGAACATTCGGTGAGCATGTGCTACTCGGCCGCGAAATGGCTCCAGGCACCCTCCCCGAAAGGCTCGATCCCGGCCTCCGATTGCACGTAGTAGCCTTTTTCGATGAGCGTCCCGATCCTCTGACAATGCTCCAGCTCAGTGACCACTGCCACTTTGCGCGGCGAGACTGCGAACAGGAGACGGTAGTCTTCGCCGCCGTGGAGGGCGAGAGTGAGTGGGTCGAGGCCGGCGCGGGCACAGAAACGACGCACCGACCTGGAGATCGGAATCGCCCCGGCTTGGATCTGTGCACCGCACCTGGAGGCGTCGCACAGGTTTCTGATGTCGCGTGAAAGTCCGTCGCTCATGTCGAGCATCGCCGTGGGGATTCCCTTCGCCGCCAGGAGGTGGCCGATCTCCACCTGCGGTTGAGGGCGGAGATGGTGCCGTTCCAGCGCCCTCACCCCGGATCGCCGCTGGAGTGAGATCAGCCCCGCTGCGGAGTCCCCGAGAGTCCCCGTGACGAACAGGGCATCCCCAGCCCGTGCTCCATCTCGCATCACAGGCCTCGCGCACTCTCCGATCACCGCGACATCGACAAAGACCGGGCCCGGAGACGCGACCGTGTCGCCGCCGATGACGGCTGCCCCGTACCGGCGCGCCGCGGCCAGGAGCCCTCTGAAGAACCCTTGGGCCCACGCTCTCTCGATACCCGCCGGCAGGGCCACTGAGACGAGCAGGTAGAGCGGCCGCCCGCCCATCGCTGCGATGTCAGAGATGTTGACGGCCCCTGCCTTCCACCCGACGTCCGCTCCCGACGCACGCTGCCTGTCGAAGTGAACTCCTTCGACCAGGGCGTCACAAGAGACGAGCAGTTTGCCACTTCCGCGGCCGGCGATGATGGCCGCGTCGTCGCCAATGCCCTTCAAGAGGCGGTAGGCCGGTGAGAACGGGACGCGTTGCCGCTGCCGCCGTAGCCACCCGATGAGACCGCGCTCACCCCAATCGCGGATCGGAACGGATCGGCGGCGCATGCCTCACCGGCTTGAAAGGAGTTCAAAGTTCAAAGTTCAAAGTTCAAAACAGAGGGACGAACCACGAGGGGAGCACGATTCCGTCTCGATTTCTGACCATGGTGCGCGTCAATGTCGGTGCGAAACGGCTTCGACGCTCTTCGTCCCCGGGGCTCGCAGTCTCTCAACCTCTCCTCTCCGCAACTTTGAACTTTGAACTTTGAACTTGAAACTTCATTGGGCCGCAGCGAGGGGCGCGATCGCTTCCTCGATCACACTCAGCACCTCTTCGACAAAAACAAACGCGACGTCCTTGCGGATCTGTGGTGGGATGTCTTCGAGATCTTTCCGGTTCTCGGCCGGAAGGATCACGCGGGAGATCCCTGCTCGGCGTGCCGCGAGCACTTTTTCCTTCACACCGCCTATCGGCAAGACGCTACCCCGCAGTGTAATCTCGCCCGTCATCGCCACGTCACGCATGATGGGTCGATTGGTAATCGCCGAGACCATGGCCACAGCGATCGTGATCCCGGCCGAGGGGCCGTCTTTCGGGATTGATCCCTCAGGGACGTGGATGTGAATATCTTTGGCGGTAAAGATTTCGTCAGCGATTCCCAGCTCGGCTGAGCGGGTCCGGATGAAGCTGAGGGCGGCCTGAGCGGACTCCTTCATGACGTCTCCGAGCTGGCCGGTGAGAGTGAGCCCTCCGCCCTTGCCTTTCATCACCGTGGCCTCGACGAAAAGCACGTCGCCTCCGGCCGCGGTCCATGCGAGGCCGGCGGCGACTCCGATGCGGTTCTTCTGCATCAGGCGCTCGTGGAAGATTCTGGGCGGCCCGAGAATGTCTTCGATCGCCGCCGCCGTGATGCGCTTCGGAGGCGCCTTGCCCTCGGCCACTCTCGTCGCGACCTTGCGGCAGACCGATGCGAGCTCCCGTTCGAAATTACGCAGCCCGGCTTCGCGGGTGTACTCGCTGATGACCTTCCTGACCGCAGACTTGTTGATCTTGAGCGCATACCCGGTGACTCCATTCTCCTCGAGCTGCTTGGGAATGATGTGCCGGTAGGCTATCTGAACCTTTTCCTCCTCGGTATAGCCCGAAATGCCGATGACTTCCATTCGATCTCGGAAGGCGGGCTGGATCGGGTCAAGGAGGTTGGCGGTGGTGATGAACATGACGTTGGACAGGTCGAAGGGGACGCCCAGATAATGGTCTCTGAAGCTGTGGTTTTGTTCGGGGTCCAACACTTCGAGCAAGGCCGAGGACGGGTCACCACGGAAATCGGCCCCGATCTTGTCGAATTCGTCGAGCATGAAGTCGGGATTGTTCGAGCCGACGGTGTGGATGCCCTGAATGATGCGGCCGGGCATGGCGCCGACGTAGGTGCGGCGGTGCCCACGGATCTCAGCCTCGTCGCGGATGCCTCCGAGCGACATGCGGATGAATTTGCGGCCGAGGGCGCGCGCAATCGACTTTCCCAGTGATGTCTTCCCGACGCCCGGCGGCCCGACAAAGCAGAGGATCGGTCCCTTCATCTTGCTCTTGAGCTTGCGCACCGCCAGGTATTCGAGAATCCGCTCCTTCACCTTCTCCAACCCGTAGTGGTCTTCATCGAGGATCTTGCGAGCGGCGGGAATTTCAAGGTTGTCCTCGGTCTGCACCGACCACGGAAGATCGACGATCCAGTCCAGGTAATTCCGGAGGGTCGCCGTTTCGGCCGAATCGGGATGCATCCTTTCGAGCTTCTTGATCTGGCGCTCCACCTCCTCCTCGACCGTCTGAGGCAGTTTCGCCTTGGTCACCTTCTCGCGATACTGGGCAACCTCCTCGGCAAGCTCGTTACCTTCGCCCAGCTCGTGCTGGATGGCCTTGAGCTGCTGGCGCATGTAGTACTCGCGCTGGACCTTGTCGATCTCTCCCTTGGCCTGCGTGCTGATCTGCTGCTGGATCGTGAGGAGCTCGATCTCACGATTGAGAACGCTGTACACCTTGCGGAGCCTGTCCAGCGGAGCGACGATCTCGAGAACCTCCTGCGCATCCTGCACCTTGAGCTCGAAGTTGGACGCAATGAGATCCGCCAGGCGGCCGGGGTCCTCCATGTTCTGGACGACCACAAGGATTTCCGGCGAAATCGACTTTCCCAGGGAGCTGGCCTTCTCGAGCGCGGCCTTGACGTTCCGGATCAGCGCGACGATATTGACCGCCGCCCGATCGACCTCGACGTCCGTCACCACCTCGATGGTGGCGCCGATGTACTCCCTGTCCATGTCCATCTGCGTGATCTTGGCGCGCGAGAGCCCCTGCACCAGCACCCGGATGCGACCGTCGGGCAGCTTCAACATCCGCATGATCATCGCGACGGTGCCAAAGTCGTAAATGTCATCGACCTCAACCGTCTCCTTCTCAGCATCTCGCTGCGAGACGAGCAGGATCATCCGGTTCTCCGCCAGCGCATGATCGACGGCCTTGATCGACTTCTCCCGGCTCACGTACAGCGGCACAATCATGTATGGAAAAACGACGATGTCGCGCAGCGCCATCACCGGCAGAGCCGACGGGATCTGCAGTTCCTGGTCCTCTATCTCGTTAGTCTCCGTCGTGGCCACGGGTCACCTCCATCTCATTCGCTCTCGATCTCGATGACAATCTCGCTCCCTCTCCTGTCTTTGACTACCGGCAAGCGGACACTCAGAACTCCATCCTTGAGCCTGGCCCTGATGTTGCGCACGTCCACCGAATGCTCGAGCCGCACGAGTTTCTCGAATCTCCCATGCGTGATCTCCATGCAGTGAAAACACATCACCGAGTCCTTCGGATAGCGGGTGGGCCGCTTCTGCCCCTTGATGACCAGTGTGTTTCCACGGACCAACACCGAGATGTCCTTCTTGTCCAGACCCGGGACGTCCGCACGGACGTGCAACGCCTCGCCCTTCTGAAAAACATCTACGGGGAGATCCCACATATCCATGCCCACACCAGGGGGCGACTCCATGAGCCGCTCGAACATGCTGTTGATCTCCTGGTGGATGCGCGCTAAGTGCGGGTACTGGTACTGGTTCTTGGCCATTTGCACCCTATTCTAGAAAGGAATTGGCAAAAAGTAAAAACCGACAGAGACGGCGACCGGCTCGCATCGCCCTGATCTCGGGTTAAGGACTTACTTCTTGCCCCTGGCCTTCTGAGCGTGAGCCGCCTTTCGTTCCCTGGCGCGCAGCAACCCTCGAACCTCGGACATGAATTCGTCCACGGCGCGGAACTGGTGGTACACCGACGCGAAGCGGACGTAGGCAACCTTGTCGAGCTTCTTGAGACGATCCATCAGATAGGCGCCGACCTCCCGGGTCGTGATCTCTTTGTCGGGCTTTTCCTGCAATATCATCTCGACCTCTTCGGCCGCCTTCTCGAGCTTGGCGACCGGCACTGGTCGCTTCTCGCACGCGATCATGAGGCCGTGCAGTAGCTTCTGCCTGTCGAACGGCTCACGCCTCCCATCCTTCTTCACCACCATGTACGGGATCTCTTCGATCCGTTCGTAGCTGGTGAACCGCCGCTGGCATGAGAGACATTCCCGCCGCCGGCGAATGGCTTCGCCTTCCTTGCTTTCACGAGAGTCGACAACCCGGTCTTCAATCCGCCCGCAGAAGGGACATTTCATCGGTGCGCCCCCTTTCGACGAACCGCATTTTACCACATGCGTCGAAGGATCGGTCGGGCGGCCGGGAACAGGACGTCCTTTGAAGAGATGCGCGTGCGGCACCGGTGAGGATCGCAGCCGTTAGCCGCGGACTTCAACGCCAGATGTCAGATTGACTTTCGATCGTCGGCCCCCTATGTTTGGAGTGTATGCGCGTGATTCTGGGCGTAGCGCGTAGCGCGGGTCGCGCGGTCAGCTTTGGGCATACCCGACAGGGTATCGATCGACTACATTCAGAACGCCCCCTCGGGGGATCTCCGCGGGGACTGGAGCACAGACACTTGATTCAGATTGACAGAATCGATATGGGGACCGATCGATGTGCGGCGTTCGGCGCTTTCCCGGGAATGTTGTTGTGGGAAACGTGACGCCCGGGCAGGCGACGGCAGGCATCTGAACCGACCGGGGCGGTCGGATTCGCGCACGCCGGGGTTTCAGATCTCACGGTCGGTGCGGTTTTTGCGGGGGCAGTTGGCAAAGGAGCGTTTGTCATGATCGAAGCGATCAAGCCTCGCATAGGCAGGCGAACGGCGATCTCGGCTATCGGGGTGGCGGCAGCGGGGCTGGTAGTCTCCCCATTGCTGTCGGCTCTCGACACGGTGGCGGGCCAGGCGGATGCGACCGTCGCCAAGTACAAGGGCACCCGTGATGGCAAGATCCTCGAGTCCACAGATGGCGGGAAGACGTGGCAGGTCGTCGCCAACTTCGGGAAGGAGTATTCGATCCGAGCGGTCGTCCGACGCCGGCGCAATCTGGTAGCGACTCTGAAGCAGCGCCGTCGTTCTTTCGAGATCAAGTCCCTGGACGCGCGGACATGGTACACGATGGAATGGCGATGGCCATCCACTTAGCTGTCATTCGATGACAAGGGGGCAAGACCATGGCAGAACCGTTCCTGTCAGAGATCAGAATCATGTCGTTCGGATTCCCGCCGAAGGGCTGGGCGCTCTGTAACGGCCAGCTCCTGCCAATCAACCAGAACCAGGCCTTGTTCTCGCTGCTGGGAACGACCTTCGGCGGCGACGGCAGGGTCAACTTTGCGCTCCCCGATCTTCAAGGCCGCGTGCCCATTCATGTGGGCAACAGCCACACGCTCGGTGAAAGGTCCGGGACGGAAATCCACACACTCTCTGAGGCCGAGGTGCCGGTCCACACGCACACTCAGCAGGCGTCCTCCGTCGCGGCCGATTCCCCGATCCCCACTGGGAACGTTCTCGCCTCCAGCTCGGACAGCACCTACGGGTCCCCGGGAAATCTCGTGGACCTGGCAGCCGGGAGCGTCGAGCCTGTTGGTGGAGGTCAGCCACACGAGAACCGGCAGCCGTTCCTGACCCTTTCGTTCTGCATCGCTCTGCAGGGCATCTTTCCGAGCCCCAACTGAGATAGGAGAGGACGATCATGGCACAGCCGTATGTCGGCGAGATTCGGATGTTCGGCGGGAATTTCGCGCCGGCCGGGTGGATGTTCTGCGAAGGGCAGCTTCTGCCGATCTCGGAGAACGAGACCCTTTTCCAGCTCATCGGGACCACCTACGGAGGAGACGGGCAGTCAACCTTCGCGCTGCCCGATTTGCGCGGGCGAGTCCCGATTCACCAGGGAGGCAGCTACGCACTGGCCGAGACCGGCGGTGTCGAAGAAGTGACTCTGGTCGTCAACCAGATCCCGGTGCACTCGCACCCTCTCGCCGCTTCGTCCAACGCAGCGACAACCAGCAATCCCCAGGGCGGGGTCCCCGCGGCACCGACGTCGATCGATCTGTATCGTCCATCGACGGTGCCGTCTGTTTCGATGAACCTCAATGAGCTGACCTCTGCCGGAGGCAGCCAGCCTCACAGCAACATGCAGCCGTTTCTGTGCGTCAGCTTCATCATCTCGCTGTTCGGGATCTTCCCGTCACCGACATAAGGAGGTCGCACCATGGCCGATCCGTTCGTTGCGGAAATCCGCATCTTCCCATTCAACTTCGCGCCGAGGGGCTGGGCCTTTTGCGACGGGCAGTTGATGCCCCTCAGCCAGAACACCGCGCTGTTCTCCCTCCTGGGTACTACATATGGCGGAAACGGCAAATCCAACTTCGCCCTCCCCGATCTCCAAGGGCGCGCCCCCATGGAACCCGGCCAGGGACCTGGCCTGTCCAACCGTGATCTCGGCGAAATCGGCGGTTCCGACTCTGTCGCTCTCCTCGAATCCGAAATGCCCACGCACTCGCATCAGCTGCGCGCATCGCCGTCGGCCGCTTCGAGCCGCGATCCGAACGGAGGCACGCTCGCGTACTCGCGGAACGGTTCCGTCTACCAGTCGAGCGCAAGCTCACTCGTGAGCCTGGCCCCTGAAGCCGTGCGAATCGCCGGCTCGGGCCTGCCGCACAATAACCTGATGCCGTATTTGACCTTCAATTTCTGCATCGCCTTGCAAGGGGTCTTCCCACCGAGAGGCTGACGCGTGGGGTGAGGGGGGGGCGATGAGACGGGGGCGCATGAATCGCAAACCCATCCTTCGGAAAGCGGGCGAGGGCGACCTGGAGTTCCTGTTCAGCGTGTATGCGTGCAGCCGAGTGGAAGAGCTCGCCCAGGTGGACTGGGACGACGACCAAAAGTCCACCTTCCTGAAGATGCAGTTCGAAGCGCAGCATCGCTACTATTCCGAGAATTACAGAGGAGCTGACTTTCAGATCGTCGTGATCGAGGGGCAGCCTGCTGGGCGTCTCTACCTCCATCGTCGCTCGGACGAAATACGCATCGTCGACATTACGCTTCTTCCCGAGTACCGCCACGCCGGTATCGGGGCATCGCTGCTGCGCACCATCCTGGAAGAGGGGGAGAGGACCGGCCGGCGGGTGACAATCCACGTCGAACGATTCAACCCCGCGCTCAGGCTCTACCAACGGCTCGGATTTAGCATCGTTGAGGACAAAGGGGTCTATTACTTCATGGAAAGGACCGCGATCTCGCCCGGACTGGCGTGCGCAGCGGAAGGGGGATCTACCGATGACGTCCGCTGACTTGACGATCGCCGATTTCATTCCCCTGCTGGACCAGACCTTTCGTGTGTCGATGCGCGACTCGCATCCATACGATCTCACCCTCGTCCGCGCCTACGATCTTGGCGACGGGCGTGCCGCCGGTCCACGTCGTCCTTTTTCCCTCATCTTCTCGAACCCGCGGAAGGACTCCTACCTGCCGCAACGGACGTACTGTCTCGAACACGGGAAGCTGGGGGTTCTCGAGATCTTTCTCGTCCCGATCGGTCCCGACGAGAACGGGATGTTCTATGAAGCCGTTTTCACCTGATGATGCGACCGTGAACCGCTCCTGCCAGCCTGACTTGCCGCTTCACATGGAGAGAAAATATGTCCTCAAGAAAAATATTCGGTCTCACCCTCCTCCTCGGACTCGCCCTTTCACTCTGGAGCGGCACGCTCACGGCCGCTCCCACCACCGTCCTTTTCCAGGATAAGTTCGACGACGGGATTCTGAGTACTGGCTGGTCATACCAGGGCCGCTGGAAGGAGACACGCGGGCGCCTGAATGCTCGAAGGCAGGGCCAGCAGACCATGGAAGCCATCGCCAGCTCATTCATGGGCTGCGCGGGCGGCCAGCGCGTCATGGCCGACATGGAATTGCACGCGCCTCTGGGCGCGGGAACGCGCAACAGTCTGAGCATGCTGGCGTGGTATGCCGACAAGAAGAACTACATCGAACTGTCCATGAAGGACCGGGATGATCTGTGGATCTTCCGCCAGTACGTGAACGGCAAGATCAAGGCCAAGCGACAGATACACCGCACCGTCGATTCCAAGACGAACTACTACGTCGAGATCCTGTTTGACGGCACGAGCTTTCAGGTCCTGGCGGCAGGCCAGTTCCTCGCCTCGATCCCTGCTGTCCCGGGCAGCAATCCGGTCGGCAGCGTCGGTTTCCGCGCGAAGGGAGCCTCGGGTTATTTCGACAATCTGAGCGTCTCGACGATCGTCGGACCGATCATCCTGATCGACGACGTGAGTACACCCGAAGGCGATTCGGGCATCATGCAGACTCTCTTCACAGTGTCGCTCTCGACCGACAGCGCGGTTCCGGTGAAGGTGAACTACGAGACGCAGGACGGAAGCGCGGACGCGAGCGACTACGGACCGGCGAGCGGCACGTTGGTGATCCCGGCCGGGCAGATGACAGGTTCCATCGCGATCGGGGTCTTCGGGGACACCAACGGTGAGGGTCAGGAAAACTTCTTCGTCAACCTGAGCGATCCCGAGAACGGCACGATCGGCGACGGGCAGGGGGAGGGGACGATTCTGAGCGAGGAGCCGCTGTGTCAGACGATCGCGGTCAGCCCCTCATCGCTGCCATCGGGGACGAGTGGGTCCGCGTACGGAGCGGTGAGCTTCAGCCAGACCGGTGGCACCGCGCCGCTCACGTGGGATCGCGCGAGCGGAAGCCTTCCATCGGGCATGACCTTCAGTGCCGCGGGCGTGCTCTCGGGGACGCCGACAGTCTCGGGAGCGTACTCGATCGAATTCAGAGTCACGGATGCGAACGGCTGCGTCGGCACGCGCGCCATGACGCTCGTCATCAACTGCCCCGGCGTGTCGGTCAACCCGGCGACGCTCGCAGACGGCCTGCGTGGTGCCGCATACGGACCCGTGAGCTTCACGCTCACCGGCGGCACACCGCCTTCGACCTGGCAGCTGCTCGGAGGTCCACTACCGAACGGAATGAATCTGTCGAATTCTGGCACCCTCTCGGGTACGCCGACTCAGGGCGGAGTATTCCCCCTGACAATCGAGGGGACCGACTCGAATGGATGCGTCGCGAGTCAGGCGATGAACCTGCAAATCAACGAGGCGCCCGCGATTACGAGCTCGAATTCCACGACGTTCGCCGTGGGAGTTGCCGGGAGCTTCACCGTTACGGCCACGGGCACACCGGCGCCGACCTTCAGTGCGACGGGTCTGCCTGCCTGGGCAACACTCAACCCGACCACCGGCGTCCTCGGCGGCACTCCCCCAGACATGACCGGCTCGCCCTTCTCCATCGTCGTCACCGCACAGAACGGGATCGCTCCCGATGCGACGCAGAACTTCACCCTGACCGTCACCGCGTCGCCCATCATCACGAGTGCGGACAACACCACATTCCAGGTCGCTACCGCCGGTTCCTTCACGGTGACCGCGACCGGGAATCCCGCGCCGACATTCTCCGCGACTGGACTTCCCGCGTGGACAAATCTCAACGCCACCTCGGGCGTCCTCAGCGGCACGCCTCCCGACACCAGCGGCTCGCCGTTCACGATCCAGATCACTGCGCAAAACGGAGTGCCGCCGGATGCGACGCAGAATTTCACCCTGACGGTCACGCAACCGGCCCCGATCGCCGTGGACGACACGGTCACCGTGGCCGGGAACATCCGGATCGCTGTCGCCGCTCCGGGAGTCCTTGGAAATGACACGGTGAACGGCTCGACGATCACGGCCTTCGACGCCGTCAGTACCAACGGCGGCGACGTCGTGGTGAACGCCGACGGCAGCTACACATACGACCCACCGGCCGGGTACGAAGGGTCTGACACTTTCACCTACACCCTCACCAATGGCGCCGGGTCGGATACGGCCACGGTGACAGCCACGATCTCTGGAATGATCTGGTTCATCGACAACAACGCCGCATCGCCCGGCAACGGCAGGCTGTCATCGCCCTTCAACACCCTGGCGGCGTTCCAGGCTGTGAACGACGGGGTTGGCAACCACCCGGCTGCCAATGAGAACATCTTCCTCTACGAGAGCGCGATCGATTACGCGGGACCCGTCACGCTTCTTTCGGGACAGAAGCTGATCGGGCAGGACGCAACCGCGAGCCTCTCGACAATCACGGGAATCACTCCGCCCGCCGGCAGTCTCGCTCTGCCCGCAATGAACAGCGGCAATGCGACAATCGTGAACATCACGTCATCGACAGACGGTGTGATCCTCGGGACCGGCACGGCCGTGCGCGGCCTGACTCTCGGGAACTGCCCGAATGGAACGCGGCTCGTCGGGTCAGCGGTCGGGTCTGTCATGGTGACCGACGCCAGCATCAACGGCGCCGGGGCCGCTCTCGCGATCAACACGGCGGCACTGAACATGACATTCACGGCAATCGGCTCGTCCTCGACCACCGGCGGCCGGCGTGGCATCGACATCCAGAATGCATCGGGGACTTTTGCGGTGAACGGGGCCACGACAATCAGCGGATCCAACAACGACGCAATCGGGTTGCAGAACAACACCGCCACGCTCAACTTCAACTCGGTCGCGTTGACGAGCAACGGATTCCAAGGCTTCTTCGCGTTCTCGTGCGGGACCGTGAACACGAACAGCGGCACGATCAACACGACCAACGCTCGCGGCGTCAATATCGCGAGCACTGCGATGGGCGTGACCTTCACTTCCGTCACGGTCAATAACAACGCCGGCCGCGGAATCGATCTGCAAAGCAACACAGGAAGCATCACGGTCGGCAACCTGCAGGCAACGACTGTGGGCGGTGAGGCGATCTTCATCACGAGCTCCGGCTCCGTGGCAATCGCGACCGGCAACGTCGCGGCCACGAATGCCGCCGCCGCAGGCATCGGGAGCACAACCCTGAACGTGAGCCTGGCCGGTCTCTCATCGACCAACAGTCCCGGCATGGGGGTCAACCTGAGCGCGGTCTCCGGGTCATTCGTGGCCAACGGCGGGACGATCACGGGAGCCGCCGGGACCGCCTTCAACATCAGCGGCGGGAATGCGACGATCACATATGGCGGATCGATCACCCAGAACACTGTTGCCCAGCGCTTGATCGACATCCAGAACCGGACGGGCGGCGCGGTGACCTTCCAAACGGGCACGTTCACGGCGGGTCCGTCCAGCACCGGCGTGAGAATCTCGGGCAGCGCTGGGTCCGTCAGCTTGACCAACCTGGGGGCCGGGTCGAACGGGAGTCGCATGACGAACACCGCGGTCACTCTCGGCAGCAACACGGGGACGTTCGCATTCGCCGATACGACGATCTTCACGAACGCCGCCACCGGACTGAGCTCAACCAACGGCGGGATCCTCAATTTCACCGGTTCGGGCAATACCATCGACACAACCAACGCTACCGCCCTCAACATCACCGGCACTGCCCTCGGCATCACCCTTCAGGGCGTCTCCGCCTCCAACACGGCGTCCGGCGTGGTCCTCAACAACACCACCGGCAGCTTCGCGATCACGGGCACCGGCTCGACCGACGGTTCTGGAGGAACGATCCAGAACATCACCGGAAGCGGGATCAGTCTCACGAACGCCACCAATATCTCCCTCGCCAACATGACCCTGGCGAGCGCCAATACTTCCGACGCTGCCCCTTGTTCGTTTGCCGACAACTCCGGTTGCAACGCCGCGATCAAGTTGAACACAGTCACAGGCGTGACCCTGACGAATGTGGACATCAGCAACAGCGCCCAGACAGGCATCAACGGCACGACGGTGTCAGGCTTCACCTTCACCGGCGGCACCATCACAAACACCGGCGCGGCGGTCAACGAAGACGGCATCGACATCCGCGGGCTCACCGGCACATGCACAATCCAGAATTCGACGATCAGCTCTTCGGCAGAAAGAAACGTGCTCATCCGGAATGCCAGCGGCACCCTCACGCAGCTCACGATCGACAACTCGACAATCAGCGCGACTTCGAACCTGGCCGGGCAGCAAGGCGTCCTTCTGGACCTGCCACCGGGAAGCACCGGTTCCGCCACACTCACGGTCACAGGGAGCACGATCTCGAATAGCAAGAGCGACGGGATGAGGATCAATAATGAAGGAAACGGACTGGCCGACGTTTCGGTCTCCTCTACGAATTTCCAGGGCAACAACGTCGGGCTCAACCTGACCGGCGCGGGTGCTCTTGGTGGAGACATGATTTTCGATATTTCGGGTAACACGTTCAGCAACACCAGCACAGGCGTCAACGTTTCCCACCTCGGTGGCGGGGGCAGTTCCTTCACAGGCCGGATCAACAACAACCAGATCAGCGCAACCGGCGCCAACCGGATCGCCATGTGGGTCGTCCAGGAAGGTAACGGAGGAATGACAGTCGAGATCAAGGGCAATACGGTGAGCCAGTTCGACGACGCCGGCATCGACGTCGAGAGCCGAGGAGGCTCAGGATTCGTCCACGCCACGATCCAGAACAACACGATTGGCGGATCCGGGACGAATGGCCTCGCGGCGATGTTCCTCCGGAGTGGCAACGGAACCGTCGGGGAGACGAATACGATGTGTGTCAACCTGGTGAGCAACACCGCGAGCATCGCAGGGGCATCGTTCCCGATCGCGGACTACTACCTCGACCGCTTCAGCTCACCCGCCACGACGTTCAACCTGCAGGGGTTCGGAGGCTCGACCCCGGCGCAGGCCCAGGCCTTCGTCATCAGCACAGACACGGCCCCGGGCTCACGCACTGCTTTTGCCGAGAGCGGCGTGTACGGCGCGGCTACCTGTTCTACTGTTCCGTGAAAGAGTGCTGGGTGCTGAGTGCTGCCGGATGCTCAAGGCATGGGTGCAGCTCCGCTCTGGGCACCCAGCACTCAGCACCCAGCACCCAGCACATCTCCTGTGCGTGGTAGAATCGGCGCCGCAGGAATGGAGGCGCCATGCATTTGAATCAGCTTGTCCAGCGTGATTTCGAAAACCTGCTCGGGAGCGAACGGCTCCGGACCGACCAGGAAACCGAGGAGCTCATCTTCATGCAGTCGATCGAAGGGCACGCGCACAATGGCGCCGGGACCTTTCAGAAGAACCGCTATGTGGACATTACGATCGACGACATCGTGAGGGCGCTGGGGAAGGACCCGGGTCGGATTCGTGCCGCCCGGCAGAAGCTCATCGACGAAGTCAAGGAGTTCGCGCAGGCGACGATTGAGGGCGAGGAACCGAGGCGTCTCGCCACCGCGAAGGGGGAGCCGTTTCTGCGAGCGCCTTTCCTGAAGTCAATCGATGTGAACCCGAAGGACGTGTGCCGCGGTCTCTACCTCGGCGGGAAGCGCGACAACTCGGATGTGCGGCGCCAGGCCGAAGAGAAGCACAAGGTAAGGATCGGCGGCGGCGAACACTACTTCGTGAACCTCCACGCCATGCGGTCGATGGGACTGGACGGGGAGAAGCTCGCTCACCAGCCCCACGCCGAGTCGATGGACGAGTTTCGGCGGATGGGCATGATCGTCGACGAGAACGCATACCGGCACAGCAACAACGACCACGTCAGGTACATGTACATCCGGCACCGGACCGGTCCCGGCCAGTCCGATGACGCGGCGGTCATGATTGCCGGACTCCTGTACGGACGCGACGTTGCCATCGGCGTCTTCCTTGCCGATGCCATTGACACGCTCGAAAAGTACGTCACGGAATACTCGGATCAGGATGAGGATATCGCGGCGCTCGTGGACAGCGGCATGAAAGACCACGGGATTGACTGGGACGAGGTGCTGCAATTCGCGGCGCTCTCGGCGATCCCGGAAGGAAAAGAGCAACACGTGCCGGACAGCTCGCTCCGCTACCTCCTCCTCATCGACCGCCACACGAGAATGACGGCCATCGAGAGTCATCTCCGCGTCATCGACAAGGAGGCGATTCTCCCGATGCCACTCGGTCTGAACCGCATTCCGTCGCTCGACTTCTACTCCTATGTCAACCGGCGCATCCTGGAGGCGCGGACGCCGGCGCGGCCGGCTGCTGAGCTACCCGTGCCCGTCGCGCCCAAGCGGGCCCCCCGCGTCAAGGACGTCATGAACCCGGACATCGTCACGGTCAAGCCGAATGCGAGTGTCGAGGATCTCATCGACCTCATGGTAACCAAGAAACGAGACTTCGCGATCGTGCTCGACCGCAAAGGCCGCGTCAAGGGAGTCGTGCGCAGCAGTGATCTGTTGAGAATTGCCAGGTTTTAGTGTCTAGTCACCTTAGCGCGCATTCCTTACTAACATGTTGTCAGCGCCTCCAAGTCGCCGATCGTAGACGTACACGTAAACGTGGACGATGGATCCCATCGACTACGTCTACGTCCACGTCTACGTTTACGTCCACGTGGTCTGCGAGCGGAGCGAGTCTCTCATTCGAGGCGGAGCCGTCGAATGAGCATAGGTACTAATGTGCGGCTTGACAGATCCATCCCCCTGGCATGAGGATGCTGCGTCGAGGAGGAGAGAATGGCGAAGATTCGACCGTTTCGTGCGTTGAGACCCGAGCCGGCTCGGGTGGCCGATGTGGCTGCGGTCCCCTATGACGTTGTGAACGTGGCGGAGGCGCGGCAGCTCGCCGGCCACAACCCGCTCAGCTTCCTGCGCGTGTCACGCCCTGAGCTGGAGATGGAAGACGGTGTCAACCCGTATGCGGACCAGGTCTATGCCCGCGCGGTGAGCAATTTCGAGAAGCTGCGGAGGGATGCGCCGCTGGTCATCGAGGACACACCCAGTCTCTACGTCTATAGCCTGACGATGGGAGCTCACACCCAGACGGGAATCTGTGCCACGTTCTCGGTCGACGAATACGACTCCGACAAAATCCTCAAGCACGAAAAGACCCGTCGCGACAAAGAAGACGATCGGACGCGCCACATCACCGAGTTGCGCGCACAGACGGGCCCGGTTTTCCTCGCCTATCGAGGGACTCAGATGGTCGATGCGATCATCGAGGGAGTGAAAGCGGGTGTGCCGCTGTTCGATATCGTGGCGGCCGACGAGATCCGCCATGTTGTCTGGCGGGTGCCCGACACGATTGCTCCCTCGCTCGGGATGGCCTTCGCGCAGGTCCCGCAGCTCTACATCGCCGACGGCCACCACCGGGCCGCTAGCGCGGCGCGCGTTCGCGAGAAGCTCAAGGCTGCCAACCCATCCCACACTGGCGGAGAGGAGTACAATTTCTTCCTCGCCGTGACCTTCCCCGCTGAACAACTTCGGATCATGCCGTACAACCGTGTCGTCCGTGACCTCGCCGGCGCAACTCCACAGCAGTTCCTCGACCGGGTCGGCACCCGTTTCAACGTGGCTGAAGGGGCGTCGCCTGCCCCGCAGAGCAAGGGACAGTTTTCGATGTACCTGGGTGGGCGCTGGTACCAGCTTACCCGCCGCGCCGGTTCGCCGGCGCGCAGCGGGCCGATCGATACGCTTGATGTGAGCATCCTGCAGGATGAGCTCCTCGAGCCGGTGCTGGGAATCAAAGACCCCAGGTCCGACAAGCGCATCGATTTTGTCGGAGGGATCCGGGGCACGGAGGAGCTCGAGCGGCGCGTGAGCTCCGGTGAAATGGCAGTGGCCTTTTCACTCCACCCGGTCAGCATGGACGACCTCTTCGCCGTGGCCGACGCCGGTCAGATCATGCCGCCCAAGTCCACCTGGTTCGAACCAAAGCTGCGCGACGGTCTCCTGTGCCATCTCATTTGAAGTTTAAAGTTTAAAGTTCAAAGTTTAAAGTTGGGGAGCGAGGCTTTCCCGAGTCGGGGGGCGACGGTGCCCGCCTCCTCCTCTGCCAATCACATTGTTGTCCCGACGGAAGCGAAGGATCTCCTGGCATGATCCGGAGAATGCGCGGGGCCCTCTTTCGCCTTGCGTCGCCCGACTCCTCAGGAAGCAGGATAGGAGAAGCGCAGGAACGGTGCGGTTTTCTAGGACTCACCGTGTGGCACGGAACGCTCTCACGCTCCACGCTCCAGGCGCGCGCAGCGCGCCGGACGATCTCACGCGCTGCTCCGCCCAAGGCTACGGCAAAGTCCCGGAAACCGCAGATTTCACAGATTGACTCGCAGATGT
>JACPPM010000202.1 GCA_016191015.1 Acidobacteriota bacterium | reverse complement strand
GTGCCGCACGCCGGGGCCAGGGCTGCGGCAAAGTCGAGGCGCCGACTCGGGCGAGGCCGTTCCGTGCGAAACCGCAGATGGCGCAGATTTTCGCGCAGATTACGCAGATTCTTCCAGCATTCAACCGACGAGCAACTTGCTCCTCACTCTCGGATCGGCGCGAAGCAATCGGCGACATCTGCGAGTCAATCTGTGCAATCTGCGGTTTCCGGGACTTTGCCGTAGCCTTGACGCCGGGGCTGTGTAGCGATCTTGCGACGCAACCGGGCTGACGCGCCTCACCCAGGGAGTCCGGGGCCGGCGCTATGATCGCGGGGAAGTCCGGCACGTCGCAGACATCACGTTTGGCAGTCCGTGTTCCATCGCGGGTTGGATGCATCCGCGTGATCTGGTGGAGGGTCCGTCCAACCACAGAGGCACCGAGGGCACGGAGAAGCACAAAGAGGGCTCCCGAACGCGGCGGAGCCGCGCGTGAGAGCGTGGAGCGTGGAGAGTGAGAGCGTACTTCCGAGCCACCCCGATCGGCCGAGACGACCGATCCGTTCCTGCATTTCTCCCCTCCTGCTTTCCTCAGAGGAGTTCGGAAGATCTAGCCGCCTCAAACTTCTTGCCATTTTGCGTCAACACTCAACTTCCCAGACACTAGTCCCCAGTCCCTACCCCCTGATTTGACAGACGCGGCGCCGCGCGCTACGATAACAATCTTGAGTAACGCCTAGGGAGGTTAGAGCAGACAGTGCCAGTGTATGAGTACGAATGCCAGGCCTGTGGCCTGCGCACTGAGGAATTCCAGAAGTTTTCTGATCCCCCGCTGCACGAATGCCCTTCCTGCAGTGGCGAGCTCGAAAAGTTGATTTCGTCGCCAGCCATCCAGTTCAAGGGGACCGGCTGGTACATTACGGATTATGCGCGCAAAGGGAGCACCGGCTCCGACGCGAAAAGCTCACCTAAGACATCATCAGGGGAGGGTTCTTCTTCGAAGAGCTCATCCACTGAGACCCGCGTTTCTTCGGAAACCTAACCCACCAGATCGTGTCCCGCGCGGTTAACCCCGCGCGGGACCACACCTCAGCGATCGGGGGCAGGCCGCAGATCAACACGGAGAGGCAATATGGGTGAAGGTGAGAAAACGAAGAGGCAGACCGAGGTTTTGGAGAAACCTCGGTCGGCCGTCAAGACACCCAGTCTGTACAAAGTGATCCTCCACAACGACGACTACACGACAATGGAGTTCGTCGTCCAGATCCTGGAGACGGTCTTCCAGAAGACGCCTGCCGAGGCTCACCGGCTGATGATGCAGGTTCACACCGAGGGGTATGGTGTCTGTGGCGCCTACACGTACGAGGTGGCAGAGACGAAGGTGACGCAGACCCACGAGCTCGCGCGCGCGAGCGGCTATCCGCTCCTTGCAAGTATCGAGGAAGAGTAGGAAAATTGGCGGCATGATGAGCGCATCCTGGATACTTCATCGCAAGAGACTCATTGCGAAAACCACCGCCGTGCCGAAGGTACTGTGCTGAGTGCTGAGTGCTGGGTGCTCCGATCGGAATCGAAGGTGAGGGGACGGGAGCACTCAGCACCCAGCACTCTGCACCGGCTCGTAGGATTGTAAAGCTGGGAGTCTGAAACTAGACTTAGGAGAGAGCGATTATGTTCAGCGCGGCGCTTGAAATGGTTCTCAACGTAGCCCACCGCGAGGCGGTCTCGCGCCGGCATGCTTACCTGACTCTGGAGCACCTCGTCTACGCGCTCGCCCACGACCCGATCGGCGAGAAGATTCTTGGCGCCTGCGGGGCGGACGTGCCGAGCCTCCGGCGCGACCTCGATTCTTTTCTGGAAGAGACGATCGAGCGGTTGCCGACGGGCGCGACCAAGGAACCCGATCAGACGGTGGCGTTCAGGTGGGTGCTCCAGACAGCCGTGATCCATGTTCAGAGCGCCGGAAGGAAAGAGGTGAACGCGGGCGACGTCCTTGCGGCCGTCATGCAGCGGCCCAAGTCGTACGCAGCGTATCTGCTTTCATCACAGGGGGTCCGCAGACTCGATATTTTGAACTACATCTCGCACGGGATCACGAAGGCCGCCGCGCAGCCATCGAGGGAGGTTCCGCCGGGCGAACCGGCTGATGATAGGCCTCCCGCCCCCAAGGATCCGCTGGCCGCGTACGCGGTGAACTTGAGCGAGCGCGCCCGCGCCGGGAAGCTCGATCCGCTGATTGGCAGGACCTTCGAGATTCAGAAGACTATCGAGATTCTCTGCCGCAGGAGAAAGAACAATCCGGTCTTCGTCGGCGATACGGGAGTTGGGAAGACGGCGCTGGCTGAAGGCCTGGCTCGCCGGCTGCTTGACGAGGATGTGCCGAAAGTCCTGAAAGGGGCCGAGATATTCGCGCTCGATACGGGAGCACTTCTGGCCGGGACACGGTACCGTGGTGATTTCGAAGAGAGGTTCAAGGCGGTCGTCGATGCCCTCAAGGGGCGCACCAATGCGATCCTTTTCATTGATGAGCTGCACGCGGCAATCGGCGCGGGCGCCACGACCAGTGGCACCCTCGACCTGGCCAACCTCATCAAACCCGTCCTGACCGACGGCGATATGCGCGTCATCGGATCGACAACGTTCGAAGAGTTCAAACATATCGAGAAAGACCGCGCGCTGGCGAGGCGGTTCCGCAAGGTCGTGATTGAAGAGCCGTCGCTGGAAGAAACCGCTCAAATCCTGCAGGGACTGAAGTCGCGCTACGAGGAGCACCACGGGGTCACTTTCACCGAGGCTGCGCTCGAGGCGGCACCGCGCCTGGCGCGCCGTCACCTGCGCGCGCAGCGATTGCCCGACAGCGCAATCGACGTTCTCGACGAGGCTGGCGCGATGCTCAGGCTCCAGCCCCCATTCGATCAGACGAAGACGGTGGACGTCACCGAGGTTGAGCGGGTTGTGGCGCGCATGGCCGGAATACCCGAGGCCCAGGCATCGGCCTCCGAAAAGAAGCGGCTCAAGACGCTCGACGAATCGCTCCGCCGCGTCGTCTTCGGCCAGGACGATGCCGTGCGCGCGGTCGCGACGTCGATCAAGAGATCACGCGCAGGGCTGGGCCAACCCGAGCGGCCGGTCGGCTGTTTCCTCTTTACCGGACCAACCGGCGTCGGCAAGACTGAGCTCGCCAAGCAGCTCGCGATCCACCTCGGCAACGAGTTCATCCGCTACGACATGAGCGAGTACATGGAGAAGCACGCCGTTGCCCGGCTGATCGGCGCGCCTCCCGGGTACGTCGGTTTCGAACAGGGCGGAATGCTCGTCGACGCCGTGCGGACCCACCCCTATGCCGTCGTGCTCCTGGATGAAATCGAGAAGGCGCACCCCGATATTTTCAATATTCTCCTGCAGGTCATGGACCACGCGACCCTGACGGACAACAATGGCCGCAAGGCGGATTTCCGCCACGTGATCCTGATCATGACATCCAATGCGGGGTCGCGAGAGATGAGCGAGGGGTCGATCGGATTCGGTGACGACCGGCAAACGGCCGCGAAGAGCCGTTCCAAGACGGCCGTGGAAAAGCTGTTCAGCCCCGAGTTCCGCAATCGCCTGGACGCGATCGTGTCGTTCAACCACCTGACGCCGGAGGTGATGGAGACAATCGTGGAGAAATTCGTGTTGCAGGTCGAGTCGCAGCTCTCCGAGCGGCACATATCGATCACTCTGCAGTCTGAGGCGCGCGCGTGGCTGGCGAAGAAGGGATACGACCCTGTGTACGGGGCCAGGCCGCTGGCGCGTCTCGTGCAGGCCGAGATCCGCGACCCGCTGACCGACGAAATCCTCTTCGGGCAGCTCGAGCACGGCGGCACCGTGAGCGTGGCGATCGACGGCGAGAAGCTTCAGTTCATCTACGAGCCGGTCGCGGCGCCGATTGAGCCGCCTGAGGAGAAGCCGCCCCAGCCATTGCTGCCGTCGACCGAGTAAGGGCGCGCTGCCCTGCGCGCTGCGCCGTGCACAAACGGCGATCCCTCACGATGACCGCCACCCGACAGATCACCCGCCTGCCACCGATCGACCGCGTCTTCTGCGAGCGGCCGACCGTGGATGTCGCCCGCGATCTGCTCGGGAAACTTCTCATCCGCCGCACGCCACAGGGAATCACCGGTCTCCGCATCACGGAGGTGGAAGCGTATCTGGGGGTCTCAGACCCTGCGTGCCACACATTCGGAGGACGCCGGACTCAGCGCAACGAGGTGATGTGGGGAGAGGCCGGCCGGCTGTATGTCTACTTCACGTACGGGATGCACTTCTGTGCGAATGTCGTGACGCGCGGTGCGGGCGAGCCTGAAGCGGTACTCCTGCGCGGCGGCGTGCCGATCGCGGGTGCGGCGTTGATGGAGGCGAGGCGTGGAGGTGCGGAACGAGGAATCGCGGACGGACCGGCCAAGCTCTGCCAGGCCATGGCGATCGACCGCGATCTCGACGGCGCCGACCTCACACAACGATCCTCGGGAGTATGGATCGCCGACAACGCCGCTCCTCCACACGCACACCTGATCGCTACCCTGCCGCGGGTCGGCGTGAGCTACGCCGGTGAGGCCGCAGGGTGGCCCCTGCGGTTTCTGCTGCGATCGGCGTAGGAGTTGGTGCTCATGCCGCAATGATATTCCGTGCCGCGACACATGACAGACATATATTCTGCAAGAATAACAATATACCAAATATACTATTGACATTGACGCGCTTTGCGCTTATATTGTTCTGCATGAAGACGATGACGCTGGATGACATCGACCGCCAAATCCTGGAATTGCTGCAAGGGGATGGGCGGATGACGAACGTGGACATGGCGCGAGCGATCGGCCTGACGCCGGGCCCGGCCCTTGAACGGGTTCGCAAACTGGAGTCGGCCGGTTATCTGCGAGGCTATGTTGCGCTGGCGGACGCGGGGAAACTGGGCTACGGGACGATGGCTTTTGTTTCCGTGGTGCTGGGGAGCCATAACGCGGAGACGTCGGTAAAGTTTCGTGCCGCGTGCCAGAAGATCCCGGAGGTCCTGGAGTGCCACCACATCGCAGGCGATGAAGATTTCCTGCTGAAGGTCGTGGCCGCGGACCCGGCTGATTATGAGCGGCTCGTGCTCGAGACTCTCACTGACATTCCCGGTGTCCAGAAGATGAAGACGACGTTTGTGCTCTCGAGCTCGAAGCTGTCGACGCGGATTCCGGTGCGAGTGCCGGCGGAGAAACATTGAGGAGGTGCCCCATGAACACGTCACTGCAATTCTCCCTCCTGGCGGCGACATCGCTCTTCACAGTCGTCAATCCGTTCTCGGCGGCGCCGCTGTTCGTGTCGTTGACGGGCACTTTTCCCACAAAGCAGCGCAAGAGAGCGGCGAAGAAGGCCTGCCTGGCGGCCACGATCACGCTGCTGGTCTTCGCGGGTGCCGGGACGATCCTGTTCCGTTTCTTCGGAATCACGACCCCGGCCTTCCAGATCACAGGCGGAATCCTTTTCGTGCTGATGTCGATCCGCGTGTTGCAGGGTCGCCCGGAGGTGGAGGACGCGGAGTCTCAGGTCCAAGACCCGTCGATCGTCCCGCTGGCGATCCCAATCCTGGCCGGTCCGGGCGCGATTACGACGGTCGTCGTACTCGGAGGGCAGGCCGCGAGCCCGCTCTGGAAGCTCGCAATCGTTTTGGCCATCCTCCTCACCCTCGCCCTCACCTACGCGATTCTCAGATCCGCCCCGGGGCTGCTCAAGCTGATCGGCGAAGAAGGCCGCCGTGCGGCCGAAAAAATACTGGGACTCATCACGGGTGTCATCGGCGTCCAGTTTGTCATTGACGGCATCACGCCCGTGGTTGTGTCGATCCTGAGGTCAGCCGGGCGGTAGCGGTGGCGGTGGCGGTGCCGTGCGGCGAGACGGGTAAGGGTACGGGTGGGAGGCGGGATGGGGAAGGGACCCAAATCCGCGGCTAAGCCGCGGATTTGGGCAATTCAAAATTCAAAATTCAAAATTAAAAAACCGGAAACTGCTCGGTCAATCGCCGGGCGCGGCGTGCTCGGGTCGCT
>JACPPM010000201.1 GCA_016191015.1 Acidobacteriota bacterium | reverse complement strand
CGGTTTCGCACGGAACGGCCTCGCCCGAGTCGGCGCCCCGACTTTGCCGCAGCCCTGGCTCCCGCCAGCCAGAACGCTCAGTGCTCCGCGGGCACGAAATAGACGTCGGTGGGCTTGAGCTTGCTGTTGCGCTGGAAGCGCGGCTTGACCTCCATCCCGATCCATAGGATTGATGCCTGATCGGGATCGAGGCCCATCAGGCGTGTGAGGAAGAGCGTGTTGACGCTGTCGAATTCGATGAGGGCCAGCACGAACGGCGTCTCGGGCAAAAACTCCTCGCTTCCGAAATGGCAGACCGTGAAGGCGTGAACCCGTGCCGTCCTGTTCGTGATGTCGATCCACTGGGTTTCATGCCCGGTATACATGTCGTGGCCACGCGGCGTCGCGTACGTATAGCCGGTCTCGGGTTCGCTCGTTGCGAGGAGCTTCCGGTTCGACGCGGCCGCAAACCAGGGGCTGTCCTGGCCGTAGGAGTGGAGATAGGTGATCTTGTACTCCTGCTCAATCAGAATCGGCGCCAGCCTCTTGAGAAACGCAAGCGAATCCGCATCTGTCTCCACCGGGAAAGGCACTCCGTGCACGACGTATCCTCCGAGCGTCTCCGGACGTCGATCTGGCATCTTGCTCATGGCTAGCTCTCCCTCTCCAGAATGCTCACGGTCACATAGGTCCCCGTCCCGGCGTGTGAATGAATCGCCCCCCGGCGCGCCTCCTTCACCTGAAGCGTCGCATCCCCGAAATGTTTCGCGATCGTCCCCTGAAGCTGCCAGATCGCGAAAACGCCCTGCATCAGACCGGTGGCCCCGACTGGGTGTCCGCAGGCGATCAGACCGCCGGATGGGTTGACCGGGCAGATGGGCTTCTCACCCAGAATGAGTCCGTAGTCGATTCCGGGCATGAATGCCTTCCCGGATGCCGCGAATGGACCCCCTTCGCCATATCGACACAGCCCGAGATCTTCATACGTCTGTATCTCGCTGGACGTGTACGCGTCGTGCAGCTCGATGAAATCGATCTCGTGCAACGGATCGGCGATTCCCGCGTGCCTGTACGCCATGTTCCCCGCGGTCCTGCCGGCCCGGAATGAGTGCACACCCGGATAGCGCGTGCCGCGCTCCCAGAGGCTCCTGTAGTATTTCCGTGTCTCGTCAGAGCTCTTCTCCTGCTCGGTCGCGTAATCGCGCAAAAACGTTTCGTAGTCGACGTGCGGGCGATCCGACATTCGCATTGCATCGGTTCCGCGCCCGATGCCACTCACGCGGACCAGCGGCCGCTCAACCTGCCCGCCCGCCGCCTCCAGTTTCCGCAAACCCTCCTCGGAGGCGAGGACCACAACGGCCGCTCCGTCCGACATCACGCAGATGTCGAGGCGCGTGAGCGGCCAGGCCACCATCGGAGAGCGCCGCACGTCAGCGATGGTGTAGCGGTCGCGCTTCTGGGCGTAGGGATTGTGGTAGGCGTTGATATGGTTCTTCACCGAAACGGCGGCCATCTGTTCGACGGTGGTTCCGAACTCCTTCATGTGGCGCGTGACCATCATGGCGTAGTAGCCCGAATAGAAACCGCCGACGGGGTAGTCCCACGACACGTCGGATGCCAGCGCGATGAACTCGTTTCCCTTCCATGTCTCGACATGGCTCATCGTCTCGAATCCGTACGCCACGCAGACATCCATGTGACCCGACGCCACCGATTTCCAGGCCTCCTGGAAGCAGAGACCTCCCGTCGCGCCGCCGCCCTCGACCCGGTGGCCGGGCTTCGGACACAGCCCCAGGTAGTCCTGGACCATGATCCCGGCCATGAGTTGACGCGAGAAGTGATCGGAGAAGTATGAAGCCACCGATCCGTCGACGACGGATGTAAATGCGGGCATCTCCATCCCGACGTCCGCGATTGCATAGTCGTACGCTTCCTTGATGACTGCCTGGAATGTCTTGTCCGGGCGGGCCTTGCTGAACTTCGAAACCCCGCCGGATACCGCGTAGACCGGGCGCATCTGCCACCTCCTTGCGATTTACTTAACGTGATTATATATCATGGATTCCTCCGGCGCAAAAGACGCGCCTTGCGCCGGGAATGCTTCAGAAGCTGCTACCTGAGGACGCCGGCGGCGGCGCCGGGATCGAGAGGAGGCAGGGCTGTGAGCACCAGATTCTCGCGAACGTGCTCGACCGAGCTCATCCCGACGAGTGCCGTCGTGATGCCCGGCAGAGAACGCGTAAACTGCAGAGCTCGCTGCGCGTCGGTATCGCAACCCGGAAGCCTCAGTCGCACCTCGTCGGGGAGGTCGGATGCGAGCTTGCTCTGGAGCAGCGACGCACTGCCGAAAACCGTGATGTCCTGGTCCATGGCCGCCTGGAGCAGCGATCTCATCTCGTATTTCCACATCTGAGTCGGTCTGGCGAACGCCTCGGGCATCGCCATGTTGACCGGGAGCTGGACCGCCCGGAAGTGATGGCCCTCCCCTCCGACCTCGCGTGCCAGCTTGACCATCGCCTCCAGCGACAGATGATCCGACGCGGTCGGAGGCCGCCTGTAGCCGTTCCATGTGGCTGTTCCGTACGCGACAATCTCCGCGCGATCGACCGCGGCCTCCAGCTCCTCGAACACACGCCGCATCCTGCGCGCGAACTCGGGCGCCCCCACCGCCGCCAACTGCCCCTCGGGATTGTGAATATAGTAAAGATCGATCGTCTCCAGGCCCAGATTCCGGCGGCTCCAGCCGATCTGGTGTCGCAGATACGCCGGCGCCATGCAGTGCCCCTTCACGAAATCCCCAGGTTGACAGATACCGCTCGAAACAAAGGTCTCATTGATCCACTCATCCGGATGCATCGGCCAGCCGCCGTCGAACGAAATGAACCCGCCTTTCGTGGAGACAAAAACCTCGTCGCGGCTGATCAGGCCGGCGGCCAACGCCGCCGACAACCCCATCCCAATGGCCCGTTCGCTGCGCTGAAATCGATAGTTGATGGCGGTGTCGATGACGTTGCAGCCGAGGGACAGGGCGAGCTTCAGGGCCGCCTCGTAGCGCAGATCCGTGGCATCGTCCGGCTCGCCCAGGTAGGTCCCCAAACCGATCGAGGAGAGCCTGATGCCGTCTCTCGATTGACGGAAATGCTCTGGCACGGCGCCCTGCGCGTGCCGTTGGACGAATCTGGTCGTCCCGGACTTGGTACAGTGCCCGCCGACAGGACTTCTTCCCGGCCCGGGCGTGCCTTCGAATATGTCCATCAGCAAAACATATCATGTCGGATCGCGTGAATCATCGCTCGGGCGCCACGCGCAGGGCTGCGGCAAAGTCGAGGCGCCGACTCGGGCGAGGCCGTTCCGCGCGAAACCGCAGATGGCGCAGATTTCCGCGCAGATGTCTCCTAAGTCCTCGTCAAGGTGTTTTTTTGCGTTTTTCGAGGGTGTTTTTTCATACTTTTTCCACAGGGTTTTGAACAGGGCTGGCGGGTGCGCTAGCGGGTTG
>JACPPM010000029.1 GCA_016191015.1 Acidobacteriota bacterium | reverse complement strand
TCCTGGTCGCATCATTCGTCTCCTCGCCCTCTACACTAAACTCGGCAAGGGGGCTGTCTCAAGCACGTTGTCACAGAGGGAAATGATCACCCCAGCAGGAAACGGCAATAGCTACCACCCAAGCCTGACCGGTGACGGCAAGGAACTGGTCTACGCCTCTTATGCCACGAATATCATAGCGGCGGCAGTAAACGGAAAATCTCAAATTTATCACGCGCGTAGGATCCTGAACACATGGGAACACATCCTGATCAGCCGTCCAGAAGGTAAGTCTTGTGGTGATCGCGATAGCGGAGAACCAGTGATCAGCGGAGACGGCAGTACCATAGCGTTTGTCTCCAAAGCAACGGGGTTGGTGTGGTTGAACCCACAAGATACGGTCCAGACACAACAGATCTATGTGTACAATCGCCAGATAGGAAAGATCGTATCCCGGGCGAGCGTCAATTCTTACAGTGAGCCGGCTGAGATCAGCAGTCTTTGGACTGGAGAAGGGGTGTGTGCTTCACCTGCGCTGAGCCGCGACGGGAGTATCCTCACATATCACGCCCGTGCCCGGAACCTGAGTGAATCGTATCAACGGAGGCTCAGGGACCTAAATGGCAATCCCGAAGAGACGGCCGATCGGCGCAAAGAGCATGTCTACTGGCGCCGTCTGTCTTCCGACGGACGACTACACGCTCTGAAGCCCGGCACCGGTCTGGCGGTTCGACCGATGTCTGTCTCGGACGGGTCCACCTGGGCGCTCGCGCCAGAACGCTGGCAGTCAGGCCGGGATGACTGGCCGCAGGCAGTCGGCACCGTCCTGTGCGATGGTCTCGGGAGCAATTGCCTGGAGGTTACCGATCCAACCACCCTTCCGAGGTTGCTGGATGACAACCCCTTCATAGGCAGTGAGACGGAAGGAGCTCTTTCGTACGACCTGATTCCGTTCGTGTCCGAGGTCTTGTTCCCGCTCGCCGAAAACGTTGGAACCAGAAGCGTTGTTGTCAGGGTCAGCATTCCTGTCGATGCACTCGCATTCAACATCGCCGAGGATGGTGTCGAGAAGGCCATAGTGATACTCCGCTTCACCCTGATCGATACCGAGGGGCGTAGGCAGCTCGCCTTCGCAGAACCATTCGAGTACACGCTGACCGCTTGGGAGCTAGAAGGTTCGGCGGGCACGACCTATCAGCGTGAGGTCGAATTCGACGTGCCCCCCGGCTCCTACGAGCTCGAGATCATGCTGGAGGATACCTTGACCTCGCGAGTCGGCTACGCGATCCGTCCTCTCGACGTTCCGGGCTCAGGTTACTAGATCCATTGGGGTACCTTCGGGCAGATCTCGTGGAAGCATGAGAACTGTTCATTGACCCCAAGAAATCACCGCGCGTCCCCCGCGGCACGACGCGAGTCCCTCCAAGATAAACAACAAGGATCTGGGCAATGGAGCGGATAACGAAGCCGGTCCGGTCGATCTCGCGAGTATCCATAGCCGTGGGAGCAATACAGGAGTTGAATCGTGCCAATATGATTCCATCAGTCAAGACGGCACTCGTGTTGCTTCCATCTCCAGGGCCCAAGATCGCCTCGACCCCACGCTCTACCCTGGCCTCAGCGTTCCCAACGGTTATTTCAATTTCAACGTCGATGTGCGGGATTTCAAGGAAGGGGAGAGGTTGATTTTCAGTGTCAACCCTCGCGAGCTGAATCCCGGTGACCAGGGCCCCGCCAATCCATGCATCTCGGGTGACGGACGGCCGGACTCCGCCATCATCACGATTCGAGGAGGTCCTGGGCCACGCCTACCGGCACCTGAAGGCCGCCCGCCCAAGTAGGCCCGGTTGCCCACGCTGAGGGATCATGGAACCTCTGCGAGTTCACGGGGACGACTCAGCCGGGGGTGATTCCTTCGGCGGGGTCTGCCGGGCCCAAGCGGAGGCGCGGGCGTCGCCGCCCTGCTCTCGCCTTCCGACGGTGATCAGGAGCTTCCATTCGAGGTCGCCGCGTGCGGATCTCTGCACCCCCGGAAATCGATGTGGTCGCCCGCAGCCCGATCGGACGGAAGACATTCCGACATTCCTCAATCGGGCCGACGACAAGGGCGTAGATTCAGGGTGCACCAGTGTGAGCGACTCAGGGGGGCGTGGGGGTGGTGAAGTGCCGCAACCTCCCGGTGCGCCTCCGACAAAGCCATAGCAAGGGCAGTTTCACCGTAATCGTTGGTCCGGCCCGGATTGGTTCCGTGGGACAGAAGGAGCGCGACCATCGGAACGTCGCGCAGTCGAGCGGCGTACATGGGCGGCGTGTGGCCGTGGCTTGCGGTCGCATCGACTTCAGCACCGCGCGCCAGGAGCTGCTCTACAACGTCGCGATGTCCCGCGATCACTCCAACCGCCAGTGCGGTGAGGCCGAGCTCGTGTTGCACGGCACGAATGCTCGCGCCCCGATCCAGGAGCAGCTCCACCATCGTGACAAGCCCCTTCTCAGAGGCCATCAACAACGGAGTCAACCCCTGATGTGTCGCCTGTTTGATGTCCACTCCCTTGTCCAGAAGTTGTCTCACGATCTCGTCTCTCCCCAGGCGGACCGCGATCATGAATGAAGTAAAGCCGTTCTGGTCAGGCCGAACCGGATCCGCCCCGGACACCAACAGGAGATTGACGAGATCCGTGCGATTGTCCACGATGGCCCTATCCAGGAGAGTGGTACCGTCCGCGGCGGCGACGTGGACATCCGCCCCTCCGTTGAGCAAGCGGCAGACACGCTCCGGAATCGCCGCTGAGACGATTTCATAAAGGAGTTGCCAAGTTTGCACGGTCTGGTCCATGCTCCCGGAGGTCAGGTAGCAGCCGTCGGGGCTGAAGGCCATGGTGCTGACAGGTCCGATGTGCCCGGACAGGATTCGAGAAGGGCGGCCACGGAGGAGATTCCAGATGCAGATGCGTCCGCCGATGAGCCCGGCCGCCATGTACTGATCTCCGGGGCAGATAGCCAATGACGCGATGCGGCACGGAGCTTTCCACAGATGAATCCGGCGGCCGTCCTCGGTTCGCCAGAGACGGACAGTGCCGTTGCGGCAGCCGGCGGCGAACAGCCACGCATCAGTGTTGAATGCCACGCAGAACACTTCCGATTCCGTCTCCAAGTGATAGAGCATTCGCTTGTCCGCGACGTTCCAAAGTCGCACTGAGTTCTTCCCGCCTCCGGTCACGATGCGGCGCCCGTCAGGATCGAGGGCCACGCCACGGATGCTGGCCCCATCATGGGCGCGGACACTCCAAAGCTCGCGCCCTTTCGCGCGATCCCAGAGGTGGAGCTCTCTGGCACCCTGACAGCAGACAGCTGCATATCGCGCGTCCTGGCTCAGTGCTGCGCAGTCGACGATGTCGTCGGAAGGGGTGTAACGCAGGTTGCCAGTTTCCCGGCACTGATCGATGTCCCATGTTCGAAAAGTGCGATCGGTGCTGACAGTGACCGTCTCACCACAGTTCGAAAAGACCAAAGCGAGCACAGGGTCGGCGTGGCCGACAAGCTGGCCAAGCCTCTCTCCCCGAAATGACTCCAACACAGTCACTCAGTGATCGTTCTTGGCAACCGCAAGACTTGCGCCTTGAGGCTCGTATGAGATCGCATTCACGGGCCCTGTCGGCGGACATTCGAGTTGCGAGATGCGATTTCCATCGGGGACGCTCAGGACGAGAACACTAGCACCGGTGCCAACGGCCAGATGCTGTCCATCCGGGCTGAAACAGAGCGGTCCCCCAGCCGACTGAATCTGAAACAGTGGCTTCCCACTCGTCACGTTCCATACCGTCAGATCCCCGTGCGCCGTGGCCAGAAACGATCCGCACGGGGAGAAGGCAAGTGAGCTACGAGGGGCATGGGGGAATCGGTGCACGAGCTGGCCGCTCGCCAGGTCGTGGACGTGCACTTTGTCGGATGTCGACACGGCAACCAGGCGGCCGCGCGGGTCTACCGCGCTCAGCCATGTTTTTCGGTGGAGCTCCCCAAGCTCGTGGTCCCACTTCCAGACGTGCAGGTTGCGGTCTTCGCCGATCGTGAGCAGCAGCGTCCCATGCGGATGAAACTGTACGGACGTGACACCGAACACGCTCTCCAGCACCACCACCTGCTCGCCGGTAGCCACGTCCCAAATTCTGACATTCGTATCCAAGGATGCGGTCGCGGCGTAGCGTCGACACGGACTGAATACGATGCCCGTGACGGCGGCTCCGGGAGCGTCAAGGCGTTTCGCGACCTCTCCTGAATGAAGGTCCCAGAGTACGACCGTGTCGGCAGACCCGAGCGCCAGCTGGACACCATCCGGATCGACCGCGGCGCAGCTCACGGCGCTATCGATGCCCCACAGCAGCTCCGAACTACGTGACGAGTACATTGAGGCGCCCGCCTCGCGAACCAGCAGCAGATGATCCGCATCGAAGAGAGCCATCTGGAGGATGCCACCACGATGCAGGCGCCACTGAAGACCCTGATGACGCCTCGCGTCCGAGTAGAAGCGTCCTCGCAGGCCGACCGCAGGGGGCTGCGTCGAGAGAGGACGCGAGGTCACGGCGATATCTTCTTCGCTCAGAGGAGATCCCGCCGATAGGCAGGAACAGACCGGCGGTGGCACGGCGGACTTCATTTGGTGAAAAACGACAAGCACCTGTCTCAGCACGTCTTCGCCGAGATGAGACCTCACGAAGTCCTGGAAGCGGCCGCCGAGGAATTCATCGTGACTCAAAGAGACGCCCGAATCGTGGGGTGCTCTTCCGCTCCGGCAGACCACCTCGTGCGCACGCACATCGATCCCGTGCGGGATTTCCCTTCTCCTCAACTTCCCATGATGTTTTCAAGGGAACGTCTCCTGTCCAGCGCACCGACTTGTCCGGCCATGTGGCAGATGGTCTCGTGCCCATGGCACCGCCGCTGGGGATCCTGTCCCAGCGCACGGCACCGTGGAAGACGCGGAGAATCGGCGCCGCGACACGCGTCGCGCGCATCGACCAGGTCGCCCTGTGCCAGCGACGCAGGCGGAATCACTGCGCCTCGAATGACTTGTGTCGAATATCCGTTCTTGGTCCGCACCTCAAGCCGCTCGCCACGCAGGTCCACCACCTGCCCAGGCTCGCGCCAATCGGCATCAGCCCGGGGGAGATAGACGAATGCGATCGACCTTCGACACCGCAGGGCCTCGCGTCACGCTGGCTATTGGAATGTGAGAAAAACTCCGCGATAGAGAGGTTGCGGCACGTCATCACTCAAATAGACGGCCGGCTCAGAGGTGCTTCTCACGGCGGGCATTTCCAGGGTCCATCCGGCGGTCCATGGCGTCAATCCGTCGGAGTAGTACTGATTCACTCCCCCAAGAGCCCGGTGTGCGAACACCTTCAGATAATCACCTGTTGATCCGATCGACGGAGGATCGAGCTTGCCCGCGTCGAGCATCGTCCAGCCGGTTTTCGCACGCGTGCGCTCCCATACCCAGAGATTCTTGCCGACCCCGTCAACTACGTAAGCGGTTGCAGCATAGCCGTTCGAGCTCCCAGCTGCGCCGGGCCCCGAGGATATGACGCCACCACACGATTCAAATGCCCAGCCACTGTCACCACCTGTGAGATGTCCCAGACTCGAATCTTGCATGCGGACGAACACATGGATCTCTCCGGAACGCTCAAACGCAGCGAAGCGGTTCTGTCCGAGCGACGAATTGCCATCTCTGGCGCAGCCGCAGCGAAGCGGCTTCCAACCGCCGAAGTACCCATCCTTGGCGACATTGACCCACAAGCACCCTGTCGACCCCTCCATCCCGAACACATAGAGCTTCGTCTCCAAAGAACCGCGGAACCAACTCGATGCGTCAACGACGACGGGCCTGAAATAGGATCCTGACTGGGCCGGGCCGAAATACCCTCCCAGGTCTTGCCAACCCACGAATTGGCCGTCGAGGAACCTCGTCAGGTACATGTGCCCATCCATGCCAATTCCAGCAACGGCCGTGCTGGATATGCCCCAAGTCGAGGCTGCGGGGTCGGAGAGGAACTGCCTCCCCATGGCGTTGGGCCCATTCCAGGTCATGCCGTCCCAGGTCTGTTGGTATCTCATCCACCCGGAGGAATCACGGTAGACGGCCAACAGGGTATTGTCAATCACGCACGGGGCTACTGCCGGCGAGCCGGCGTTATCCTTGACGTTGTTCGCAAGCGATTTCCATTGCCCGACACATGGGTTAGGCCAGCAGAGATTGAAATCGTAGTTGACGCCGATTTGCGCCCCCATGGACATGGAAACGGAACCGAACAGAAGCAACGCAGCGACCTGCGTTCCGCTGTGAATCCTGTGCATTCCCTTGAGTCTAAACACCGCTCTGGTTCTCCTCTCGATTGATTGTGATCGTGCAATCGTCTCCTCAGTGGAGACAAGCGCAAAGCATCACAAAGCGGGCCAAGAGATCGAACGTAGAGCCTGGGACATGGTCGCCTCGCGAAGATGTGGCCAATGATGGGGCGCCATCGTCCAGGCAATCCCGTGCCGTGCAGGGAGTTGGAGGAGGTGGTGCGCTCATCCTTCCGCTCGTCGCGGATTGATCCTTCGGGCTTCCACCTCTCGAATGCGGTACGAAGGCGCTCAGATTCGGACCGTGGACGGGGCCGGGCCATCTCGCCTTGGAGTCGTCGAGCTGTCTCGGGGGAACGCAGTGCCTGGGTGGCCACGAAATCCGCCAGAATCAACTCGGCCGCTGGAGACCTGTCGCTGGGTGTGGCCGACGGGACTGTTCGGAACGGAACGGTCATCGCCGATGGCGCCCTTCTCAATCTCGACGAAAGCACTCAAGGCGGTGAACGAATCACGATAGAGGGATGCACCGTCGAGGGGCAGGGAGTGCTGGGTTCGATCAAGGCCCAAACAGACATCGGAAGCTGACGCCTGGGCCCTATGCTCGCCGGAGTTGCAAGAGAAGTATCCCCTTGACGTGTGTCGCACCCACTGGGAGAAGCTGTCGCCGAGAGGAGGAAGATCGTCGAACGGAAGCTGCCACGGTCAGTTGATGGATACAGCTCCAAGGACCGCCGCAAGGTTGTGTCGGCAACGCACCATGTGATTTTGCAGCACTACGCCATGACGCTCGACTACGAGGTGCACAGAGACGACCGAGGTCGCTATCGCATCCACGCAGCGGGGATGCGCTGGTTCTCCCGCGGAAAGGTCAGCGGCGGGGAGGGCACGGGCTGCCATCGCCCGTAGGTCGCGGCTCACATGCCGCAAGCCCGCTACGAGGAACGGAGCTAGTCGTGGCAGGTGCTCGTCTACGGCGACCACGACCCAGAGATTCGAAGCTGCCCCAAGAAACCCAGTCCGCACGAACTCATCGGGATGGCTCGCGAGCTCTCCCAGCGCGTTGGCGTCCACGTCCGGGATGTACCAGGTCAAGGCCTCGACTGCGTATTTTCTCACCGAGGGCTTGGGGGTGGTCAGATCGCGGCGGAATTCCGCGGTTGAAGGATATCGTCCGTCGAATCGCTCCGCTTCAGCCTGTAGCCCGTGCTCGCGCAAGACGTGCTTGAGCTCCGTCGGTGTCAGGCGCGTGAGATGACCGTACGTCCTGGAGCCGAGCAGCTCGCAATTCTCCTCCTGCGTTCGCTGACACCATGTCCCACACGTCTTACATGCGTAGAGGGAAAAGCGAAAATCACTGTGATCCTGCGGGTGATTGTAGACATCCCTGTTCCACGAGCGGACCACTCGACATTCGTCGAGAAACGCGGGCAGATTCTCCGGCGCCGCTGAATCCAGGAGATCGACCTCCTTCGGCGGGGAGGCGCACGAAGGGCAGTCGGCGAACGGGGTCCAGGACCCCAACGAAGCCGAGGCCATCACCGAGGATCCGCAGGACGAGATCCGGCCACCCGCTGCCGCATAGCCTGTCGGAGTCGAATGCTGGGAATGCGTTTCACGCGATACCCCTTACCCGAGCTGGTCTGTCGGCATTGCTTCTCCTCGGCTCCATGTTCAGATTCACGCACTCCTTCGAGAGCCTTGACAGACCCGTGTATCGCGCGCAGGGAGTCGCTCGTCGGCACCGCCAGAATGCACGGATGCGGGCGGTTGTCCGTCGGAGCCCCCGTTGGCGCTTATCCCAAGGTGCATGACGAAACCGTTGAACCTCACACGGCGAGGAGCCGGCTGAGGTCCCCCACCGGAATATGCTCGGAGTCAAAAGGAGATTGCCATGAGAATTGCGGGGCTGGTATTGGGTCTGTTAGGTTCGTTGATCCTTCTCGGGATCGGCGCGTTGTGGACGGAGGAGGCAGACCACATCAAGGACGTGGAAGAGATGGCGCTGACCTACCAAAAGATGGTCCAGGATGCCTCCTCTGCATCGGGTCAGAAAGTCGAGGAGACCTCCACGCACAAGGATTTAATGAGGACGCTCGCAGTGGTGAGGGGGAAGGCCAAGGCGAGCTACCCGATGTTTGGATGCGGCGTGGGCGCCTTCATTGCCTCGTTCTTTGTCTTCAAGCTCCCCAGGGCGAGCGGGGCGATCATGGGCGTGGCGGTCCTGGTCCCTGCGTTCCTCTATGCCGGGTCGCTGCTCGTCAGTTTCCCGCTCGCGCTTGGCGCGCTCTTCTCCGTGCTGAGTAAGCCGAAACCCAGACCATCCGGCACGGGGGCATGAGTCCTCCGTGTGGAGGTTGATGGCGTACTTGTTCATAGGCTTTCTGGCCCTCATCTGTACTGTTCTCGCCATCGTCTGCTACGGCAATAGAACAACCGGGCAGATGACCGAACCGATTCGTCGGCAGTTCGCGGCGCTGGGGAACGGTGACACGCGGCGCGCATATGAATGCATGAGCCCGCAGTTCCGGCGAGCCCGTTCCTTCGAAGAATTCGGTGCGCTCCTTGACGAGAATCCCGCTCTGGGCAAGGGGACAACCGCTCGAATCGAGAGCTCCTCCCATTCACGCGACTCAGGAACGGCCGTCGTCGAGTCGGCGGTTTCGTCGCAGACACCTCGCACGTACACATACGAACTGATCCTCGATGGCGGAGAGTGGAAGATCTCCTCGATCAAGCCATCTGCGCCTGCTGAGAAGAAGCCGCAGTTGCAGAAGGCGATCGAGCAGCCCCGGATCACAGGTGTCACAGTGACAAGAGGCTCAATGAAAATCAGTGTAGGAGACGATGGTCTTCCGGTGGTCCGGCTTGCGGATCCACGCTACTTCATAACCCTCACGTTCGATCGGCCAATTGAGGCGACGACCGATGTCGTCATCGAAACAGCCGTGTGTCTGGGTGGTCTTCGAACCAGCTTCACCAGGTCGCGTATCACGATCGAACCGGACCCGGCTCGGAAGACCGAATATCTCTTCACAAACGATCGGCCACCGCAGGGGTGGGACGTTGGAGTTTACGAGGTCAGCATCGTCATGGGCGAGCAGCGAAGAGGAGTGAAGTTCCGGATCTATTGAGGAGGGGCATCTCCAAGTTCATTCATCATTCGCCATCCGCCCCCGGCTGGCTGGCGTCGCGTGAGTCCGTGAGCCAGCGCGAGCGCACCGGAGACTCCGAGCGGCATTCGCTGCGCGCCTGAACGCTTGACGCAGCTCAGATTGTGCGCGTTTGGCGGTTCAGGGTTCATCGAGCTGACTCGAAGGCCATTCTGGATGCCGATTCCCGCATCCGCGTGTCATCGCGTGGATCGCCGCGACTCTTACCGCCATTTTCTCCAGAAAACAACGTTATCCGACGAGTGATTTCTCCAATCCCCAGAACACGAAGTGCAAACACCGCTTGGCTCTGCAATTTCCAGAGCGCAGACTCAGGAGGCACGATCTTTTCTTCCAGGACCGGGCCGTCGTCGTTCGCGTCGGCCAGATCATGTAGCGCGGCTTCAATTTCCTGCCGGCCACACGGAATGCTAGGGTAAGTTTCGTCCGCCGTGAACACTTGAATCTCGTAGTTCTTGAATCTGCGGTAGCCACCGCCTCCGACAAATGTATGGTCTATGGCCCGCATTTCATGTCGGCGCGGGATCGTAGATGGAATCGTGCCGACGGTCAGGCCAAAGCAGTTCTTCAGTTTCATCGATTTATTCGGAGAAACCACCGCTCTATCGAACATGAAGGAGTCCGGCAAAAGATAGAGCAACATGAAAACAAACAGAGCGACGGCGGATAGGGCAACGGACCTGTCTTCCTTGCCATCGAGTGCAATCATGGCCACGGCGATGCGGGCGAGGGCGAAGAGAAAGCACACCATGCAGGCAAGCAGCAGCGGCTGCCAGAGATTCCCGATCGAACATATCGCGCTTCGCGCGCAATTGGAATGCTGGAATGATGGAAGAATGGGTTCCGGACGGCAGGGGGGGCGGTTGCGGTCAGGAGATCTCGCCTGTCGGCGACCGTGGTGAGTTGGTATGATGGGCCATGGACCGGCGGAACGTGAATCGGGGTTTCAGGCAACTCCGTGTCTGGCAGGATGCGGTTGCGTTGTACGACTGCAAGGTTGAGAACGGACTTCTGAAGTTGATCAAGGCACTTCGACGGAAGCGAATCGAAGGGGAGTGGGCCGAGACGTTTCCAGCGGAGGAGTGAGCGATGCGCGGCTGGGCACCGGCGATTCGCTTTCACCTGGCAGCGATTCTTGCCGCGCATTGGACCGACTTCGTGCGGCAGCGCCGGGAGTGGATCCGGCCGGTCGTCTTCGAGAACGTTCGCAAGGGTATGGCCTGCCGCACCACAGATATCGCACGCCCAGACCCCGGTCTGTTCCTCGGGAGATCTTCGCGCACGCATCCTCAAAGCGCGCTCCCCGCCGGCATCACTCGCCGCCGCCCCCCTCTCGCCGGGGAAAAGCGCTCCGATTTCCCACGGAGATCTCATGGATAGACCCATCATTCCATTATTCCTGGGGCCAACCATCACCAGCTCATGTGCTTCCGCGACGAAGTCTACAGCGCATTATAGAGTTTCCGAGACTCCGCGCACGAAACAAGGCCGGATCTGTGCCTTCCGGAGACAGGAATCCATAAAAACTTGACGCATCGGCCCTTTCGTCCTACCTTTTCGGTATGCGTTCGACTCGAGCACTCCAGCCGACACGCCATTCGGCTCACCGGTTCGGGTAGGGGGTATCCCGAAAGGCAAATCCCTGTGGCTAACAAGAAAGTCAATGCCTATCATGAGCTCATGGTCGGCCCCCTCATTGTTTGAGCCGTTGTGCGCAGTACCCAGAGCGTCGAGTCTGGAGCGGGCCGAAATGGTCTCGTTGACACAGGTCAAGGCAGCGTGTTAACGGAGCGCGTAGGGTTGCTGCCGAGACCGAGGAGATCCAAGATGAGTCAGGCCCGTCAACGCTGCACCTACGTCCCCGCGTTACTGCGCGCGCTGCTGTTGACCCTGGCGATCGCCGCCCAGGCGCTCGCCGCGGCGCCGGACGACCCGGAGCTCGAACGTGCCCAGACCGCATACGAGGAGGCATTCGAGCGCTACACGCGATTGGTCACCGTGGGCGGAGAGGGTGATGTCGCCCAGGCGCTCGCGGACTACCGCGCGGCGAAGCAGCAGCTCGACGAGGTCAAGGCGCGCCGATTGCCGGGCGAGCGCAACGATCCCGGTGATTCAGCCGCGCCGGACCGACCGATCGCCGATGCCCCCGTTGGTGCGACGCCCAACCCGCCGTCTGATCTCGATGCTGAGCGCCAAGCGGTGCTGGCGGCGTTGCGCGCGCTGGTCGACGCACAGGCGCGCGGGGACGTCGCGGCGATGCAGGCAGCACTGGCGACCGCACATCTGACCGATACGGAACGCCGCACGCTCGCCGACGCGCTGCAGCGTACGGGCAAGAATCTGCGCTTCAGGGACGTCGACATCACCCCGTACGCAGTCGGCATCAGCGCAGGCGGCCAGTGGGCGCTGTTGAGTTACCAGTACCGGATGACCATCGCAGCGGGTGGTGTCGAGCTGCCGCAAGCCGGCGGCAATCTGGCGCTGCTGGCGCGCGAATCGAATCGCTGGAAGGTGCAGCAGATCGTCATCGATGAGGCGTTGACTCTGGCCAGCTATCGGCTGGTTGGAGGCCCTCCAACAGCGCGCCAGGAGTCTGGAGGTGAGTCGCGGGCTCGCGCGACACCAGCGCGTGCATTCGGGCTGCTGGAACCCGACGCCGTTCGCGATGCGATCAATCGTTCCATCGACGAGTGGCGTGTCGACGAGGGCAAGCTGACACGTGATGGCATGTATTCCCTGTTCGGGCGCATCCCGATCGTCGGCGACGCCGTGTCCAATGGCTATACCATCTACGAACGTCTGAAAACCCTAGCTGTGGAACTGCCCGCCGACGTGCGTGCCGGCAACCTCGACGCGACGCTGCTCGATATCTGCCTGGTCGCCTGGGGTGGCGCGCAGATCGTCGCCGAATACATTCCCTATCTCGACAACCTGACCGATGCGGTCGAATCGGGCATCGAGGCATACCGTTATAACTCGGTGCAGCGATTCAACTATCTCGAACTGCTGAAGCAACTGCAGCAACAGGATTTCAAGGCCTTGGCGAAGTATTTGTTCCTGCGCCCAACGTCACGCCGAACGTTTGACCTGTCGCGCACCAGCTTGCATGTGCAGACCTCCAGCGACTGGCATGGGCGCTGGCCGGCGCTGCGCGCAATCGACACCCTGAGTGACGCGCTGCTGCGCACCGATCCGCGCATCGTGTTCAGCGTCGGCGCCGAGCTCGAGATCGTCAAATCCAACAACGAGACCCTGTTCACGCTGGCCAAGGATCTCGGCGTCCGAACAGCGCCCAGCGGCAGCTTCGACGATGAAGCCGCCTATGTACCGCTTAATCTGACGCGAATGACGGTCGCCGATGCCAGCGTCGGGGACGCTGTGCTCACAGATTTTCGTTTGCCGCCGCGAACGCCTTTCGTGCTGTACCGACTGACCTGCCAGCGCGGTGAGCAAACGCTACGGGTGAAACTGAAGGACGGCACCGAGACCGTTCCCGTTCAGGTGCGCAATCTGCCATTCAACCTGATCGAGTCACTGACTTTCCATGAGGACCTGCGAGCGAATGTCGATGAGCTGCAGGTCAATGTCGGCGCGATTCGCACGGGTTTGCGCGTCCAGGCAGGGCTCGCTGCGAACAAAGAGGGTCTTGAGGTTCAGCCGCCGGAGATTCTCGGATCCAAGTGCGTGCAACTTCATCTCACCGGCAGCGCGATCGCCGACGCCAGGGCGGTTGGTGATTGGCCAAATTCGACACTCACCGTCAGCGGAAAATCGCCCGGCATGGCCCTGCTGGAGTTCACCTGGCCGAGGACGCAGGGGTTGCGCGAGCTGAAGCTACCCCTCGTGATTTCGGTGCGCGGCGAAACCCAGCCGGTCCAAATCCCCAGCATCGAGGGCGAATGGACCATGACCTCAGTTATCACCAGCACCAACGTCCCCGAACACGACGTTGGCAACAGCGAAAGCCTGCCAGTGCGCTTCCGCAACGGCAAGCTGGAGATGCTGGTGTCGAACGAGGACGGCGACGGATCGGATTGGCAGACCTTCGGCCCATACGCAGTCAAGCCGACGGAGCATGGCATCCGCGTCGAAGCCTCCTTCGGGATCAGTGATGTGCGCCAATGGATGAATTTTGATTTGCGCCGTAAGGGCAATGGCTGGGAGGGTCAGATTGAAATGCGGACCTCAACCGCACCCTTCGACACCAGCGTCCCCGAAGTCGAAGAAGGGTCGGTCACGCTGGTGCCGAGACGCTAGCTACATCGGGAACTTCTTATGCTGACGGAACCTCTGTCCCCGCTCCGCTGTTTGCCGAAAATGTTCTTTCAAAAAGCCCGCTGGCAAACAGTGGGCCGATTTGATCCGCTTGATCTTGGGTCCAGATTGTCTTCTCGCCCTTGCCGGTCTCGACCCATTTGCGGTGGCGGCCTTGGTCCCCATCGAACGTTTCCATAGTCTTTTGGTGGCGACCCGGGGATCACACCCCGGACCAGCGCCGATGTAATTGCGGTAGCTCGACCACTTGTACCGCTCCGCGGGCCGCGTCATGCGCGACCGGGTCGGGTTGAGATGAAAGTACCTGGAGCATTCCAGCATGGAGGGGCCGTCCCCCACCAGTATCGCCTTGTACCTGCCCTGCCACAGGTGGTGCACGCGACGGTGACGGCGATTGAAGACACGCGTGTAGTCTCCATTGATATGTCGCAGCAGCCTCGTCAGCCTCCCATGCGGCGTCTCACACGGCCCCAGTCCACCTGGAGCCGAACCGGTCCTCATGAAATGTGAAATGTAAAGACACGGTCCGTCATCTAACGAAACAGGCGCAGGCCTCGTGCCCTCGTCGCGGCCAGGAGCTCGAGGAAGCTGTCGCGGGGGAGCGGCGTGGCGCCGAACCGTTCCATGTGCGGCGTCATCACCTGGATGTCGATCCATTCGAGGCCGCGGCTCGAGAGGTGGTCGAGGAGGTGGAGGAGGGCCAGCTTGGATGCGCCGGGCTCGGTGTAAAACATACTTTCGGCGGCGAACGCGCCGTCCACGTCCACGCCGTACAGGCCGCCCACCAGCCGGTCTCCGTCCCACGCTTCGACGCTGTGCGCGTGCCCCGCCCGGTGGAGCTCGCAATAGGCATCGATGATCGTTGGCAGAATCCAGGTCCCGGCCTCATCGCGGCTGCTGTGCACACGCGCACACGCGCGAATGACACCATCAAAATCCCCGTCGAAGCCCAACCGCAGCCTCGTGTTGCGCCGCAGTCGGGCCAGGCGCTGCGGGACATGCAGGTTTGCGAGCTGGAGGACGCCGCGGATCTCCGGGCTGAACCACACCAGAGGGTAATCGCCTACGGGCCATGGGAAGATCCCGTTTCGATACGCGAGCATCAGGGAATCCGGGTGCAGATCGCCTCCAACCGCGACGACTCCTTCGGGGCTGGCCGAGCGCGGATCCGGGAACCTCGTGATGGGCATGAGCCGCGATATCGAAACGCTCTGCCTAGGTCTGTCTGGTCTGGTCCGGTGCCGATGCGTCCAGGTTGTCGTTCCAGAGGTAATGGCGAGTCTCGGCCACCAGCACTCCGTTGAGGAGTAGGAGCGAAACGAGGTTCGGGATCGCCATCAGCGCGTTGGCGATGTCGGCGAAGGACCAGACCACAGGGAGTGTTGCGACCGAGCCCACCATGACGGCGATGACCCACAGGACGCGGTAGGGCACGACAGCACCGGTTCCCAGGAGGTACTCGGCAGCTTTCTCGCCGTAGTAGGACCACCCGAGGATGGTGGAGAAGACGAAGGTGAGCAGACCCAGGGTCAGTATGATCGGACCAACGATCGGCAGATCGCCGAACGCGGCCTTGGTGAGTCCGGCACCCTTCAGCCCATGAGTCCACTCGCCTGAGTTCACGAGCACGAGTCCGGTCAGCAGACAGACAACGACGGTGTCCCAGAAAGTGCCGGTTGAAGAGACGAGCGCCTGGCGGATCGGGTTCTTGGTCTGGGCGGCCGCAGCGACGATGGGCGCGCTTCCGAGCCCCGATTCATTGGAAAAGAGGCCGCGAGAGACCCCGTACCTCATCGCCTCTTTCATGCCCGCGCCGAGAAAGCCGCCGATCGCCGCCTGACCCGTGAAGGCGCTCGACACGATCAACGCGACGGTCTCGGGGATGCGGTGCCACCCCATCACGAGAAGTACGGCGCATCCGAGAACATAGAAAACGGCCATGAACGGCACGAGCTTCTCGCACCAGCTCGCGATCGACTTGATACCTCCGAGTATGACGATCGCCGTCAGGACCGTCATGATCAATCCCGTGATCCAGGGGGAGATCTTGAATGTCTCGTGAACCATCGATGAGATCGAGTTGGCCTGGACCATGTTTCCGATTCCGAAGGCGGCCACGGCTGTGAGGCCCGCGAAGATGAGACCCAGCCAGCGAGTCTTCAGCCCCCGATCGAGGACGTACATGGGCCCACCAGCCATGAGGCCAGCTTTGGTCTTGACGCGGTACTTGACCGATAGCACAGCTTCCGAGTACTTGGTGGCGATGCCGAAAACGCCCGTGAGCCACATCCAGAGCACCGCGCCCGGGCCGCCCGCGGCAACGGCCGTCGCGACGCCCACGATGTTACCCGTGCCAATCGTGGCCGCCAGCGCTGTCGTCAGAGCGCCGAACTGGCTGACATCGCCTTCACCTTCACGAGATCTTCCGAAGGAGAGCTTGATCGCCTGCCAAAGATAGCGCTGGATAAACCGGAGCCGAATCGTGAGGAACACGTGCGTCCCGCAGAGCAGGATGAGCATCGGAGGTCCCCAGACGAGATCGCTGATCTTGTTGAGCCACGTTTCAAGCATGTGTCCTCTCCCTGCCGGTCGATCGACACATGGTATTCGCGCCGAAGCTCAGAGGCAAGCAGAAATCGAACTGCTGAGTGCTGGGTGCTGAGTGCTGGGTGCTGAGTGCTGGGTGCTCGGGGCTGCGGCAAAATCGAGGTGCCGATCTAGGCGTGTCCGTTCCGTACGAAACCGCAGATGGCGCAGATTTCCGCGCAGATTACGCAGATTCTTCCAGCATTCAACCGACGAGCAACTTCCTCCTCACTCTCGGGCCGGCGCGAAGCAATCGGCCACATCTGCGAGTCAATCTGTGAAATCTGCGGTTTCCGGGACTTTGCCGTAGTCTTGGCGGGACGAGCCCGACGGATTCGCTTTACGCTCGACGCTTCAC
>JACPPM010000199.1 GCA_016191015.1 Acidobacteriota bacterium | reverse complement strand
GTCGGGCGAAACGATACGAACTGGACGCACACGGCCAGCGACCACATTCACGTTGCTGGGGGATGGCACCATGGGACTTGGGGCTGTCTTCGAGCAAGCGCTGGTTATCTGACCGATGAAATGGCTGAGAGGCTCATCGCGGCGCAGGAGAGCGAACCAGGGCACGATGATAGTCGATTTGTAATCGACAACAACCGAAAGCTACCGCCTTCCAGGCGGTAGGTGTTTACTTTGTCCCATGGTGCGGCTTGGTGACCTGGTGGCAGAGCCGTTACTTCTATCATCCTGGCGGCCGTTCGTCACTGCCGCGTCCCGCTGATCCCTGATGCGCCGCGCTCGTCACAATTCGTGGGAGAGATCCGGAACCGGTCCTCTAAGCTTCACGTAGTTGAAGTGACAGAGGGGATGGCCCCGGAGACGGATTGATGGGAGGCATGCACATGGAGAGAAAAACGATCGGATGCGCACCAGCCGTTGACCTGCGAAGGCCGACTGCGCCAGTCTGCACGATCGCGGCTGTTGCTGTGGCGTTGCTAATTGCAACGACCGGGTGCCGGGGCACTCGCCATGGCCAGGTGCTCACGATCGATGTTCCGGCGCCCGCGCTTCAAGGAAGTGTCTTTCCCAACGGCGCACGACAGCCGTGCCTGGTCTACTTGCCGCCGTCGTACGAAGGGACAACAGGCCGGTATCCTGTCCTGTACTACCTGCCTGGGTTCACCACATCTGTAGACGAGTACACCGACGGGAGTTTCGATGGTTTCGAGCTGGGCGAGTCTATGGATCTACTGATCGGCTCGGGAGTCATCCGCGAGATGATCGTTGTGATCCCGAACGGCCGCAACTTCCTTGGCGGGAGCTTCTTTGCGAACTCACCCGTCACGGGTGACTGGGAGGACTTCATCACGAAAGATGTTGTGAGGTTCATTGACGAGAATTATCGCTCTCTGGGCCGCCCGGAGGCCCGGGCCATCTCGGGTGAGTCGATGGGCGGGTTCGGGGCTCTGACGATCGCGATGAAGCACTCGTCGATCTTCCGCCAGGTCTATGCGTTGAGCCCGGGGATCTTCGCGCCCGGCGGGCTCTCGGAATGCGGGATGTCGACCCCGGATCGCATCGAGGCCCGGCTGACCTGGCAAGCGATGCTGGACCAACTGCCCCAAGAGGAAGCTCTCGCGCGATTCCGCCAGCACGTCGCCGACCTCTACGCCACGGGACGCCGTTTCCCCTACCACTGGGCCTTCGGATATGCCTACGGTGCGGCGTTTGCCCCGGATCCGCAGGGAAAGGTCCCCTTTTCCCGCTTCCCGTGGGTGCGGAACGGAGATCGCGTGCAGGTGGATCACGAGGCCTACCAGCTCTTCGAGAACGGATTCGGTGGCTGGGAGGCGAAGGTGGCAGAGCACGCCGCGAGTCTGAAAGCGCTCGACGGGATCGTCATCGACTATGGCAGGAACGACCGACTCGAGTGGATCCCGCGGGGTTGCGTTCATCTGTCGGAGGTGATGCAGGCCGCTGGTATTCCCCACGAGCTGCGCGCTCACGATGGCGGGCACATCGATCGGTGGCGTGAACGAATGGAGACGCAGGCTCTCCCGTTCGTATCGGATCGATTCAATTCTCACTGAAACCAAGGAGGCCTCACAGATGTCCTCAATCACCATCCCCCCCTCAGAAACGCGGCGCCAACCACTCGCCCGACGGCTTCTCCTCGGCCTCGCCCTCGCAACCCTGTTCATCCATCTCCTCACGAACCGCAACTACGGGTACTTCATCGACGAGCTCTACTACCTGGCCTGCGCCGAGCACCTCGACTTCGGCTACGTCGACCACCCGCCGATCATCGCCGTCGTCACCTGGATCGAACGCGCGATCCTTGGCGACTCGCTTCCAGCGATCCGGCTGATGCCGGCCCTGGCGGGTGCGCTGACGGTGTTCCTGGCGGGCCTGCTCGCCCGCGCCCTAGGCGGCGGCCGCTACGCCCAGGGCATGGCAGGGTTCGCGACGCTCTTCGCGCCTCTCCTGCTCTATGTGCACACGATCCTCTCGGTGAACGCTCTCGACCCCATCTTCTGGACAATCGCGGCATGGCTTCTGGTCTTGATCCTCGATCGGTCGGATGCCTCGTCGCCACCAGGAGAAGGATCGACACGCCGGCTCTGGATCCTGTTGGGGGCCACGGTCGGCGTTGGATTGCAGAACAAGATTTCGCTCCTGTTCCTCGGCCTCGGACTCGTGGTGGGCCTCGTCCTGACCTCCCATCGCCGGCTTCTGCTGACTCGTTGGCCGTATGTGGCCGGGGCGATCGCGTCGATCATCTTTCTGCCGTACGTGCTCTGGCAGATCCCTCGCGGCTGGCCGACCCTCGAGTTCATGCACAACGCTGCGACCTACAAGAACCGAAGGATGTCGATCGTCGAGTTCATCGCGGAGCACGCTTTGGAGATCCATCCGCTCAATCTGGTTCTCGTCGTCATCGGTCTCTGGTTCTTCTTCTTTTCGCCGCGCGGGAAGCGTTATCGGCTATTCGGCTGGACCTATGTGGCGATCCTCCTCCTGTTCCTGGTTCAGAATGCCAAGCCCTACTATCTGGGATCGATCTATCCGATCATGCTCGCCGCGGGCGCGGTGGGCCTCGAGTCCCTGCTCTCGGGGGTCCGGTCACGGTGGCCGCGACCGGCGATCGTGGGCGTGATGGCCGTCTCGGGACTGCTCGTCGCGCCGATCACCCTGCCAGTCCTGCCCATTGAGACCTTCATTCCTTACCAGCGCGCGCTTCTCGGACAGACCCTTGCCTCCTCCGAGGAGAAGGAAGTGGGACCGTTACCGCAACATTTCGCGGACATGTTCGGCAACGAGGAGCTGGTGAAGCTCGTCGCCGAGGTCTACAACGAGCTGCCTCCGGAGGAGAGGAAGAGGTGCGCGATCTATGCCGACTCCTACCCCCAGGCCGGAGCGATCGACCTGTTCGGATCGCGCTACGGGTTGCCCAAGGCGATCTGCGGTCACAACAGCTACTGGCTCTGGGGACCGGGCGACTCCCGCGGTGACATCGTGATCGTCGTTGGCGACAGCTACGAAGAGGTGAGCCTAGCGTTCGAAGAGGTCACGCTCCGGCGAGTATTCTGCCATCCCTACGTGATGCCCTGGAGGAACTACTTTCCTATCTACGTTTGTAGAAAACCGAGAGTCTCGCTCAAGGACATATGGCCGGAGACCAAGGAGTTCGTGTGAGCCCGGGAATGATGTGCAGACCCGTTGATAGTTCCGCGATCGGCGCGAGGTCTTCACTTTTCTTGCGTCGCTGCCTGGCGAGGACAGGGGGATCGAGCTGCGCGCGCCCGGTCCTGCTTCTTTGCGTGCAGCACGCGGCCGGCGCCCCTAACGCGGCGGAGCCGCAACCTGCATTGGTTGCGTCTCCGCCGCGCGTGAGAGCGTGGAGCCGGAGCCCTTGAGCGAAGCGAAGGGCTGAGAGCGTTCTTCCGAGCCACCCCGATCGGCCGAGACGACCGCTCCGTTCCTGCATTCCTCCCCTCCTGCTTTCCTGAGAGGAGTTCGGAAGATCTAGCCGCCTCAAATTGCTTGCCATTTTGCGTCAACACTCAACTTCCTAGACACTAACGATCTCGACCACATTCTCGATGCTCTCCTGCGTGACCTGATAGCCGGCGATGCATGCTCGCAGCACCTATCGGCCGCTCAGCTCCGTGGCGGAGACATATGCGCAGCCCGTTGTGATCAGGGCGTCAGTGATCGCCCGGTTGAGCTGCTCGGGGTACCGGTCGCATGCCGGATCCTCGCGATCGATTCCCCGCGGGACGTGGCGGAAACAGCGGATACTCAGCACCGGTTCGCTCATCATCTCGAGATCTTCCGACTTCCTGATGATCTCGGCGAGACCGCGGGCGAGCGCCAAGTGGCGATAAATCATCCGAGCGTAGCGTGCTGTTCCGTGCTGCTTCGACGCGGCCCACACCTTGAGGGCCCTGTCGGTGCGACTGAGCTCGAATCCACGCTGGTACTGGTCGAGGCCCCCGCCGAGATGCTACCGGAGATAGGACGGGGTCGTGCTGACAGTCTTCTCGAGGTGGGCGGCGCCTTGCTCACGCGAATCGCCTCCGGGCGGGCGTGGCGAGGCTCGTAGACACCGAGCCTTCCACCGCCCGGGAGCATGACATGCGTCAGCAGCCCCCAGCCCTGGTTCTGTACAGGTTCGCAGACGGCATTACGCTTCTTCATTTCAGCGACGAAATCTTTGATGTCGTCGCACATCAGGTAGAATTCGTGGACGTCGTTCTTGCTGGATGGATGCAGCGCCACTTCCGCTGGCGGCAGTCCGAAAATGAGCCATCCGTCGCCGACATCGATGTGCGGTAGTCCGAGGGCGTCGCGCAGGAATGCGCGGTCGGCCTCGGGACGCTTGCTGTAAATGATCGAATGAGCACCAATGATCATTCGGCTCCCTTCCTTCTCAATGTTCGATCGTATTTGGTTCGTGAGCTGCGACGGCGGGCCTCATTCGCCCCACTCCTGCCGGCATGGCTCTGCTGTTTCTCACCACGCGCGTACGCGCAGATGCGCGCCAACGGGCAGACCTCGCATCGAGGTAATGTGCACTTGCAAAGCGTCCGGCCGTGTTGTTGCAGGAGAAGATGGGCCTCTTGCATCACCTTCGGATCCGTCGACAGGCCCTCCGCGACAGCGCGACTTGCGGCATACGTTCGGGCGTACGAGCCCTGTTCCTGAACAACGCCGAGTCTGACAAGAACGCGCAATCCGTTCGACTCCGGGGCCAAGAGGGGCTGTTGGCCGGAGAAGAGCAGGATCTTCTCCGCCCCCGGCTCCCCGATGCCCGGAAAGGATCGCAAGGCTCGCTTGGCTGCGGCGATCGGCCCACGCGTGGCCGGACCGATGTCCCCGCCGAACTCGCCGATGGCGATTCGCGCGCACTCGGTGAGTTTCGTCGCAAACGTACTTTTGAGGATGCCATGGGCCGTGACGCGCTCGAGCGCTCGCCTTGTGGCGGCCAGAATGGCAGTTGGATTCGTGCCGATCGTGCTCCTGAGCAGCTCGAAGGCCTCGCGCCGGCGCGCAGGAGGTGCAAGGTAGGCGACATTTTCCCACAGGACCAGCTCGAATGGGGCGGTCGTGGGCAGCGGCGCCGGGGGTCCATAATGCCGCCTCAGCGCCTTCACTGCTTCCCCGAGACGCGATGATGCCTCGGACGGGTTCGGCTTCAGTTTCCGAGAGCCCCGGACAGTCATCGGTCGCACACCTCGAACAAGAATCGATCGTCCCAGGGGATTGGAACGCAGGACGGCCACTGTTCGTTTGCCACTAGCGTAGAGAGCGGACTCTGGCGTACCGAGACGCGCGGGGAATCGGAAGAGACGCGCATGACATTGAGTGTAGCACGGACGCCCGATCCTGTCAGCGCGGCGGAAGGCTTCCATGTAGCTCCGGTTGGCTGCCGTCACCAAGTCCTCGCACAGGCCGCTCAGCTCCGCCGCCTGCGCCTCGGCGCCAGCCGGCGCGCGGGCGTGATCCTGCCAGCCCTGCCGCTCCAGCAGCGGTGCGCGCGCGTAGTTGATGCCCCACAGCAAGTAGAAAGAAGCGACGGCCACGGAGCCCAGCATCAGAGCGCGATGAGCCCCCCACGCGACCGTGCTCATGATGCACCGTCTTCTTGTGACGATTTCGTACAGCGCGTATGCACCCGCCAGGGCCAGCAACAGCGTGACCAGCGACAAGAGGATCTCGGCTACGCTCGTCGCTGCCAGACCGGAGACAGACGACAGGGATCGCGAAAGCGGCGGAAAGACCTTCCGCGCGTATACGTCCTCGACAAGCACTGCTGACTGCGAAACGCCCCACGTCGCAGCGGTCACTGTCACCCCGGCGATCGTTACGGTGAGGAGTGTGCGAATGTGCCGATCGCGGTGCACACATCCGGCCTGTTCCATCAGGATCACGGATGCTTCGGCCGGTGTGCCCAGAGGAGGCCGCCACTCTGGAGTGCGCGGAGGCCCCTGTGATTGCAATGTCGATCCTCAGGGAACCTCGACATATGCCGGGCGCCGATCCCAAATCCGCGGGTAAGCCGCGGATTTGGGCAATTAAAAATTAAAAATTAAAAATTCAAAATTCAAAAACCGGAAACTGCTCGGTCAATCGCCGGG
>JACPPM010000036.1 GCA_016191015.1 Acidobacteriota bacterium | reverse complement strand
GTGCTCGGAAGGGTCTTGCAGCGAGCATGGGGCTTGCCTGTATGGTTGCGGCTCCGCCGCGTTAGGGGGATGCTTCCATCGGATGTGACGAATGTTGTCCGTTGAGTAATGGTCTTTCCCATCGTCGCTGGGAAGAAGAAGAAGAGCCGGATGGCCGGCGTGATCTGGAAGTTGTTTTCAGCATTCAAGGACGAATTGCCGTACCAGAAAATGCCCGCTGCTGTCTTCTTGAAGAAACTGTAGTTCTTCTCTGGGCTGGGAGGCTCCACTCCCTCATGAGCCACTGTGGCGTCCGGGTAGTTGCTGCCGTTGTATGCCTGGGATTTGTTGATCCACGCGCTGGCGACCACAGCTTGTTTCGGTCCGTTGGTCAGGTCCCAGGGCGGATTGAACGAGAGAGTGACGGGTACGGTGACCGTGTTGGGGTTGGTGTACCAGGTGCCCTTGATGCCGATCGTGGTGGGGAATTGCCCGGCTTTGATGGTGACGTTGGGTGATGCGGGCCTGGCGAAGGACGTCAGCACGAGGGGGAACGATGCGACGAACACAGCAGAAACGGCTCTCATGATCATGAATGTACCTCCATTCAATCGTCAGTCGACCGGTTGATCCAGGAATGCTCAAGACATGAACAACTCACATCGATGGCCTACCGACAGGAGAAAGCCACCTCGATCCGGGTCTTGCTGACGGCTATGAATGTCATCTTGGTGTTGGCGAGGGTCCCGGTCGTAGGCGTCGAGCTGATGCTCTGCGTGATGTCAACCGCCGGCGTGGTATCGAAGACGGGCGACCACTTCTTTGACACGGTCTTGCACAGAGCTCCCCAGGACGCGGGATTGCCGAATCTGCCGGTGGAATCAAATCGCATCAAGGAACTGCTGCGAGCGCCGGCTGCACCCCCATCAGCCGTTGGAACCAGGATGGAGGCGGACGCGTGGAGCCACGCCCAATCCCACTTTCTGGATTGAGCGAATTTTCCCGAGGCCGCCATCTTCAACATGTTCATGTCAGAGAGATTCTCGTCGTTGTCGATTCTGGTGAAGCACTGAAAGAATCTGCTACCGCGGGTCGGCACGGGCCCCGCAAGATTCCAGGTTCCGAGCGAGCCCGATTTCAGTTCCGGGTCAAGGAGCGTCCCCCAGAGGCGGGCCCCATTCTGATCGATTCCAACCGTCAGAATGCGATTGGAGACGCCGGTGCTGTCCAGCGCCTCCCCATTGAGCACGAACGATCCATCCGTCAGGCGGACGATTCCCGTGGATGGGATGAGAGTCCACATTTGATGTCCCGCCCAAGTCATGGGGTAGCTCCGGGCCCATACAACGTTTCCGTTCGAATCGAATTTCACAACAGCGAGATCCGTAAGCGAGGGCGGCATGAGGGTCAACCCAACCGTGGTCATCAAGACCCCTCCGTCGGGCGTAGCGACGACATTCGGACCCGCGCCTCCGGGGAAAGACTCGAGGTCCCCGGGAGGGAGGGTGACGTTGATCTCCAAGGTGGTGCTGGGCGAGTAGGACTTCTGCCAGAGCATCGTCCCACCGGCAGTCAGTTTCAGGATCCACAGACTCCCCGTGCCCGCTCTCATGAACACGAACAAATCCCCAGAGACGTTTTGCAAAAGACAACCGAAATAGATATCGGCCCCGTTTTTCGTGAAGGACTTCTGCCACTGCACGGCGCCATTGCTGGCAAGTTTAGCCAACCAGACGCCGTGGGCGCTTTGCCCGGAGCTGTAGTTCAGGTAACCGCCGAGCGCGAGACCGCCATCGGAGGTCCGGATGACCTGTTCGAACCAGTCTCGCTGAGAGGTCTTGATGATCTTGAGCCAGAGAGGCGATCCTTGCGGGTTGACAGACAGCAGACATGCGTCCATTCCTTCCACCGTGACGTCGTCGAGATCTCCCGCCGCGATCAACGATCCACCTCCGCCCTCCACCACAGACTTGAGCTCGAATGCCTGAGCGCTGTCCTTGAGCGTGTAGTCGCCGACCCATCCTTTGCCCGCCACTCGGTCTGCGGGATGAAGCCACCCGGAACGCTCGGAGGCCTCGCCAAGCGTGAACGAAGAGGCTAGGAAACCCAGAGCCGCGAATACCGCGCTGCCACATGATCGCATTGTTGCCTCCCTTCTTGCAGTCAGCAGTGCTCGTGAGGAGGTCACTTCTTGACCAACTGGAAGTACTCGCTCCCAATGCCGGGCTCGGATGCCGTCAACTCCTCGAATCCTGTGATGATCCCTTTGATCAGTTTCTTCCCACGGGATGCAGTGTAGGTTCCCCGAAAGAAGTTGCGGCTGGCGGAATCCGCTGATTGCATGAGGATACTATTGTCAGTGAGTATGACGCCGGTTAGCCACTGCTTATTGGTTTCGACCTCCAGATATCCGGCGAAAATCAAGCCCTGCTGTTGAGAGACGACCAGCCTAACTCCCTCCGGAACCCCAGAGGCGAAAACTGGCTCAGCATCCGGAGCACGGACATCCTTGTAGGACACCCCGTTGACCACGGTGAACTTCCACTCTCCGACCAGGTTGGGCACAGCGTCCGGCTTCGCGTAGCTGAAACCAGCGGCAATCAGCACCCACGCGATCACTGCCCCGCCAATGTGCTTGTTCAGTCCCGGTGACTTCATTTCGGTCCTCCTCTGAGATCATGAGACTTCCGATCGACGTTTCTTCATGGTGCGCACGCAAGGTGCGGCCCGCGCCCATTCATCCCGCATTGATCATGCCAAGTCCGCTGCCGGCTGTGATCTGTGATCGTGGCGCAACGAATCAGTGAGTTGGAGGCGTAGAGGTAGGTGGCCGCGGACGCGCTACGTAGTAGGTCAGTATCAAGCCCTTTATAAAGGATCGAATTGTTATGGGCCAATGGGTATGGTAGTTTGAGTCGGCATTGATGCCGCAGAATGCGGTGTTGTTCATGAAGTATCTTGCCTTCGATCGTGATGGCTTTCCCCGGAAGTTCCCTCTAGACAAGCCAATCGTCACGATCGGTCGAGGAGACGAGAACGACATCGTCCTCGATGACGAGCTCGCGTCGCGGCTGCACGCCAGGATGGAAGTGCACGAAGATCACGTCGTGATCAGTGACGCCGGGTCCAGGAATGGAACTTTCGTCGGTGGCGTCAAGGTGAGTGAGGCGCCACTGCGTGTCGGAGAATTCTTCTCACTGGCCGGTACGGATTTTGCAATTCGTGATGGGGATGCGGCTGAGTTCGAAGCCGTTGCCCGCGTGGAGCTTGCGGTGGTCGCGCGACAGGGTGCCAATCAGATGAGAACCGTAAGGACGAAGGATGCGGCCGAGATCTACAGAGAGGTCCTCAAGCAGGTCCGTGCCGCAGGCATCAGGGGCTGTCAGCTCAGCGAGATCTTCGGTGTTCTCGCCAGACTCCTCCCCACGATTCCCGGCATTGGAAGCGTTTTCATCGTCGCGAAGACAGGCCAGCGGCTCGCGTGGCTCTGCTCGTACCAGTGTACACCCGAAGACTCGAGAGCAGTAGCCCGCATCGAGGGTATGACCTCGATCCTCGCGGAGCCTGACGCGCTACGCAGGTTTGCGCGGAAGCACAAGTGTGTTTGTATCCCGATACGACTGAAGGAGGCCTCGGCCGTGTTGGTCCGCTTCCCACCGAAAGACCAGCCGAGGAATTCGGAATCGGCGCGGAAGTTCCTGGACATGCTCGCGATGGAGATCGAGCTCATCGCCGCCGGCACTGCTCCCGCCACCGATGGGGCCGAAGGGCGGGCAGATGATGCGAACGAGGAGATCGTCACTCGAAACGCGGAGATGCTGAGTCTCTGCAAGCAGGCGAGGCGGATTGCGCGCAGCGACATCCCTGTGCTGATCCAGGGAGAGAGTGGAACTGGAAAGGAGCTGTTCGCGCGTCTGATACATCGCACATCACAAAGATCCGAGAAACCATTTGTCGCCATCAACTGCGCAGCAATTCCGGAGACTCTGCTTGAGTCCGAGCTGTTCGGGTGCGAGAAGGGGGCCTACACGGGTGCCGACAAGGCGAAGCGTGGCAAGCTCGAGCTTGCATCCGGCGGCACGCTCGTGCTTGATGAAATCGGAGACATGCCGCCGCAGGTCCAGGCCAAGTTGCTGCGGGTCCTCGAGGAGCACGACTTCTACAGATTGGGCGGGTCTTCTCTCGTGAAAGTCGACCTTCGGGTGATCTCCCAGACTAATTCTGATTTGCCGCGCCTCGTCAGAGAGAAGCGATTCCGGGAGGACCTTTACTACCGCCTGGCCCAGCACACGCTGTTGGTTCCGCCGCTTCGAGAGCGGAGGGAGGACATCTCGACGCTGATCGAGCACTTCACGGGGCAGTACTGCCAGGCGGAGTGCAAGTCCATCGGTGGCTTCTCGCGAACGGCCCACGACGAGCTGGAGAAGTACTCATGGCCCGGCAATGTGCGGCAGTTGAGAAACGAGATCCATCGGCTCGTGACACTGGCAGACGACGCTGAAGTGATCGGTGTCGAGTTGCTCTCACAGGCGATCCGGCTTGGAGAGAATGGTTCTGAAGGAGCGCCCAGCGCGGAGAAGATCGTGTATTCGCCCGAGTCAGAAAGACAGCGACTCATTCAGCTCCTCGACCGAAACAACTGGAACAAGTCGATGACGGCTCGCGACCTTGGGATCACCTGGCAGGGTTTGTGGTGGAAGATGAAGAAGTTGGCCATCAGGAAAGAAACAGAGAGTTGACGCCGGCCGATCGGCTCTGTCCAGGCTGTTTCCAGGAGAAGGGGCCGGCCCCGGTATGCCCCGCGTGCTGTCACGACGAGTCCCAACATCGTGCCCATTCGCTGCTGCCATATCGATCCATCCTCGACAGGCAGTATGTGATCGGGCGCGAGCTGGGCCGCCCGGGTGCCTGCGGCATCACTTATCTTGCGCGGGACATGAATCTCGAAGCAACGGTGGCGGTCAAGGAGTTCTTCCCACGTGGAGTCGTCGAGCGCGATGCTGACGGGATCACGGTGCGTGCGCTGTCTGACACTGATGGGCAAGTCTTCGACTGCGGACTTGCTCTGTTCCTCCAAGAGGCCCGCACGCTCGCCAGGTTCGATCACCCGAGCATTGTGCGTGTGCGGGCGTTCTTCGAGGAGAACGCAACCGGTTACCTCGTGATGGACTATGTTGCCGGAGCGTCGCTGGAGGAGCACCTGCGCCGGCGTGGAGATCCCTTCGAGGAGAGTCATGCCGTCGGTCTCATAATGCCTGTGCTGGATGGGTTGGCTGCCGTTCACGATCGAGGCTTCCTGCATAGAGATGTGAAGCCGCGTAACATCTATGTGCGAACTGATGGGCGACCCCTCCTACTTGACTTCGGCGCTGCACGGACGGTGTTGAGGGAACGAAGCCACAGCCTGACACCCGTGTTCAGCGCTGGGTTCTCCCCGTTCGAGCAGTACGTGCCCAAAGGCAGACAGGGCCCGTGGTCGGATATCTATGGAGCCGCAGCCACCCTCTACAACCTGCTTACCGGGCTGGTCCCGCCGGACGCGCTCGAACGCCGGAAGCACGATGAGCTTGTCTCACCTGATCGGCTGGTGCCGGGGCTTTCTCCTCATGTGATATCTGCTCTCATGGAAGCCCTCTCCCTGGACACATCCCGGCGCCCTCAATCCGTGGGTGAGCTCCTGGACATGCTGGCGGGAAAGGCCACCACAGGGTGTAGCATCTCTACCGAGTCCTCGCCCGCGACTCCCGGCATATCACAGGGGCGCAGTGCCGCTCGACGTTCTCGCTCGCGCATCTACGCACTCACCGCCGTGAGTCTCGTCCTTGCCATGAGCCTGGCGGTATTCATTGCCACCCGTGGGTCATTCATATGGGAGAGACGGTCGAGTCCCGTCACAGCCTCTGGGGCGCCGCAGGGCGTGGCCGGCTCTCCACCGCTCATCTCAGGAATCGGTGGAGAGGGGCACAAGGCGCCGGTCCTTCAGGAGAGTAGTAGCCGCAGACCCGGGCAGACGTGGACCGATCCCGCAACTGGAATTGAGCTGGCGTGGATTCCAGCGGGCCGCTTTGACATGGGCTCAAACGCGTACTCCGACGAGAAGCCCGTACACGAAGTCGTCATCGACTCCGGTTTCTGGATGCAAACTGCCGAAGTGACCAGAGGCCAGTGGAGACGGATCATGGGGACGTACGCGGGGGAGCTGAGCTGGGGGGGAACACAAAACGTTCTCCGGCAAGATGAATGTCCGATGGTGCAGGTCAACTGGATGGACGCACAAGCATTCATCGGCCAGCTCAACGCCCGCCTGGGCAAAGGGTATCGCCTGCCATCGGAGGCCGAGTGGGAGTATGCCTGCCGGGCGGGCTCGACCGGGAAGTTCTGCTATGGCGACGATGGTTCCCTTCTCGGGCAATACGCGTGGTACGAGGAGAATGCATCAAATATCGGCGAGGAGTATGGGCATCCGGCACGCGGCAAACGTGCCAATGAGTGGGGTCTCTATGACATGCATGGAAACGTGTGGGAATGGTGCCAGGATTGGTTCCATGACAGCTACGCCGGTGCGCCCGGGGACGGGACGGCATGGGAGGTGCCACGCGGGACTCTGCCTGTCCTCCGCGGCGGCTGCATCGCCGTGAGCGCGAGTAATTGCCGATCCGCGAATCGCAGCTATGCCGACCCCAACTTCCGCTCGTTCGCCCACGGATTCCGCGTCGTCAAGGCAGGCTGATCGGTGGAGCAGCTCGAAGAGATCTGCCCGGGCTGCTTCCGGCAGAAAGGCCGCGCGGTTGTCTGCCCCGGATGTGGACATGATGAATCCAAGCGCCGGTCCGGCACGCTGCTCCCATTGCGTTCGCTTTTGCATCAACAGTACGTGGTTGGCCGCGAGTTGGGCGGGCCCGGCGGTTTCGGCATCACCTACCTCGCACTCGACCTGAAACTTGATGTGGCCGTTGCCATCAAAGAATTCTTCCCGAGGGGACTCGTCGAGCGCCCGCCGCACGTCGCAGCCATTTCCGCGCTCTCGGAGGACGACAAAGCCGCTTTCTCTTACGGGCTCGACCTGTTCCTCATGGAGGCGCGGACGCTGGCCAAGTTCGATCATCCGAATGTTGTGCGCGTCCGGACATTCTTCGAAGAGAACGGTACGGGCTATCTTGTCATGGACTACGTGGAGGGGGTCTCATTGGGCGAGCACCTGCGGCGGTGCGGCGGTCGCGTCGAAGTGAGGCAAGCGCTCGACATCATCGTGCCCATACTGGATGGACTCGACGCGGTACACTCGAAGGCCATTCTCCACCGCGACGTGACGCCGCACAATATTTATCTCCGTGTTGATCAGCGGCCGGTTCTGCTGGACTTCGGAGCGGCTCGACATGCCTTGGGCGATCACACCTGCAGTCTCACGGTTATCTACACGCCTGGGTACGCACCCTATGAGCAGTACATACGCAGCGGAAAGCAGGGCCCCTGGACCGACCTCTACGGAGCCGCAGCGACTCTCTACAACATGATCACCGGTGTGGCACCGCCCGGAGCGATCGAACGCGAGTTTCACGATGAGATCGTCCCTGCGCAGCGGCTCGCCCCAGGAGTGTCCGAAAGGGTGAGCGATGCCATCATGAGAGCTCTCTCGCTTGATCCAACGAAGCGACCGCAGACAGTCACCGAGTTCAAGGCCGACTTGATCGGTCTGGTCGACGGATGCAGAGAGCCGCGAGTCGAGACTGCGAAGCTTCGGACGTCGGGCGAATCTACGTGGCGTCTGTCTCCTTCACGGCGCCTGTCTTTCGTGGTTGCACTTCTCATGTCCGCCGCGATCATGACCGGGGCCTTCTACTTTGCCTCTCTTCGCACAGACCTCTCGGTTCCCGAGAAGCTGAGTCGAGACGGCGACGCGAGGAAGCCTACCGACACACCGGACGCGTCGGCAAAAGTGAGCTTGAAAACGCGAGGGCAGCCCGGCTATGTCTGGATCGACCCTGCAACGGGCATCGAGCTGGCTTGGATACCGCCGGGCGAATTCCTCATGGGCTCGGGAGCACACGAGGATGAAGGCCCCGTTCACCAGGTCATCATCAACAAGGGATTCTGGATGCAGACAACTGAAACGACTCAAGGGCAGTGGATGGCATCGATGAACACGATCCCCTGGAAAAGAGCGAGAGTGGCCGGCGGGAATGTCGTGATGGAACGGGACGACTGCCCTGCTGTCTACGTGTCCTGGAGCGATGCTCATGTGTTCATCAACCAGCTCAATGCGAGCGGAAGCGGAGCGTATCGGCTGCCGTCGGAGGCGGAATGGGAATACGCATGTCGCGCCGGCTCGACCGGTACCTATTACTTCGGGAACGACCCGGCTGCTCTCGGGCAGCACGCCTGGTTCGATGAGAACACGGCAAATATTGTCGGGCAGGACTTTGCTCATCCCGTGAAAGGGAAGCTGGCGAATCCGTGGGGTCTCTACGACATGAATGGAAACGTCTGGGAGTGGTGCGAAGATTGGTATCATCCAAGCTACAAGGGGGCGCCTGTCGAAGGATCCGCCTGGCGAGTGTCTCCGGGCTCAAGCTACGTGATCCGAGGTGGTAGCTTTACATCGAGTACCGCGAACTGCCGGTCGGCCAATCGCAGGGGGCTCACACCCGAAAGCTTTGGCAGCATCGTCGGGTTCCGCGTCGTCAAGGAAAGCCGGCACATAAACGACCCGACGACAATTCCTTAGTGGCGGTGATCCTGCTTCGTCCGTGGGCTCTGCTGAGTCCGCAAAGGAGGAGGATCAGGAAAGCGGGAACGAAGCTGTCGACTCGGGCGATCAGATTCGCTCGGAATGCTCTCACGCACTGCGTCGCGAGGGTTATCGGCTCGCAGTCCTGGCCCTCCCCGCCAACCCTCGTCGCACGACGCCCTGCGGATGTTCTCAGGCGAGCGGCGACGGCTGAGGCTCGGAGGCGAAGAAATCGCAGGTTGCTCTTCGCACTTCCTCCGCCTCCTCCCCGCCCAGCCGCAGCAGCGGTGGACGCGGTGGTCCGCCGATCCAACCGGCGGCGTCCATTGCTACCTTGAGACCCGGCACGCCGTATCTCGTGGTGACACATCTGGCGAGCGGGAGCAGACGAAATTGCAGCGCGAGAGCATCGGCGTGCCGGCCGGCGCTGACGAACGCCGCGAGCCGCGCGCATGCATGCGGCGCAATGCAAGCGACAGCGAGAATTCCTCCGCATGCACCGATGCACAAGCTGGCGTAGAGCGTTTGTGCTGATCCAACGAGCACACTCAGACGTCCGCTGCATGTGCGAACCAGCTCAGCGATCTGAGTCGTATCACCATTTGAATCCTTCACTCCGACGATGTTGGGGTGGTCTGCTAGTCGAGCCACGATCTCGGGCGCCAGATTCACTCCAGTGGCTGCCGTGAAGTTGTAGAGGATGACCGGCACGGGCGAGCCATCGGCGATGGCATCATAGTGGGCGATGAGCGCCCCACCGTTCATCTGGGACCTGTAGGAGGAAGGAGTGCGAACGAGCACTGCGTCGACGCCCAGGCCGGCCGCCCGGCGCGCCGCTTGAATGGCGGATCGGGTCGAGTCGCGTCCCGTCCCGGCAATCAGCATCCGATCTCGAGGCACCGCCTCCCGCGCCACCTCAATAACGCGGTCGCCTTCGGATTCAGTAAGCAATGGAGCCTCGCCGTTCGTCCCAAGAACGACGATCCCTGCTACAGGCGTCGAGATGTGGCGGCCTATGTTCAGGCGCAGCGCATCGAAATCGACGTCGCCATCTCCATTGAACGGAGTCGTGATCGGGGGGTAGATGCCCGCAATATTCATGGCAGCCTCGCTCTCCAGTCTAGAAAGCATAGCCACGCCGCCCCTCCGACCGCAACCCAGCCGTTCCAGCCGCACAAGACTGCGGCAAAGTCACATCCGCGGCCGGAAGGCGCGGTTTCTTTGTGGCAGGCGCTCGCCCTACTTTGCCGTGAAGGGCACCTCGTTGCTCTTAACGCCATCGACCTTGACCTCTACGTTGACCGTACCCCTCTTGCAATCCGCCGGGATCTTCACCGTGAGCCTGGTTGCCGTCGCCTTGCTCACCGTGGCCTTCTTCTTGCCAAAGGAGACGACGTTGTCGCTCGCACCCAGGAACGTATTCCAGACCAGCGATCCACTGGCGTTCAGCTTCGCAATGAATGCGTCCTTACCACCAGCCGAGTAGGGCCTGACGGGCGAGCCCCAGGATGCCCCGCTGCCCCCTGTCACGTACGCCTTTCCATCTTGACGATGAATAAGTCCAGAACCCGTTCGGTCACGTCTGCCGGGAAGGGTCCCACTGTCTCACTCGTGTTGCCGGCCCACCTGCCCGTCATGTGCGGAGAGTAAGACTACCCTCGCGCGAGGTCACCGCACAGATGTGTAGGATCACGCGCCGGTGCTCGAGCCGTCGCACTCGACTCCCGTCTCGCTCCGGAGGAGACCCACAGCACCAGGGAATGGATCCGGGGTAGAGGCCCCCCGTTCGGTCCCCGCGTCTCGCCTTCAGCGCGCCTACGCCATGAAGTCGTGCTACGGGCCTGTTGCGGCACCAGCGCCGCGACTCGCGGAGGGGCGCTACCGGATGATCTTCTCCCGGAGAGCCTTCCCGACCGCAGCCGACTTGGAGTTCACGTGCAGTTTGTCGTAGATGCTCCGCAGGTGGAATGAGATCGTGTGGACGCTGACCCCCAACGCCTGCGCTGCGGTCTTGCGGTTGTGACCGCTGGCGAGCATCTGCAGCACCCGCACTTCGTGCGGCGTCAGCCCGTACTCGTTGCTCCGGCGCTGGGGCCCCTCGCGGAACATCGTCAGTACCCGTCGCGCGACCTCGGGCGACATCGGAGAACCTCCAGCCCTGACTTCCTGGATGCTCTCCAGGAGTTTCGCCGGCTGCGTCTTCTTCAAGAGGTAGCCGTGCGCGCCGGCGGAGATGGCATCGAAGATCCGGTCGTCATCTTCGTAGACGGTGAGCATGATGAGCAGCAGCGCGCCGTGAGACTCCTTCAGGCGGCGGATTCCCTCGATCCCGGACATTCCGGGAAGTCCGATGTCGCAGAGCGCCACGTCCGGGTTGAGCCCGCCGATGGCCGGGATGGCGTCCTCCATGCAGCGAAACGCCCCGACACAGCAATAGCCCGGGGTCCCGTCCAGAAGAATGCGGAGCCCCTCCCGGATCTCGCGCCGGTCTTCGACGATCACGATCCTCGTCGGCCCGTCGCTCGCCACATCCCGTCCACCCGCCGCCGTGCCGATCATCCCAGCCATAATATGCGCCCCTCTGCATCCTATGTTATGCGGTTAGGCTCGCACTTTCATTACACATTCGTGTAGTGATCTGGATCTCATCCCCGGGCGGCTCGCCGGCCTCTCAGCGGAATCCGTCCGTGCACGTCGGTGCCTTGGCCCGCCGCCGACGTCATCTCGAGTGTTCCACCCAGGGCCGCGGCTCTGGCCCTCATGCTTTCCAACCCGTTTCCATCGTACGCGATGGATGGATCGAAACCTCGCCCGTTATCCCGCAGTCTGATATCGAGCCACCGCCCGCCAGCGGCGATAGAGATCTGTACCGTGGTGCATTCCGAGTGGCGCGCGATGTTGTTGAGGGCCTCCTTGAAGATCAGGAACAGGTCGCGCCGGGAGCCGGGGCTCAGAGTGGTGGCGTCGATGCGCCCCTCGGTTGTGAAGTCGAACATCACGTCTCTGGCAGTCAGGACGTCGCTGGCAAGCCGGTGCATGCGATAGACAAGGTCCTGCAACGAGTCCCTCTTGGGGTTGATGGCCCAGACGATATCGCTCATGGCATCGACGAGGTCGCGGCTCGCTTCAGCCACCTTGGACACGAGCTCCGATACCTTCTCGTCATGACCAGACAGCTGCTGTCGCGCCACTTCGCTCATGATGGACATCTGCGTGAGCGAGGATCCGATGTCGTCGTGCAGGTCCGTGGCGATCCGTGTACGCACCTGTTCGATGGCCAGCAACCGCTGCACTCTGAGACGATGGAACGCGTAGGCGGAAGCGGTCAGAGTGACTCCAGCCAGCACGAGGAACCACCAGCGCTGCCAGACCGGACGCAGGATGATGAAGCTGGCGCTGGCGGGACGGTCGCTGGCGAGACCGCTGCTCGAAACCGAGCGCACCGTGAAACCGTAGGAGCCGGGTCCGAGCTCGGCGTAGTCAACGGCGCGGCTGTCGGCGGCCTGGCACCAGTCGGTGTCCAGACCTTCGAGCCTGTACTGGTAGCGCATGGACTCGCCGGGAGCAAAGCCGATGGCAACGAAGTCGATCTGGACTCGGTTGTGCCCCGGCTGAAGCGTGACCGGACCGACACTGAGCTCTCCGATCTCGGAGATCGAATGAGGCACTCCCCCAAACCTCGCGGCCGTGAGGTAGACGGCGGGAGGCACGGGCGGCGGGTCCTCGGAGGGAATGAGGCGCGAGATGCCTTGCTCGGTTCCGAACCATATGTCACCGTGCCTGTCGCGGTGGGCGACGAGCACCTCGGGGTTGGCCAGACCGTCCTCGGTCGTGTAGTGCCGCAGCGAGCGGGTTCTCGGATCGAACCGTACGATCCCGCGGCCGCTCCCGAAGTAGAGCCGCCCGTACTGATCCTCGGCAATGCACCGCACGTCGTGGCTGGCAAGACCATCCAGCGTCGCCCACCGCTCGAACTTCGGACGGTCGGCGCCAGGATTCCGGGAATGCACGACTCCGGCGCTGGTCGCCAACCAGAGCTCCCCAGCCCTGTCGAAATGAATATCAAAGGCAAAAGACTCCCGAAGACCATCCGCCTCGGTGAAGAGATCCATGTGCTCCCCACGGAAACGCGCGAGGCTCGCGTGATCGTAGAATCCTACCCAGAGGCCCCCCGTCGCATCCTCGGCGAAGGCCGACGAGTGCACCGGCGGAAGCCCTCCGATCGGATGGAGAGAAGAGTCCTTTCGAAGCCACCGCCACGTATAGTCGCCGGATGGGCTGGACATGGCGTTGAACCAGATGTCCCGTTGCCGATCCTCATAGACGCGGAAGACATAGTCCACATCCGTTTCTCCGCGTGCGAATCGGTAGACGTTTCGCGGGGGCGTACGGGCGAGAGCAGAGACGTCGTCCAGACGTGGGTAGCGATAGAGTCCCTGTCCTGTACCCATCCACCATGCCGTAGGTCCGGATCGGGAGCCGCTCCGAGCGGGCCTCGACGGGCACGAGCAAGAGGCAGGCAAGGAAGCACGATGCATGGGGCCGCAGCGGCCTGCCACCTCCCGACACGCGGGTGCTCAACGCTCTGCTGCTCCGATGCGGTACATTTTCAAGCACCTTATCACAGCTGCACGACGTAGGATCGCATCCACACAGCATCGGGTCCCGGCGGACTTCAATACACCGGGCGCTGGAACTTCTGCGCGACCTCAATAGCTCAGAATCCAAGAGATGCTTCAGGGGATCCCGGAGCGGTCGACGACAGGAATCGGATCAAGTCGGCATCGATTCCAAGGCGACAGGAGTAGCGCCAAGTCGAGGCCTTCGAGAATAGAGCCTACGGTGCCCGCGTGGGGCGGCCCGAGCTCAGCAGCGAGCCGCAGCGAGCGCCTCGGCGACGACGGCGTCCACCGAGGCCTCTGCGGCGTCGATCTGCGCCGGGTCCTTTCCGCCCGCTTCCGCCAGGTCCGGCCTCCCGCCGCCGCTGCCGCCGACGACCGGGGCCAGCCGCTTGACTATGTTTCCTGCATGGAGCCGCTTCGTGAGATCTTTGGTGACGCCGGCCAGCAGAAGCGCCTTTCCCTGATACTCCGAGAAAAGGATGACCACCCCCGACCCGATCTGCTCGCGCCATCTGTCCATCACAGCACGCATCGCCGACATATCGCTGCCATCGAGTCGCGACGTCGCGACCTTGACCCCGTTGATCTCGCGCGTGTGGGCTTCGGCGAGGCTGAGGGTCCCGAGCACCTTGTGGCGCAACTCCTGGACCTCCTTCTCCCGCTGCTTGAGCTGCTCCTGCAGCCGCGTGATTGCCGCAGGCAACTCGGCTCGCGTCGCGCGCACGATCTGCTCGACATCCAGCAACATCGAATGGTCCTTCTGGAGTGTTTCGATTGCCGGCCCTCCGGCCCTCGCGGTGATCCGGCGGATCCCGGATGCGATGCTCCCCTCGGCCTCGATTCGAAACAGACCGATCTGCCCGGTGGCGGCCAGATGAGTGCCCCCGCACAGCTCGAGCGAGAAATCTCCTATTCTGACGACCCTCACCCGGCTCCCGTACTTGTCCCCAAAGAAGGCCATGGCCCCCGAGGCCAGAGCCTCCTCAATCGGCATCTCCTCGGTTGTGACAGCGTCGTTGGCGCGCACTTCCCGGTTGACCAGATCCTCGATGTCGGCCAGCTCGCGGTCCTTCAGCGCCGCATAGTGACTGAAATCGAATCGCAGATGCTGCGGATCGACGAGCGATCCTGACTGCTTCACATGCGGGCCCAGGATCTCACGGAGCGCCGCATGCAGCAGATGGGTTGCCGTGTGGTGGATCGCCGCATTCTGCCGGGCATCCGGGTCGACGATCGCGTCGACCTCCTGCCCGACCGAGATCTCCCCCTGCTCAACGGTGATCTTTACCAGCGAATAGCCGGCCCCGCGATGCTGCGTCGTCTGCACGCGGGCGCGCCCCGTCCCGGAGACGATCTCCCCACGATCCCCCACCTGGCCGCCCGACTCGGCATAGAACGGAGTGCGATCCAGCAGGCATTCGCCGTGCTCGCCGGCACGAAGCACCCGGAGCGCTCCGCCCTCTCTGAACAACGCCACAACCCGACAGCCGTCGTCCCTCAGCGATGAGTAGCCGGTAAAGACAGGTCGCGGATAAGCCTTCAGGGCTGCGTCGCTCTCTGCCTCGGCCGGTGCCGCCTTCACCGCCGCACGCGCGCGCTCGCGCTGTTTCTCGAGCTCCGCCGCAAACCCGGCTTCGTCAACTCTCAGGTTCCGCTCTTCGCAGTAGTCCCGGGCCAAATCGAGCGGAAAGCCATATGTGTCGTAGAGCTTGAACACTTCCGCCCCGCTCACGACTCCCACCGTGGTCTTCTCGCAGATCTTCTCGAGCACCTTCAGACCCAAGGCCAGCGTGGTTTCGAATCGATCCTCTTCGGAGAGGATCACACGGGCCGTGTGCTCGTTAAAGGCGCCAAGCTCCGGATAGGCATCGCCCATGACATCAGGCACGATCCCGGCGAGCTTGTAGAGGAACGGCTCCTCGTATCCCAGCTTCCCGCCGTATCGCATGGCGCGCCTGAGGATGCGTCGCAGAACGAACCCGCGCCCCACGTTCGAAGGCAGCACGCCGTCGGTGATTGCGAAAGTGGCCGCCCGCACATGGTCTGCGATCACTCGCATGGCGGCTCCCGTCTCGCTCTCCTGCTCATACTCGACGCCCGACTCCTCGCTGACACGATCGATGATCGGCATGAAAAGGTCGGTGTGGAAATTGGAGTGCACGCCCTGCAGGATCGCGGTCACTCGTTCCAGCCCGGCCCCGGTGTCGATACAAGGCGAAGGGAGCGGTGTCATGACGCCATTCTGGTCGCGATCGTATTGCATGAACACGAGGTTCCAGAGCTCGAGGTAGCGGTCGCACGAGCAGCCGGGCGCGCAATCGGGGCGGCGACAGCCGACCTCGGGACCCTGGTCGATCAGGATTTCCGAGCACGGTCCGCATGGGCCTGTCTCACCCATGGACCAGAAATTGTCCTTCTCGTCGAAGCGTAGAACGCGGTCAGCCGGCACCCCAACCTTCGTATGCCAGATCCCGTAGGCTTCATCGTCGTCCTTGTACACCGTGGCGTACAGCTTTCCGGCGGGCAGACCCAGGCGTTTGACAAACAGCTCCCAGGCCATCGCGATGGCGTCTTCTTTGAAATAATCGCCGAATGAGAAATTCCCCAACATCTCGAAGAAGGTGTGATGGCGCTGCGTGTGACCGACGTTGTCGAGGTCGTTGTGCTTGCCGCCCGCGCGCATGCACTTCTGCACCGAAGTGGCGCGGGTATACGCGCGTTTCTCTTTGCCGAGGAAGACGTCCTTGAACTGGTTCATTCCAGCGTTCGCAAAAAGCAGGGTCGGGTCGTTCTGGGGGATCAGAGACGAGCTCTTCACCACCTCATGCCCGTGCTCCCTGAAAAAGCCCAGGAATTGAGTCCTGATCTGATGAGCCTTCATGTTATTGCCTATTCTCCGAGTCGAATCCACGATTCTACCGCGCACGATCGCCCCAATTCAAGGCGATCGGGAAGCGTCGCCACAGGAAGGTCAAAGTTGTCTCAACCGGGGATCGCTCGTTCTTCCCGATGCGAACGCACGGTCCATCCGGATCCATCAGCGGAATCCGCTAAATCTGCTGTTTCCGAACCTCTGCCGTAGCCTTCCATCCCCTGAGTCGACGTGTAACGCGCGCGTCTTCGTCACCCCGTCGGTGCCGTCTATCCCTCGCAGCTGCTGTCCATCCCTTTTCGACTAGCACCAGGCCCGAGAAGAGGCGTAGAATCGGCCTCATTGATCCGACTAATCGGGATAACCCGGAGGTGAAAGATGAGCACTCATGGGGATGACGAGAAGGGGGGCGTGAGCCGCCGCGGGTTCCTCGGCGGTGTCGCCGGTTTCATCGGCGTCACTGCGGTGGGTTCGACGGCCGAAGCAACGCCCGTGCCGAAGGCTGAGATCTACGAAGCAAGCGGACTCTCGAAGCTGACCCTGCAGGTCAACGGGCGCACACACAGTCTGCTCGTCGAGCCGCGCTGGACGTTGCTCTACGTGCTTCGCGACCGTCTGGGGCTGACGGGTACGAAACCTGGCTGCGAGCGCGGAGAGTGCGGGGCGTGCACTGTGCTCTTCGATGGGGTGACGCGCTACTCGTGCATGACGTTGGCGCTCGAGGCCGAGGGGCACGAGATCACGACGATCGAGGGGATCATGGCCGGCGAGGCTCTCGGACCCGTCCAGCAGTCCTTCGCCGACGAGGACGCGTTCCAGTGCGGTTACTGCACTCCAGGGCAGATTGTGGCCGTCGAGGGATTGCTCCGGCAGAATGCTTCTCCGTCGATCGATGAAGTGCGCGAAGGGGTCAGTGGCAATCTCTGCCGCTGTGGCGCCTATGGGCACATTTTCAAGGCCGCGATGCGCGCGGCCGCGATGAAGCAGGTGTCGTGAGTCATGCGAAAACCATACTTCCTCCTCAAGACACCGCCGACAACACCCGAGCCGGCCGAGAAGCTGGCGCCATGGGCAGAGACGACGGTGGTGGGCAAGCCATTGCCTCGAGTAGATGCTTACGAACGGGTGAGCGGTTCCGCGGTCTATGCTCTGGATCTCTTTCTTCCCGACATGCTCTATGCGGCGATCCTGCGCTGTCCGCACGCGCACGCGATCGTGAAGAAAGTCGACACAGCCGCGGCGACGAAGATGCCGGGCGTGCGGGCCGTCTTGACCGACTCAGACACGGAGGCCCGCATTCCGTGGTATTTCACCGAAAAGGGTCCAACGAGCCGCCTTTTCGATCCACACTGCCGATACGAGGGCGAAGAGATCGCCGCCGTCGCGGCCGAAACCCCTCATCAGGCAGCCGACGCCCTGCGGGCGATCGTCGTGGAGTATGAGGAGCTGCCGTTCGTTGTGGATCTCGACTCGGCGCTCAAACCCGGTGCTCCCCTGATTCACGAAGGAGGAAACCAGGTCGAAGGAACGCTGGTATACGAGCGCGGCGACATCGCGAAGGGATTCGCCGATGCGGAGGCGATCGTCGAGCGGACGTTCAGGACCTCTTGTGAAATCCATACACCGATGGAGGTGCACGGGTCGGTCGCGAAGTGGGATGGGAATCGCCTGACCGTCTGGGATACCACGCAAGGCGTCTTCCAGGTGCAGCAGTCTCTGGCCGATGCATTGCGACTGCCGCTCAGCAACGTCCGGGTCATCGGGCAGTACATGGGCGGCGGGTTTGGTAGCAAGCTGGAGATCAGCAAGCACACCGTCATCGCCGCGATCCTGGCCCGGAAAACCGCTCGCCCCGTCAAACTCTTCATCTCTCGCGAGGAGTCGTTCCTTTGTGTCGGGAACCGCCCGGCCAACACGATGAGTCTCAAGGCCGGCGTCAGGAAAGATGGAACGCTCACAGCGATGCACCTCATCAATCGTGGCGCAGTCGGCGCCTATCCGGGATGGGCCGGCGTCGGCTCGCAGGTGGCCGATCTCTACACCTGCGCCCACGTGCGCGTCGAAGAGACCTGCGGTCACATCAACGCCGGGCAGGAACGCGCGTTCCGCGCTCCCGGTTTCCCCCAATGCTCGTGGGCGCTGGAGCAGGTCATGGACGAGCTGGCGGCGGCGATCGGCCTCGATCCGGTGGAGTTTCGACTGACGAGCATCCCGGTCGTGAGCCAGCGCCAGGGCGGCAAGCCGTATACATCGACTGGACTGAGGCAGTGTCTGGTCGAAGGTGCCAGGGCATTTGGCTGGGATGCGGCACGCGGGGGTCATCGAAGAAACGGGCCGTGGTTGAGAGGGGCTGGCGTCGCCGCGTGCCAGTGGGGATGGCCGGGTGGACCGCCGTCGACCGTGATCGTCAGGTACTTCGCCGACGGAAGCGTGAGCCTCAACATGGGGGCGAGCGACATCGGCACCGGGACCAAGACGATCATGGCGATGGTCGTTGCCGAGGAGCTCGGTGTTGCCCTCGATCGCATCCAGATCGAGCACGCCGACACCGGGACCACACAGTACGCGACGCCGAGCGGCGGGAGCAAGACGGTTCCCTCGGACTCGCCTGCCGTGCGCGCAGCGGCGGTCGCGGTGAAGCGGAAGCTGCTGGCGATGGGTGCCGAGCAGCTGGAAGCTGCGGAGGACGAGGTCGTTCTGAAAGCCGGTGAGATACTCGTGGCAGGCTCACCGGACAAGAAGGTCCGGCTGGCTGAACTGGAGGGGCTGATGAACCAGCAAGTCGTCATCGGAGTGGGGCACCGCGAGCAGAACCCGCTGGACAAGGTCACGAAGCCATTTGGAGCGCAGTTCGCCGAGGTCGAAGTGAATGAAAGGACTGGTGAGGTGCGAATCCTCCGACTCCTGGGGGCTCATGACAGCGGCCGTGTGATGAACCGGCTCACGTACCAGAACCAGGTTTTCGGCGGGATGACGATGGGGATCGGCTTCGGCATGACCGAACGGCGCGTGCTGGACCGCCAGACCGGCAAGATGGTGAACTCGAACTGGCACGACTACAAGATCCCGACTGCCATGGATGTGCCGGCGGACCTGACGTGCGTCCCGATCGATGTGCCCGACAACGAGTTTAACTCGACTGGCACAAAGGGACTCGGCGAACCGGCCACGATTCCGACAGCCGCGGCTATCGCCAACGCCGTCTATGCCGCGACCGGGATACGGGTGACCGACGCACCGATCAATCCGACGCAGCTCGCGAGCCTGCTGGCCGATCAAAGAAAGAGGGGGTGAGCCATGATGGGGAGTTTCAGCTATGTGCGTGCGGGGTCTGTGAAACAGGCCGTCGCTGCGCTCGCTCACGACGGCGCGCGCCTGCACGCCGGCGGTACGGATCTTCTGGGTTGCCTGCGCGATCGCGTGTTCGACGCCGGAAGCGTTGTCAGCATCAGCGGAATCGAGGAGCTTGGAGGGATCGCAGCGCTCTCCGGTGGAAGCGTGCGCATCGGTGCCCTCGCCACCCTGGCTGAAATCGCGTCGCACCCTCTGATCCGCGAACGGTATCCGGTCCTCGCCGAGGCCGCGGCGAGTGCCGCCAGCCCCCAGCTCCGTAACCAGGGCACGATCGGCGGCAACCTCTGCCAGCGGCCCCGCTGCTGGTATTTCCGCGGCGACTTCATCTGCACACGCAAGGGCGGTAGTCTCTGTTACGCGTTCGACGGCGAGAACCGCTACCACTGCATCTTCGGAGGCGACGGCTGCTACATCGTGCATCCATCCGATGCGGCGCCAGCGCTCGTCGCACTGGATGCTCAAGTTTCGATCGCTGGACCCGGAGGATCTCGCACAATTGCGGTGGAAGACCTGCACATCCTCCCGAAGCAGGATATCCGTCGAGAGACCTCGCTCGAGGCCGGTGAGATCGTCACCGAGATTGTCGTGCCGCCTCCGCGGGCCGGATTACGGAGCACGTACCGAAAGGTGCGCGAACGCGGGAGCTGGGATTTTGCCCTGGTGAGCGTTGCGATTGCGGCGGTGGTGGCGGCGGGGAAGGTGAGCGCCGCGCGCGTGGTGCTTGGCGGGGTTGCGCCCAAGCCATGGCGTTCAATCGCCGCAGAGGCGGCCCTGATCGGCCACGCGATCGATGAAAGCGCCGCGATGCGCGCCGCCGCGGGCGCGGTCGAGGGCGCGCAGCCTCTCGCCCAAAACGCTTACAAGGTGCCGCTGCTCCGCGGCGCACTCGAAGAGGCCGTCATGTCGCTCGCGAGGCCGTGACCGCTGCGCTGATTCCGGCGGGTCATGCGTCAGTCTTGTGGGGCTCGTCGCGCGGCTTGTGATGAGAAAGACATATCGGCTTAGTATCGAGACCTCTTCAAACGCAAAGACGCGAAGCCGCAAAGAATCTCCGGCCCGATCCTGTGGCGTTGCGTCTTTGCGCCCTTGCGTTAGACCGGAAAGGGACACGCCTCCATCCGGTTCCAGGATGGGCGGATGCCCCACATCACTGAGGCGCTAGTCCGGCGCCCCGTTTCCGATTGACATTTCAGGCGATTTGGCTAGGCTTGTCGCCGTGGCTAGGCGAAGCACTGCCGGAGGACAGGCCCTCAATCGGGCCATCCCGGTCCTCCCCGACGCCCTCGCCGGCGTCCTCGACAACTCGATCGCCGGGCTGTATGTCTTCCAGCACGGGAAGTTCACCTACGCCAACAAGAGGCTGGCAGAGATGCTCGGTTACCCCGTGGAGGAAATGCCCGGTCTCTCCCCCATAGACTTTACGCATCCGGATGACCGAGCTCGGGTCACTGAGATGATCAGACAGCGCATTCAGGGAGAGCTGGATTGGACGCAGTACGTGTTTCGTGCCGTCCGCAAGGACGGGAGCACGTTCGCAGCTCAGGTGAAAGGCCACAGGGTCACCTATGAGGGCGAGCCCGCCATCGCCGGAATTCTGCTGGACGTGACGGCCGAACAAGAGCTCGAGCGGGCGCTCAGGGAGTCAGAGCTCAAATATAGAACGCTTGTCGAGAACACGATCGATGGGATCTCCGTGACAACCGAAGGAACGATCATCTTTGCCAACAACACATATGCGCGAATATTCGGATACGAAACGGCCGCGGACGTGCTTGACCTCTCGGCTGTCACGCTGATCGTTCCTGAAGATCGTGCCCGCTTTGCTCGGGCCCGCCAGGACCTCGAGAGCGGAATCACGGACGCGGTCCGGATCGAGGTGCGGGGTCTTCACAGGTCCGGTCCGCCACTGGATCTGGACATTCGGGGCAGGCTGATCTCCTACGGTGGCCGTCGTGGGATCCTCGCCAGCGTTCGTGATATCACCCAGAGCCGGCGGAAGCTGATGGAGTTCAAGACGATCTCTGAGATCGGCCAATCCATGAACCAGTCGAAGGATCTTCAGCAGCTTCTCTCGCTGATCCACCAGCAGGTCGCATCGCACATGGCCGCAACCAACTTCTACGTAGCTCTTCTTGACGTGGCGAAGCAGGAAGTCTCGTTCCCCTACTTTGTTGATGAAGAAGACGCGAACCCGGGACCGCGGCGGGCCAGACGCGGGTTGACGGAATACGTGATCCGGAGAAGGCGCGCATTCATGTGGAGCCCGCAGAAGGCGAAGGAGCTGCAGGAGGCGGGTGAGCTCGAGGTGATTGGAACGACGCCAAGCTCATGGCTAGGTGTTCCCCTGCAGCACTACGATCGCGCTGTCGGCGCCATGGTGGTGCAGACCTACGACCGCGAGGAAGTCTACTCGGAGGCCGATCTGCAGCTCCTCGAGGCGATCGCAAGCCCGGTGGCATTGGCCATCGAGCGCCAGATGGCTGCGGATGCCCTGGCCGCGTCTGCCTCCAAATACCGGGCGCTGTTCGAGACAGCCAACGATGCCATTCTGATGCTCCGCGACGAGCTCATTGTCGACTGCAATACCAAGGCCACCGCCATGTTCGGCTGCGACCGGGGTCAGATCATCGGGAGGACACTCGTCGATTTCTCGCCGCCCGCCCAACCCGACGGTCAGCCTTCGAAGATCCGGGTATCTGAGCTGTGTGCGCGAGGGCTCGCGGGCGAACCGCTTTCATTGTCCTGGAAGCACAAGCGTCCCGACGGTTCGCTCTTCGACGCACGCGTCCATCTGAGCCGCCTCGATCTCGCTGGACAGAGTTTTCTCCAGGCGATTGTCAGGGACGTGACCGACCAGCTGGCGGCCATCCAGGAGCAGAATCGGCTCCGCGATCAGCTTGCGCAGGTCCAGAAAATGGAAGCCATCGGCACGCTGGCAGGCGGGATCGCCCATGACTTCAATAACCTCCTGGGCGGCATCATTGGCTATACCTCTCTCGTCAAGATGCAGATCCACGAAGGACACCCGCTCTATAGGGCCATCGACACGATTGAGAAGTCGGCTAATCGAGCCGCCGAGTTGACGAGCCAACTCCTCGGGTTCGCCCGAGGCGGCCGGTACCAGGTTCAACCGACCGATCTGAACCAGGTGGTCGACCGCGTGCTCACGTTGATCACGCGGACGTTCGACCGGTGTATCACGATTCAAACGGACTTGGACAGCGGATTGAAGGCGGTCGAGGCCGACAGCGGTCAGCTCGAGCACAGCCTCCTCAATCTCTGCCTCAACGCCCGGGACGCCATGTCCGCCGGCGGCACGCTCAGAATAGAAACCAGCAACATTGTCCTCGACCAGCAAGAGGCCGGCCGGCACCTTGGTGCCGCGCCGGGCGAGCACGTCGTCCTGACCGTCACCGACACCGGGATCGGAATGGATGCCGAAACACAGAGCAGAATCTTCGAGCCGTTTTTCACCACGAAAGAGAAGGGGAAAGGCACGGGCATGGGCCTGGCCATGGTCTACGGGATCTTCAAGAACCATGGTGGATGGATCACCGTGCAGAGCGAGGTCGGAAAAGGCAGCGCGTTCCGGCTCTACCTGCCATCGACCCGGAGATCCATTGCAGGACGCATGACGTCGGCCTCGGAGGAGATGCCTCATGGAAGCGGAAGGGTGCTCGTGGTCGATGATGAGGAAATCGTCAGGGACATGGCTCGGACGATCGTCAGTGAACTGGGGTACGAGGTCATGGTCGCGCCCGACGGCGAGGCAGCGTGCGCCATCTACGGTCGCGAGAAGATCGATCTCGTGATCCTCGACGTCATCATGCCGGGCCTGTCAGGGCTCGAGACTTTCAAACAGATCCGCGCGATCGACAAACGCGCCCGCATTCTCGTCTCATCCGGCTACAGCATTGATGGCCAGCCCAATGAGCTCATCCAAAGCGGCGCCCGTGGGTTCATCCAAAAGCCCTACACGATGAACGCCATGGCCGTCGCGATACGGGATGCGATGAAGAGCGAGGATAGATAGTGTCTAGGCCGCTTAGCGGCCTATTCTTACCAACATGTTGTCAGCTGTGGGTGAGGTATCCGACGTGCAAACCACCAAGACTCCAAGGCACCAAGCCGCACCAAGGGGCAAAGCGATCCGCTTGGTGGGTCCTGGTGTCTTGGTGACTTGGTGG
>JACPPM010000200.1 GCA_016191015.1 Acidobacteriota bacterium | reverse complement strand
TCCGCGCAGATTACGCAGATACTTCCAGCATTCAACCGACGAGCAACTTGCTCCTCACTCTCGGGTCGGCGCGAAGCAATCGGCGACATCTGCGAGTCAATCTGTGAAATCTGCGGTTTCCGGGACTTTGCCGTAGCCTTGCTGCGCCCCCCGGCACCCCTTGACTCACATTCCGGGAAACCATACTCTGCCAAGAACATGATTGAGCAGCCACGTCGAGCAGCTTCGGTGCAATCGGCGACTCCCACGACGGCGGCCCGAACACAAAGGACGAATCGATGAACCATAGTCAGATCGTGGGCTTCATCTGGGGTGTGGCCGATCTGATTCGCGATACGTTCAAGCGGGGCAAGTATCAAGATGTGATTCTGCCACTGACCGTGCTTCGCCGGATTGACTGCGTGCTGAAACCGACCAAGGAGAAGGTGCTCAAACGGAACGCCGATCTCAAAGGCAAGCTCGAAAACCCGCACGATCAGCTCTGCAAGGCTTCCGGGTATGCCTTCTACAACACGTCTCGGTACGATTTTGAAAAGCTCCTCGCCGATGCGCCCAACATCGCGCACAATCTCCGTAACTACATCAGCGGGTTCAACTCGAACATGCGGGAGGTGCTCGAGAAGTTCGACTTCGACAACACGATCAACAAGCTGGCGGAGGCTGGGCTTCTTTTCAAGGTCCTGGAGCGTTTCAAGAACGTCGATCTCCATCCTGATGGTGTCGACAATCCGACGATGGGCACAATCTTCGAAGAGCTGATCCGGAAGTTCAACGAGGCGCTGAACGAGAACCCAGGTGAGCACTTCACGCCACGAGACGTGGTGCATCTCATGGTCGATCTTCTGCTCGCTGGCGACGAACGGCGCATCCGGAAAGCAGGAGCGGTGCTGACGGTTTACGACCCCTGCTGTGGCTCGGGCGGGATGCTCATGATCGCCAAGGAGCACATCCTTCTGGGCAGGCGGGTGAACGGGGGCGATGTGATACAACCGGCGATCAGCCCGAAGGCGGATGTCCATCTCTTTGGGCAGGAGGTCAACCCAGAAACTTGGGCGATTTGCAAATCTGACCTCTTTCTCAAGGATCCAACGGGACGCGACGCGGAGAACATCGCCTTCGGCAGTACGCTCTCGAACGATCGTCACCCCAACCGTCGTTTCAATTACCTCATCGCTAATCCGCCTTACGGCAAGGACTGGAAACGCGACGAGGACGATGTCCGCGCCGAGTATGAACGCGGTGACGCAGGGCGATTTGGTGTGAGCCTTCCGAGGATCAGCGACGGACAGCTCCTCTTCCTTCAACATATGCTCTCGCACGTGATTCCCAAGGGCGAGGAAGGATCGCGCGTTGCCATCATCATGAACGGATCACCTCTCTTCACAGGCGACGCCGGTAGCGGCGAAAGCGAGATCAGACGCTGGGTTCTGGAGAACGATTGGCTGGAAGCTCTGGTGTCGCTGCCCGAGCAGCTCTTCTACAACACAGGCATCGCCACGTATGTTTGGGTCTTGACCAACCGAAAGACACCCGAGCGACGCGGCAAGGTGCTTCTTGTTGACGCTTCGTCGTTCTGGACGCAAATGCGGAAGAGCCTCGGGGACAAGCGACGTGAGGTCCCACCCGAGAGGGCAGCCGAGATCTTGCGGCTGCTGAGAGATTTCAGGGAAGGTGAGCACTGCAAGATCTTCCCAACGACGCATTTCGGTTATCGCAAGATCACTGTGGAGCGACCGCTGCGACTCAACTTCCAAGCAACACCGGAACGGATGACGCGACTCGAAGAGCAGAGTGCTTTCCAGAACCTTGCCATCAGCAAGAAGAAGGATGCGAAGGTGCGTGCGAAGCAAGAATCAGGTGGCCGCGACCGGCAGGAGGAAATTCGAGCCCTTCTACGCACGTTGCCAACAGTGCTCTTCAGAGACTGCGCCGAGTTCCTCAAGGCTTTGGGAGATGCCGAGAAACGGTCAGGGATCAAGCTCACTGCGACCCTGCGAAAGGCGGTATCGGCCGCCCTCGCCGAGAGGGATGAGGCGGCCGAAATCTGCCGCGACGAGGAGGGCAATCCCGAGCCCGATTCCGATCTCCGGGACACGGAAAGCGTGCCGCTCACCGAAAGTGTCGACGCATTCTTTGAACGCGAGGTCAAGCCGCATGTTCCGGACGCCTGGATCGACACGGGAGCTCGAGATCACAAAGACGGTAAGGTGGGGAAGGTGGGTTACGAAATCAACTTCAATCGATACTTCTACAAGTATCAACCGCCACGACCACTCGGAGAGATCGAAGCCGAGATTCGGGCTATCGAGCAGGAGATCATGCAAATGCTGGGGGATATCACGGAAAGCAACGGGCGTGAGGTGAAGTGACCGAAAATGTCGGCACTTGCTTCCAAATGCCGACGTATTCTGCTAACATGCCTCTCATGAAACTGGGTGCCGCCGCGAAACTCCGGGCCTGGTCTCGGAGGCTGCCCGGGCTGTTCCGACCACGAGATCTGCAGGAGGCCGGCATTCCGACCGGCCGCCTGCGCATGATGATCGCACGAGGGGAGGTCGACCGGATCGGGCGTGGACTATATCGGCGGCGGAACCTCGCGCCGAGCGAGCACGAGACGGTCGCGATGGTCAGCAAGCGTGTGCCGGGTGCGATCATCTGCCTGCTCACGGCGCTGCACGTGCACCGCATAGGTACACAGGTGTCGAAGGACGTCTGGATCGCGCTTGATCGGAAGGCCCGCAAGCCTCGGCTGAGTGAGCTGCCGATTCGAGTTATCCGGTTCTCGGGACCGATGCTGCGATATGGTGTACTCGCTCGGGACATCGAAGGGGTGACGTGCCGCATAACATCCCCTGCGCGAACTGTCGTCGACTGCTTTCGATACAGAAACAAAGTCGGCCTGGACGTTGCCCTTGAAGCCCTACGAGACGTGCTTCGGACGAGACGAGCCACTGTGGACGAGATCTCGCGCGCGGCGGAGGTCTGTCGGATTCTTAGCGTGATCCGTCCTTACATTGAGGCGATGGTATCGTGAGAGAGACCCCGCGCAACCTGGCCGCCTCCATCCACGCGAGGCTTCTCAACCGCGCCCGGGAGCGGCAGGAGGACTTCCAACTGGTTATGCAGCGATACACGGCAGAGCGGCTGCTCTACCGGCTGTCGCGATCAACGTACCGAGATCAATTCGTGCTCAAGGGGGCAATGCTGTACACGGTCTGGGGTGGGGATGCGTATCGCTCGACTCGCGACCTTGACCTTCTCGGTCATGGAGCGCCCGATCCCGCGGCGATGGCGAAGTGCTTCCGCGAGATCTGTTCGATCGATGTCCCGGACGACGCTCTTCGTTTTCTTTCGGACACCATCGAGGCTGAGAAGATCCGCGACAGTGCTGAATACCTGGGAGTTCGCCTTCGTATCGAAGCCCACTTAGAACGCGCCATGATCTCACTGCAGGTGGACATTGGGTTCGGCAACGATGTCGTTCCCGGGCCGCAGGATGTTGACTTTCCGACCATGCTGGGCGGCCCTGCCCCTCGCATCCGAGCTTACCCGCGCGAAGCCGTCGTCGCCGAAAAGCTTCATGCGATGGTCCACCTCGGCGAGGCAAACAGCCGACTGAAAGACTTCTACGACCTGTTCGTTCTCTCCAAGGTGTTCACATTCGACAGCGCGACCCTTTCGCGTGCCATCGCCGCGACTTTCGAACGGCGCAACACAGACCTGCCAGGATCGCTGCCACCCGGTCTCTCGCCAGCCTTCTTCGCCAACCGCGGAAGAGCTGACCAGTGGCGGGCATACCTTGAAAGGAACGGCCTCACGCGCGCGCCGCGCGACTTCAGCGCGGTTGGGGAAGCCATCAGAGGGTTCCTGTGGCCTTTGATCGAGGCTCTGACTGGTAAGCAAGAGCTTGGTACAGCATGGATTGATGACGGGTCATGGACACCCGCGAAGAGGGAACCAACTTCCACGCTATCGTCAGGACTCAAGCCATATCCTTCATACAAGCACTCAGACGTCCCGTGGATGGGAGAAATCCCGAACCATTGGGGTGTGAAGAGGGTCCGCCATCTCGTCTCTTGCCTCGATGGCAAGCGGGTCCCCTTGAATTCTCAGGAGAGAAGTATGATGCAAGGGGACTACCCTTACTGGGGCGCCGGTGGCGTAGTCGACCACATCGATCGATGGATCTTTGACGAGGAGCTCGTGCTCTTGGGCGAGGACGGCGCGCCTTTCCTGGAACCTCATAAGACGGTTGCCTATTGTGTGACTGGGAAGATCTGGGTCAACAACCACATACATGTGCTGCGCCCCAGACAAGGTATTTTCGGTGAATTCCTGGCGAGCGCTCTCAATTGTGTGGAGTACGGGGTGTTCATAGACGGCAGTACACGCGACAAGCTGACCCAGAGCGATATGGCTGACGTTTCGCTCCCATTGCCCTCCTATGAGCAACAGCAGGCCATCGCAACGTTCCTCACTCGCCAGACCACGAAGATCGACGCGCTGATTGCCAAGAAGGAGCGGCTGATCGAGCTGCTTCAGCAGAAGCGTACTACACTGATCACAGACGCTGTCACCAAGGGCCTCGACCCGAACGTCCCGATGAAGGATTCGGGAGTCGAGTGGCTGGGGAGGATCCCGGCGCATTGGGATGTGCTCCGTATCAAGAACGTGGCTTCATTCATTACGAGCGGTTCTCGGGGATGGGCTGAGTTCTACGCAGACCAGGGGAGCGTTTTCCTACAAATTGGCAATCTCAGGTCGGGGTCGATAGATCTCGATTTGTCTGACATCCAACGAGTTGTGCCGCCAGACGGCGCGGAGGGCCAGAGGACAAGAGTGGTAGCGGGGGATGTCTTGATATCGATCACAGCACTTATTGGTGCGGTGGGAGTCGTCCCCCAAGAAATGGCAATAGCTTACGTCAATCAACATTTGGCTCTCGTGCGGCCTCGCGCCGATTTGACACACTCTCGATGGCTTGCTTATTGCCTGCTCTCTTCCGTGGGGCAGTCGCAATTTGCGACGGCGCTGTATGGTGGTACCAAGCAGGGACTGGGACTCGATGACATCAGGAATCTGCGCGTTCTGATCATGCCGCTTCCAGAGCAACAAGCCATGGTGAACAAGATCGATTGCGAAGTATCCAAGTTCGACGCGTTGATCTCCAAAGTCCACGAGGCCATTGATCGCCTCAAGGTGTACCGCACCGCGCTGATTTCCGCCGGAGTGACAGGGAAGATCGACGTGCGGGAGGAAGTTGCGTGAGTCCGGAGATCTCGGAACGCAGCTTCGAAGAAGCAATCGAGTGTGCGTTGCTTGCACGTGGCCCTGATGAGTGCGCGGGGCAAGCCTGGGTCGTGCACGAACCAGTGGCGCCGTATGGCGATGGCCCGGAGCCCGGCGGCTATCGCAGGCGGCGTCCGGAAGACTATGACCGTGCCCTCTGCCTGATCCCCGCCGACGTTCTCGGATTCGTCAACGCCACGCAGCCCAGGGAATGGGAGAAGCTCGGCCATCACTACGGCGCAGAGGTCAAGGATCGCTTCCTCAAACGTCTCTCCCGCGAAATCGAGAGACGCGGGGCGCTCGATGTCCTGCGCACAGGCGTCAAGGACGCTGGGTGCAAGTTCATGCTTGCGTACTTCCGCCCCTCGAGCGGCCTGAACGAACCTCTCCAGAAACTCTACCAGGCGAACCTCTTTGCGGTCGTCCGGCAGCTTCGTTACAGCCAGAAGAACGAGAACCGCCTCGATGTCGTCCTCTTCCTGAACGGCATTCCGATTTTCACCGCCGAGCTGAAGAATCCGCTCACCGGCCAGACGGTCGAGGACGCGATTCAACAGTATCGCTTCGACCGAGATCCGAGAGAACCGCTCTTGGCTTTCCGACGATGCCTGGTGCACTTCGCTGTCGATCCGGACTTGGTGTATGTAACGACGCACCTGGAAGGACCGACGACAAGATTCCTGCCTTTCAATCAGGGCAAGTTCGGTGGAGCCGGCAATCCGCCCGTCCCTCCGACTCAACGCGGCTACGCGACCGCGTATCTCTGGGACAGGATCTGGGCACGAGACAGCATTCTCGAGCTGCTGCAGCACTTCATCCACGAGGTCGAGGAAGAGGATGAGAACGGGAGAAGAACGGGAAGATCGAAACTGATCTTCCCACGCTATCACCAGCTCGATGCCGTCCGCCGGCTTGTCCGCGATGCGCGCGAACGGGGCCCAGGGCAGCACTACCTGATTCAACACTCGGCCGGCAGCGGCAAGTCCAATTCGATCGGGTGGCTGGCACACCGGCTCTCGGTGCTCCACGATGCCCACGATCGCCGCGTCTTCGACTCGATCATCGTCATCACGGATCGAAGGGTTCTCGACAGGCAGCTCCAGCGCACGATTCGTCAGTTCGAGCAGACCTCCGGCCTCGTGGAGAACATCGACAAGACAAGCCACCAGCTCAAAGAGGCCCTCGAGGCCGGCAAGACGATCATCGTCACGACCCTCCAGAAGTTCCCGGTGATCGCGAATCAGATCCAGGAGCTCCCCACGAACCGATTCGCGGTGATTGTGGACGAAGCGCACTCCTCGCAGAGCGGGGAGAGCACGAAGAGCCTGAAGAGCGTGCTCACGGTCTCGAGCCTCGAAGAGGCGGAGGCGGTCGACGGAGCAGTGGAAGAAGACATCGAGGATCGGGTTGAGGCGGAGATGCGCAAACGAGGACCTCTCCCGAACGTGAGCTTCTTCGCTTTCACGGCGACGCCGAAGGGCAAGACCCTGGAGCTCTTTGGGACGCCGCGGCCCGACGGGAAGTTCGAAGCCTTCAGCCTCTATAGCATGCGACAAGCTATCGAGGAACGGTTCATCCTCGATGTGTTGGAGAACTACACGACGTACAAGACCTACTGGCGCCTGCTCAAGACGATCAAGGATGACCCACACTACGATAGGAACAAGGCGAGCTACCTCCTACGGTCTTTCGTCGATCTTCACGAACATCCCATTCGGAAGAAGGTCGAAATCATCGTTGAGCACTTCCGCGAGCGGGTCGTCCATCGGATCGGGGGACACGCAAAGGCAATGATCGTCACACGTTCACGCCTCCATGCGGTGCGCTACAAGCTCGCCCTCGACGCCTATTTGAAGGAAAGGAACTGTCCCTATAGGGCACTCGTGGGATTCTCCGGGACTGTGCGTGACGGAGGGGCGGACTTCACCGAGACCGGAATGAACACCCTGCCCGAGACCCAGACTGCGGCCGCCTTTCGCCGCGCGGAGTTCCGATTTCTGGTTGTCGCGGAGAAATTTCAGACAGGCTTCGATGAGCCGCTTCTCCATACGATGTACGTCGACAAGAAGCTCGGTGGCGTGCACGCAGTACAGACGCTGTCACGGCTCAATCGCGTGTATCCGGCAAAGGGTGAGACGATCGTGTTGGATTTTGCCAACGAGGCCGAGGAGATTCAGAGGGCGTTCGAACCGTACTACGAGAAGACTCTTCTTTCGGAAGCGACGGACCCCAACAAATTGTACGACCTTGAACATCGGTTGGGAGAATTCGACGTTTTCGATGCGGGCGACTTGGACGCATTCGCGAAGGTCTACTTTCGACCTGGTGCGCAACAGGACCAGCTTTACGCAGTGCTGGCCCCGACCGTCGAGCGCGTCGGCGCGCTCTCGGAGGAGGAGCGAGCGGATTTCCGCGGGGCGCTCGACGACTACGTGCGCCTCTATGCCTTCCTCTCACAGATCCTGACGTTCACCGATCCCGGCCTGGAGAAGCTTTATGTCTTTGCGAGGCTTCTACGGCGCTACTTGCCTGTTGAGCGCGGGCAGCTTCCGCGGGAGATCCAGAGCAAGATCGATATCGAGTCATACCGGATTCAACAGACCCATTCCGGCCGCATCACACTCGAGCGGGGACTGAATGAAATCCCGCCCATCGGCAGCGAGATCCGCCATGGCAAGAGCGAAGAAGATCTGGAAGCTCTGTCGAAGATTGTCAGAGAGCTCAACGAGCGATTTGGAACCGATTTCACTGAGGAAGACAAGGTTTTCATCCATGAGCTCGAAGACCGGCTGACCGCGGATGAAGCCCTGATGCAGAGCGTGCGTGTGAATACCCCTGAGAATGCGCGCCTTGCCTTTGATCATGTCGTAAGCGATCGGCTCCAGGACATGGTGGATACGAACTTCAAGTTCTACAAGCGAGTTACCGACGATCCACAGTTCGGCAAGTTCTTCGGAGATTGGCTGTTTGAGCGGTTCAGGACTTCTGTGGATACCCGCACGCGCGCAGGGGAAAGTGAACCGGAGCGCAGGCCATACGATGCGGTGGCACACCTCATCGGATCCGTCGAGGGGGGGGATCCCAAGCGTTCTGAGGGCGGCGCCAAAAAGATCGCAGAGATACTCCGAAAAAGGCGGCGCCAATGATTCTAGTGGACGCCGGCCCGCTGGTTGCTCTTCTCGATCGCGATGATCAGCATCACGCTGCGTGTGCCGAGGCATTCAAGACTATCGACGAGCCGCTGGCGACGGTTTGGCCCGCCTTCACCGAGGCCATGTATCTCTTACACGATGCTCCCAACGGCCCCGAACGCCTGTGGGATTTCGCGGAAGAAGTCCGGATCACGTTTCTTCAAGTTGCCGAACACGACAACCAGCGAATTCGAGAGCTCATGCAGAAGTACAACGACCGCCAGATGGATCTGGCCGATGCGACGCTCGTCTGTGTAGCCGAGCGCGAGGGTCTAGATCAGATCTTCACTGTGGAGCGTACCGACTTCACCGTCTACCGGCTTAACGGGCATCAGAGATTTCAGATCATTCCCTGACACAATCGGGGAGGCACCATGACATCTGCACAGGCGTACTCCGGCTACATTCTGGTTATTGATGAACCTCCCCGTGCTGAGTTACTTCGGACAATCGCCGAGGAGTCCCGATCGGTCGGTAGGCGGTTCACAGATGCGATCAGTGCGCTTGATCAGAAGCCCAAGTCGGCCGAGATCTTTCTGCTGTCCGCGGAGGAGGGCGCCTTCCAGCGCCGATGTCCCGTCGGCGCCCGTGATCAGGGATTGCGGCATCACGGGGACCTTGATCTCGCCGACGACTCGGCCCAGCGCTTCCGCAGTGCGTGCCGGGCTGCCGGACTCTTTTCGTTGCGTTCGTAGTGGTTCTCTGGTAGCTTGATGTCAACCGCGAACACTCATGGACGTCTCCACGACCGATCCGAGTTTGACGCTTCTCTTGCAGGGGATTGCCCGGCTGGGTGGAGACGTGTGGCTGAAAGACGTAATCCTTTCCGCGTTGGCGGATGCCAACACGGCGGCGAGCGTCGAATCAATGTATCGCCACTATTCCTTGCGCCTTGTGGATGCCCTTGATGACCCTGACGATGCGGAGTTGGCTGACTTCCTCTTTACCAGAATGCTCGAGTCGGAGGGTGTGGTGAACGCGCTGGTTCAAGAACAGCGCGACCACCTGCGACATACCATTCACGACTTCCTCCTCGGTTACTTCATCTTGAATTCGACGAGCTACTTCCAGCCACTTGGCGCCGACCTGGCTCGGCGGACGGGTCATGATGGCGATGCGATGGTGTTTCTCAATCGCGTTTGGTTTCTCGCCGCTCACTTCCATGACATCGGGTATCCCATTCAGTTCCATCACTTTTCACTCAGCTTCGCCCGGCAGGTGGTCCAAGATTTCCCGTACGTAGACACTTCTGTTCCTGGGATGACGATGACCTACGGGAAAGACGCCCCTCTGGCGCCCTTGTTCGCCTGGAGAGCGGGCCTTTATGCCACTGACGAGGAGCGGAGGCGGAAGGTGCCGATTCTTTCGAGTGACGCGCTTCGGAGACAGCTTGATCAACCAGACCATGCACTCACCGCCGCGTTCTTACTCTGGGATCGGGCGAACGAGGCGGATCTGAGCGCCCCTTCGGAACGCAGTTTCACGGGTGCGGTTCTCAGGACTGCTGCGCTCGCCTGCGCCAGCCATAACTTTCAGTACCTGGTTTCCTCCAAAGACGAGTGGTTCGGAATCTCACTTCGCCACGATCCGGTATCCTTTCTGCTCCACCTTGTCGACGAGGCACAGGAGTGGAGCCGCGAACGCATCGATGCCAGTCTCCTGTGGGAGAAGGGCGAGCCCAAACACAAGTACTCGGACGTAAGTCTCATTGGGACTCCTTCTGTATGTCTCGGGCCCAGCGCAGATCTCGAAATCAGGTATGGCGTTGCACTGACACCGCTCCTGGATCCTATCGTGAGGGAGTATCAGCTCGAACGAGCCCGTGAGATGTTGGAGCGTGACCTGATCCGGCGGAATCGTCGGCTGGCGGGAGTCCTGAGGATTGACCGAATGCCGGATATCCGCTGGGAGGCACGTTACCATCTCATCGCTCCGTCGCCAGCTCCTCGGCGGGATCTTGAGTGCACCGTGCGGCTCCAAGTCGGCAAACACGATCCTGAATGGGTATGCCGCTTTCTTTCGGTTCACCGATCGAAGGAGGTGAGCTTTGAGCCAGCTGGCGCCGTCGTCGTGGAGAATCGCGAAAGGGGTGCCAGAGTATTCATTGGAGCGGACGGAGTCCTCACGCCTCAGAGCTGTCAGCTCGGTGAGACGCTCCTGCGAGTGACGGCAGCGGGGCTCGTGACGGACTGTAACCTACGCCGGGGGACGGTCTACCTTCTGGTGGGCGCCGGTGGCGTAGGTAAGTCGACGTTACTGCGTAACTTGGCCGCCAACGCACCTCGATCCTGGTCTGCCTTTCACATCGAATTCATTCCACGTGATGCACGGGAACTGGACCTGAGCACGAGAAAATCACCGGAGAAATCGGGCAGGCTATTCTTGGTGGACCACTTTGATCACACTCTCGCTCAGCGAAACGCCGAGTACTGGAAGGAGGAACTCTCGCGGGTCAAGGTGCCGGACGATGCTGTGCTTGTGCTCGCGTGCCGCTCCGAAGTGGCTGATGACTGGCCATATCTCGAAACGAGGCCGGACATCCAGGTCGTCGAAGCTTTTCGTGAGGGCCATTTCTCCATTCAACCTGAGCAGTTCGTGCAGGAAAGGCTGCGAATGTTGCGCCCCAGTGTTCGCGAGGAACTTTCGCAATTTGCCTACCGCACAAAAGGAGAACGATGGATCCCCGCGACGGAGGCACCGCCAGGCCTCCTCGATCGAGCAGGTCCAGAGATGATTCGCCCGGTGCAGGACCGCGTGCGGTTTGATCATGACTACCTACAGGACGCCCTTTCGGCGCTGACGATCCTCAGGGAGATCGCCGGAGGACATTCGGAGTTCGAGCTTGGCCCTGTACTCATCGAGCAGCCACCGTGGGTGTACGTGTTTCTGATTTGGAGCCTATGCGGAGAGAAGCGTGGCGTATCTCCGTTTCTGGATGTTGCGAACGAAGCATACTTGCGCATTCGCCGAAGCACACTTGACGCGCTTCTTCGTTCTTACCGCGCGTTGCAATGGTTGCAGCATACTGGCGCATTTGACAGGAGTGCCCAAGGTGTAAGTCGAATCCAGCCGCACGCAGAACTCTATGAGACAGTATCGCGCGCTCAAGCTGCTGTCAGGCCGGAGCACTTGGGAATGGCTGCCTACCTTGCCTCCCATTCCATAAACTATCTGGGCTACTTTCTCCCTCCCGTAAACGAAAACCACGCAGAGGAACAACTTCGGTTTGCCCTTCGGTTTCATGAAGATGGATCGCGAATTGACCACTATTTCACGGCCGCTCACGCGATTCCGGCCAAATGGTGGTTCATGCGGAGGCACAACCGCATCATGATGTATGCCGACTATTACACGCGCGAGTATGAAAGAGTCCACGCTCTGGCAAAATGTATCGACGGCTGGGAGGCCTGCTGGGATGAGGAGCTGACCTGGATCGAAAGCGCAGCCGTGGACGAGGCGACGAAGGATTACTGGCTTGCCGTCTGGATGATTCAACGATTCCACGGCGAGTTTTATCGGCAATGGCGTGATAGCGAGGTTCTGACGACGGATCGCACGGCATTCATTGAGCACTTCCGTTGTGGCCTGGAATTTGTGAAGAAAGGGCTCTTCCACCGTAGGCGTGCGGTTGAGGCATGCAGGCGAATGATCGAGGAAGGGGCGCCGCCTCCCCTGGACGGTTACGCGACGATGGCCCAAGCACTCGGTGATTGTGCGAACGGACACGGTCGAGCAATCCAAGGCTGTTGGAGGGTCATTAGTGGCCTTGGAGGCGATCCGTTCGGGTCGATCACCCAAATGACTGTGCGGTCCGCTCATGAGATCCAATACTTATGGCAGAGAGCCCGACGATCGCTTCGTCCTGGAGAAGTCCTTTCACGATTTTATGCCTCATGCTCGCCGGCAATTGCATACGCTGCCACGGTCCGCGCATTTCGCGAGAATCCAGAACGGCAGTTCCACGAAATCATCGCGGCTGCGCAAGCCGCAATTAATGATTGGCTAAAGCCATACCCATTTGAGGCCGCGCGAGATCCCGTCTTTGAGGGACCCAATCTAAGAGCGCAGATCAATGAGGTCATCGGGATCGTGGCGAAGTTGGGAAACTACCTGCGCAAGGAGGCCCGCGAATGGACGGGCGGAAAGGAGGGAAACTAGAAAAGTTCGAAATGAGGACCTGACATCCGAGGGATCGTTTAGACAACGACACGTCCAGTTTGCGTAGGAGGAGATAATGGCCAAGCGCGTTGAATTGCCGGTTACGATTGTGGAGACGGAGGCAACCCCAGGGGGTGAACAGAAGGTTATTAGAGTATGTTTAAAGGGGCAACGTCCAGGGGACAGATGCCTTATCGAGTTCGATGTGGACAGAGAGCTGATCGAAACCATTCATGAAGCAAAGAAACGCAATGGGACGGTTTGGATGCAATTCGACGTGAAGAGAAAGCGCCGTCTAAGAAATGGGCAGCTTGTCGTTCGTGACCTGCTGGAGTGAGGCGAACGACCCCGCCGTGCTTCCCCGTGTGGGCGGATTCTGTGCAAAGGGGCTGGCCGGCTGCGGCCACATTCGCATCGATCGATCATGCCAAGTCCCTGGTGGGCTTGACTTTGTCTCTCCCTCCTACCGCAGCCCGCAGTCGAGAACGCGTGCTCTCACCTCTCCGTGGGGTCGGAGGGTCCTGGTCAGCTCGAGTGCCTGGGATTCCAGCTCGCATTGGGCTTCTTTCATGGAGGTCCACGGAACGCGGTCTCTTCTACTGTCATTCGCATCCCAGGCGCCGCATCCGCATCAACCGACCAGATAGAGCCCGAATGGGGAGGGGTTCTCATGCACGTACCTGCCGACGAGTTGCGTCTTCATCGCGTGGCGCACGTCTGGGTTCCAGCAGCCCTTGACCTCGACGATCGCACTCAGGATATCGGTTGGCGCCCAGGAGTCGCGAGTGAGGCGTGCGGTCACATGAATGTCAGTCTCTTGGCCTGCCCCTTCAACTGACCGAAGCGGAGCCCTCACTTCTACCTCGCGATTCACGACAACCTCGCCCTGCAGATCATCTCTCAGGTGAATTGCGACGTAATCAGAGAGCTTGTTCTCAATCACCGGTCTGGGTGTTGATGTCTCCGCGTTTTCCCAGAGAAAGCGTACGGCTGGCGTCTCTCCGTGCAGCGTCATTGCCAGGCGTTCAAGGCTCTCGCAGATCAAATCGAGGAGCTGGCTTCCGCTTGTGACGTAACGTCGCCTGGAGCTCTCGACCAGCGCCAAGATATGCGCAGGAGTTGGTGGAGCCCATGAATTGCTGCGAAGATTCTCGTTCGCTGCCGCAAGCACTGCTCTCAGCCACTCGATTGCCGGGTATTCACTGCACAGACGCTCGATTGCGGCGCAGGACGATCGAGTGCCACGGTCTCGCAGGTGGCAGACCAACCGGTTGCGCCATTCCCGTACCCCCCACTCTTGAGTGGCGACGAACGCACCTTGGGGTTCGTCGTCCGTCTCCGGCGAATTCTCCCTGACGAGCCACGAAAGCAGCAGTCCCACGGAATCATCGGAAAGTCTTTCTTCGACCACGATGTCTCTGTCATCCGCCTTGTCAGCCACTCTCTCCAAGACTTCCTTTCCCCAGGTTGGATCAACTGAGAGAGCAGGCCACATGACCCTCCAACCCGCATCGGGACCATAGAGCATCAGTGCGGTACCGGCTTCGATCGAGCAATCCCGCTCGAGCAAATCGATCGCGACGGGTGTACGAACCAGGCCCTCGGCGTGCTGCAAAGCGCCGGGGGCCTTCTGGTCTATCAGCCATCCGAGGATGTCTCCGAACGCCATCCAAGCTGAAGGGTTCTCCTTCAGCTCGCCGAGCAGACCGATGAGAAACTCCTCATCCGCGACCGGGCCGAGAAGTGACAAGATGGTTGGGAGGTAGGATTGTGCGGCTCGTCTGGCGATGAGCAGGCGTGTGGTTGTCCGTGCTTCGTCAGGTACCTTGTTCCAGGCTAGCGCCAGGACTCGGCGAGCGGCCTCGGCGTTGTGGGAAGGGATGCCATCCAGTGCCGCCAAGACGCACGGGGATAGGACTCTCCACCTCTGTTTGTCCAAATCATCCAGTGAGCGCGGATTCTCATCGAGCAGAAGAAGAGCGGCCTGGGGTGGGGCGAGGTCGGAAAGACGGATCTGTCCACTTCCCAGGTAGGCGTTCGGATCGAGCACAGCGTCACCAAGATACCTTCGTGCCGCTTCTCGAATGCTCTCTCGCGTGGGTTGATCCGCCTCTTTCCATCCGGGGGTGCTCGTCAGATCCAGAGTGATTGATGTCCACGGGCTCTCGCCGGCGGCGGACATCTCGGCGGCGAGCCTCCAAAACAACTCCACGGCCCCGCCGCGACAGAGGGTCGCCAGTTCCTTGACACGTTGTCCTCGCGGAGGAAGCGATTCTCGCATTGACCTCTGCCGTTGCTCCCGCTGCCGCAGGTCTTCGAGGCGATTACGTCCCGCCCGCGCCGCCTGGCTCGATAGATCAACCGACACCGGCCAAGGCATCGCGGATGCCAATGCCGCAGACTTATCGCGCGCGACCACCCAGATTGACACGTGATCCGGGTCATTGATGTCGAAGGCCATGCGAGCCAGCTCACTCCACACTTCGGCAGTCACTCCGTCCGCCTCAAGTGCCTCCTGGACCAACCACGGGAAGTCGTCTGTGAGACAGAGTGGCGTCGGGTTGATGCTCAAGGCTCTGATGTCTGCGATGCCAACTGCGCACTGCACGACTCCGGTGATGAGCTTTCGACGGCGCTCTGTATCATGTTGGATCATCTGCGAAGTAACCTCGTAGGGATCCGGAGACAGGATTTCATCCTCCTGCGAGCCCGTGCCGAACAGAGGCAATTGTTCCATAGAGTGCCGAATGGCGAGCAGTGCCAGATTCTCGAGGACGACCGGATCATTCATGTTAGTCCAGGCTCGCTTGGCCAACAGCACGACGATCTGGTCAAGGGCGTGAGTTGATTCGCCCGGAGGCAACTGTGAGCCTGCCCAACGCATCGCGATCCGAAGCCCGTCATCGTCCAAACCTGACAGCATTCCCGTTTTATGGAGGAACACGGAGTAGGTCCCTACATAGTGCCTCTTCTTCGGTGGCGTCAGGCTATTGAACAGCTCTCGCACGGTCAGATGTTCTGGCCATGTGGCATTAAGGCCGCATCCTCGGAGCTCATCGTCTGGATCTTCACCGGCGAGTCCTAACGCGAGCGGCCTGAGCATCTGGCACGCATCATCGTCTCGAAGCCGTTCGACCGTCAGCGCGGCTTGTGTGCGGAGTTGCATGTCAAGTGTCTGGTCCAGCGCCAAGCGCGCCACCATGCCGGCCAAGTCCCGCAGTCCGCACTCCGCAACGATGTCCATGGCGATCAGGCGCACGCGCCAGTTTCTTTCCGTGTCGAGCATTACTTTGGAGACTTGCTCTGCAAGACCCGGATAGCGCAGCTTGTGGAAATGCTCGGAGAGGGATTCAGTCAGCTCCTCTGGCAGATCGCCCCGCTCGATCTTCACCAGAAGCTCGTTCACGACACGCGCCTTGATATCTCCATCGAGGACAGAGGAGTCACACAGCAACACCGTCTCCGGTTCAGATTGGAAGACCCGTTCAAAAAAGCCCGGGTTGAGAACGCCGATCCATGCCGCCACTTCGCGAAGCTGCGGAATGAGCTGGCGCGGTTTACCTTCAGGGTGGAAGAGTAGGCTGTCAAGCTGTTGCGGCGAGAGGTTCGCCCGTGCAAGGAACCTCGCCGCCAGATACTCCTGATAGGTGCGATGCGAGAACTTGTATTGGTTGGGCCCCTCGCTCGTGAACAGCCCGGTATTCCGCAAAGTCATTTGGATGTTCTGTTCGCTCGCAATCTGCTCGGAGCCCGCGGCCGCGGGGCCCGCGACACCGAGTGAGGACAGGGATACGCACCGTACCGGAGCGTCCCACTCGTGGCCATCGTAGATGGACGGACGGCCGGTCAGAATGGTCATGGCTGCGATATGGGCGGCGACATCAAGCATCTCGGTCGCGCTCAACGCCGGACCGCGTTGGCGTTCCCGTCTTTCATCGCTCGGCTCACAGAGATGCTTCAGTCCTTGTTCATACAGGTCCGATTTTCTCCTGGGCAATCCACCCTTGTTCTTGAAAACTCCGATCAGCATCCGGAGTGTCGACGGGTTAATGGCGAAGGCCTGTGCCTCGGTGGCGGCGACGGCAGCCAGAAACGCATCACCGTCGAGTCCCTCCTCCTCAATGGCTCGTTTGACGTCAACTCGCCGAAGAGGAGCCAGTGCGTAGGTCCCGACGTTCTCCGGCCCAAAGCACCCCGTGAAGTAAGCCGAAAGACTCTCGGGCCAACAGACATTTCGGCAGGCGATCCGAATGCTGAGCCGGTTCACAGGGGCATCCCTCAAGCCCCTCTTGATGAGCTCGGCAACCGTGTTGAACTCCAAGAAGGCTTCATCCAGGCTGTCAAGGAATAGGACGAGCCGGTCGGTCCCTCTGGTCCACTCTCGGAAGACATCTGAACCAAACAAATCGGCGTGCAGTTGATCCTCGGAGCCGTAAGTACCCAGATCTCGGAACAGGACTTTCTCCCCTGAGCCAGCCGAATGGATCTGCTCGCGGAGCATGCTCATCTCATCCGTCTTCCCTGCGCCACCTTCCCCGAGGAGAACGAGGCAGGGGCAATCTCGCAGAGAGGCGAGCATCCTGGCATTCTCGTGCAGGTACTGCCCGACCCCGACCACCGGATCGGAGAAGTACCCGCCGTCGTCGAAGTGCACGATGTCTCCGCGCGGAATCCAGAATCGGGTCCACGGATAACGCGTTGTGCTCACCAGGCTCTACTCCTCACCCGATCATCTGCGTCGCCTCGCTTTGCGACGGGAGCGCTCAGAGACCTCTTCCGGACACAGGAAGACGACTCGGATCCCGCTAGCCCGCAGCGCTTCTCTCCAACCCCACCACTTGCTGTCGGTGGCTTCGAGGATCGGTGGCCTGTCAGGGTGGGTTGCTGCAACGGCAACAAAGACGCGGTCGGAAGGATCGAACTTATCCAGCTCCGGGTGGCAGGGGAATTCCGCGAATTCGTGTGATGCACCCGGCTTCGGCGTGAGAGAAACCAATGAGCATCTTTCCTTGTTCGTATGGTTCGTCAGAACCCACTTGAGAAAGCTCGAAGCCAGAGTGGGCTGACCCGTGGTGAAGAGGTTGCTGCGGTACTCTTTGATGATGATGTAGTGAGCGTCGAGAACGAGGTGGCCTCTCGTCATCACCTCTCGAATGGCCATCGCACATGCACGCTGACACCGTGACTCCGCAGTTGCCCGGCCTATGGCTGCTAACGGAACATTGGTATCGACCAGGCATGGCGACGGCGTGCTAGTCAACTGCGAGTGCGCTCCGATCGCTGCATAGCCGCATCGTTCATTGCCGCGAGATCCCCGAGCTCATCCCCAAAGAAAGAATCCGGCCAATTATCAATGTTGCCGAAAAGATCAAGTTGCAGCTCATGAATCCGTGATCCCTCCGATCCCGGTTCGCAGAAGTAGAGTGCAGCCTCCTCTGGTTTGAGTTTCTCCTCGGCGATCCCGAGCTGAAGACGGCGAAGGAAATGCTCCGAATGACTCTCGATGATCAACTGGACACCCCGGCTCTTGCCGGCTTCGCGCATGTGAATCGCTTCAATGAAGAGATCGGCGAGCTTTGCCTGGACGCGCGGGTGTAGATGAATTTCGGGTTGCTCAAAGATGATCGTTGCCCCACTTGGAACATAGAAACACTCGACCAAGACGGGCAGAACCTGTGAGACGCCAAACCCCACATCCATAAGGCTCACCATGTGTGGGCTACCAGCCGTACGAACCCTGACCTCGTACTCCTTCAAATGGGGGGCTACTCGGTGGACCTCAAACTCCTCAATGAGCCCCATCGCTTTGAGCCAGCGCGCAACCACACGTTCAAAGGGCTCCTTCTTGGCCTTTGGCCGACGGTTGAGAAACCTATCGCGTGCCGCAAGGAGCGCCTCGACGGCGCTCGCACCGCGCGTTCCCACGTGCTCGGGCCTTTCGCCAGACCACATGTACGTGCGTCGCGGGTATTCTCTAAGGGGTCCGAGGTAATGCAGTCCGCTCAGCATTTGTTCGAAGGCGAGAGTCAGATCGGCGACGAAGTCCGCGTTCTGGAAATACGCCCTTACTTCATCCGGGAACCCATAGAACCGAATGGGGGCGGGTAGCGGCCATGCGCGACCACGCTGCCGAACCAGCGGGGGACCGTCGCACGCAATCTCATACCTCCCAGGAAAATTAGGTTGCTCGATCATCTGCACTGCAAGGCCACCCTCGGCTGCGACACCGAGCTGATAGCGCATGTTTTCAACCACAAGCGAGGGAAGCTTGCCGTCACGAGGGGCTATCTTAGCTGCAAAGCTCATCCTTTCGCCCCGGTATTCGGTCTCAGCTAGGGTGTCCTTCACTCGGAGCTCCGCATTCAGGCTCCACTCGATCTCGAACTCTATTCGGGCAGTCCCTTGATGTGCGAAAACGAGATCCTGTACCGTGCCGAGATCGACGATGCTCTGATCGCCACCCGGGTGAAGAACTCGCTGGCGATCCGACGACTGCGCGGTCTGTTTGAGCATCAACAAGAGCTGATGGAGACTAGTCTTGCCTGCGCTGTTCGCACCGAAGAAGACCGTTATCGGCGCCAATCGGATGGATTGCGTATCTTTCCAGGCTTTGAAATTCTGGATGCGCAGGCGAGTTATCATGCCGTTACTCGGGCGTCATTGCCGATTCATCATAGCACGACAGGCGCCTTGCTGAGCTATGGCACCAGTCGAGTGATGGTGCCCGAGGGCGCTAGAAACACGGGGCGGCAAGGAGCCGCCCCGTCCCGCAGTCAGGATTGGGTGTTGTCTTCCCCCTCCTGCAGCGCCGTCCCGTTTTTCAGATACGACATCAAGGCGGCGCCGACGCCGTTCAGGACCGATGTCCCGTCGCCTCCGGTGATCAGGGTTTGCGGCATCACGGGCACTTTGATCTCGCCGACGACGCGGCCGAGGGCCTCGGCGAGATTCAGGAGGGCGGTGGCCTGGCTGCCGAGCGCTTCGCGCTGTTTCTCGAAACTTTCGGCGCGGGCGAGGCCTACCGAACGCACCTCGGCACCCTTCGCGACGCCGGTTTTCTCGATGTAGTCGGCTTCGCCCAGCGCTTCGGAGGTGCGCGCCGTGCCCTTGGCCTGGCCCATTCGCTCGATATAAGCCGCTTCACCTTGCGCCTGCGCCTTGCGCGCTTCGGCGTGGCTCTGTTCGATCGTGACGCCGACCTGCGACTTCGCCAGATCTGCCTGCATGTCGGCCGTGCCCTTGGCCTGCTCCATCTCGATGCGCTTTTGCTCAGCCTGTCGCATCCGCTCGAACGTCTCGATCTGCTGCTTCGCGATTTCGCGTTCGCGCAGGATACGCACAAGCTCCTCGGGCAGGATCACATCCTGGATGTACACGCCGCGCGTGTCGACGCGGTACTGTTCGAGCTGGTCGCGGACGTGCTCGTACGCCTGCCTCTGCACCTCCTGGCGGCGCTCGATGAACGCCACCGCCTCCATCGCCTGCAGCTTGTCGCGGAAGTGGTTGCCGACCGCGGCCTGCAAGACTTCATTAACCAGATTAGACATCGTGCCGACAATCGAGATGACCTTCGGCGCCTGCGTGTCGGGAACGTGGATCTGCACCTGTAGATCGATCTTGAACACGAACCCCTCGCGAGACTTGGCGATGATCTGGCTCAAGTTGCGGTCGAGGTTGTGCGCCTGCGAGACGGCGTCGGCCCAGTTGAGCGTGAGGATCGACGTCGGGACGATCTCGGCCTGGTAGCAGCGCGGGTTGATCGGGTACTTGCCTGTCCGCAGCGGTTCTTCCCAGATGCCGCGGTGACCTGGCCTCACAAGCGAACCGAACTTGAATTCGGCACCCGACGTGTCCTGTGTCGGAAGCCCCGTGTAGGCCTTGACCACGGCGACCTCGCCCTGCTGCACGACCAGCATCGGAACAAGCTCGACACCGACCAGGAACGGGTTCAGTGTATATGCGCCGTAGAGCAGCGGGTCGTGCTGCAGGCCGATCCGCCCACCGTGATCCAGAAACGCCTGGAAGTCCTGATAGTTGTTGTGCAGATTGTTCTTGCTCGTGATCACGGCTTCGATCATTTTCGAGTTAGGCGCGCCCTGCTCCTCGAGCGCATGAATGTCGGTAAAGCCACCGATCCGGCTGGCGATATCGCCATCCCCGACCGGCTGGCCTTCATAGGCCGTCACGGTGCCGATCATATCGAGCACTTCGCCGCTCTCGGTCGGACGCGGTTGGATCCGCAGGACTTCGAGCTGTGCCGCCTGCAGGCCGAAATGACTCGGGTGCAATTTCTGGCTGTCGGCGACCTTATGAAGATCCGGACTGACCGGGATGCCGTACACGGCGGTTTTCGTGATGACGAGAAACGCAACGGGATGGATCGGGGCCAGGGTGCCCGGAGGCAGGACCGGCCGCTGCACGCCCTTTTCGCCGCCGTGGCCGACGAAGAGGCGCAGGTTCGTGAAATTCCCGAACTCGGCTTTGTACTGCGCCGATTTTGCACCGATCGGCAGCGGGTGCCCGAGCTGCGCGATGACGACGCCGATCTCGCCAGCCGGGACCTGGACCCACGGGAACTTCTGGACGGCGAAGACAGGCCAGAACTTCCATCGAAGCCCCGGCATGAGAAGCTCGGCCTGGTAGCCAGCCTCGCCATTGAAGGCGATCGGGCTGTCGTCGCTGAGCTTGCCCCGCGCGTACTTCTTGGTGACGAGCCCGACTTCGGTCGGGCCGATCCGGTGAAGCGAACGAACGACGATGACGAACGCAATGAGGATCAGTAGGCCGATACCGGCCATCCCCGATTGGAACACGTGTTCTCCTCCTGAAGGAAAAATGTTCCGTGGGCGGCTCGGAGCCGACGAGTGTGCGGAAATCGCCGCGCGCGCTTGTACGCGCCGCCGACCCGCCGCCCGATCTATGGGTTACGGATAACCCCTAGATTTCTCTATGGAAGCGTGGGTGACATCTTCGTGCTCTTCATGCCTACCTTAGCACCGGCGAGGGGCGTGTCAAGCCACCGCGAGACATTAGCCATTAGGGATTTGTCACCTTTTGCCTATGTGCATTAGGCTGTTGTCTCATGGTGGCTAACCATGTCAGGAGGCTAATGGCTAAAGGCTAACAGCTAATAGCGCCCGGCCCAGCGGACCTCGCGCTTCTCATCATCGGGGATGCGTGTTATCTTGTTCGGCCGTTGGCAAGGGGGACTGGACCGATGAGTGAGCAGATCATCTATTCGATGGTGGGGGTGCGGCGGGTATTTCCGCCGAACCGCGAAGTTATCCGCGACATATCGCTGTCGTTTTTCTATGGTGCAAAGATCGGCGTGTTGGGGCTGAACGGCGCCGGGAAGAGCACGCTGCTCCGCATCATGGCCGGCAAGGACACGGGCTATCTGGGCGAGACCATGCTCTCGAAAGGGTACACGGTCGGGATGTTGGATCAGGAACCCGAGCTGGACGCGAACAAAACAGTTCGCCAGGTTGTCGAGGAAGCCGTGCAACCGCTCGTGGACATGCTCGCGCGCTACGAGGCAGTGACGAACAAGTTCGGCGATCCTGACGCGAACATCGACGCGCTTGTGGCCGAGCAGGGTGAGTTGCAGGAGCAGATCGAGAAACACGACGGATGGAATCTGGACAGCCGTTTAGAGCTGGCCATGGATGCGTTGCGATGTCCTCCTGGCGAGACGGCGGTATCGGTGCTGTCGGGGGGTGAACGCCGCCGCGTCGCGCTCTGCAGGCTGCTCCTGACCGAGCCGGACATCCTGCTTCTCGACGAGCCCACGAACCACCTCGACGCGGAATCGGTGCTGTGGCTCGAGCGGCATTTGCAGGAATACAAGGGCACGGTCATCGCCGTAACGCACGATCGCTATTTCCTGGACAATGTGGCCGGGTGGATTCTCGAGCTGGACCGGGGCCACGGCATCCCGTGGAAGGGCAATTACTCATCCTGGCTCGAACAGAAGCAGGCGCGCCTCGCGCTCGAGGAGAAAACCGAGACGAAGCGGCAGAAGACTCTCGAGCGCGAGCTCGAATGGATTCGCATGTCACCGAAGGCGCGTCAGGCCAAGGGGAAGGCACGCGTCAACGCCTATGAAAAACTGCTCAGCCAGGAGCTCGAAGAGCGCCGTGAGGAGCTCGAGATCTACATCCCACCCGGACCGCGTCTTGGCGATGTTGTGATCGAGTCCAAGGGTGTCACGAAGGCGTACGGCGATCATCTGCTGCTCGACGGTTTCACCGTGATGATCCCGCCCGGCAGCATCGTCGGAGTCATCGGACCGAACGGCGCGGGAAAGACGACGCTGCTGAAGATGATTGCCGGACAGGAGCAGCCTGACGGCGGCGAGCTCAAGGTGGGGCAGACGGTGAAGCTCGCCTATGTCGAGCAGCTTCGCACAACACTCGATGCCGACAAAAGCGTGTGGGAGGAGATCTCGGGCGGTGAGGAGACGATCACGCTTGGCACGCGGAAGATGAGCTCGCGCGCGTACGTGGCGAGCTTCAACTTCCTCGGCCCGGATCAGCAGAAGAAAGTCGGGGCGCTCTCGGGCGGCGAGCGCAACCGCGTGCTGCTCGCGAAGATGCTCAAAGAAGGCGCCAACGTCCTGATGTTGGACGAGCCCACCAACGATCTCGACGTGAACACACTGCGTGCGCTCGAGGAGGCGATCGAATCATTCGCCGGCAGCGCGATCGTCGTCAGCCACGACCGCTGGTTCCTCGACCGCGTGGCGACGCACATCCTCGCATTCGAGGGTGAGAGCCAGGTGACGCTTTTCGAAGGCAACTTCGCCGACTACGAGGCCGATCGCAGAAGACGCCTCGGCGCCGCCGCCGACACGCCGCACCGGGTCAAATACCGGAGCCTCAAGAGAGCTTGAAACAGCGTGTCCTGAATCCGCGCGTAAGACGCGCGGATTCAGGAATTAGAAATGCAAAATTAAAAATGCAAAAGCGGGGGAAGCGTGAGTGACGGGCCTAGCGCAGATGCAACGCTCGTCGTGGCACCGAAGCGGTCGAGATCTCTTTCTGTCAAGAGATGCTTGACCTTGTCGACTCGTGTGTGGGACGGCTTTCATAAGCGACCCGAGCACGCCGTGCCCGGCGATTGACCGAGCAGTTTCCGGTTTTTTAATTTTGAATTTTGAATTGCCCAAATCCGCGGCTTAGCCGCGGATTTGGGCGTGTGTGCCTTGCTTGCATCATGACATCATATCCTCTATGCTTTGATGCATGAGAACGACACTGACACTCGATGACGACGTGGCCGCGCTGTTGAAGCGCGTGCAAGCGCGGCGTCGGAGCGGCCTGAAGGGGACGGTGAATGATGCGCTGCGTCGTGGTTTATTGGCCATGGAGGAACCGCCCGCGCCGACTCATCCCTTCAAGACCCGGTCGGTCTCGCTTGGACGATGCCTGGTCGGGAATGTCGATGACGTCGCTGAGGTGTTGGCGGTGGCTGAAGGTGAATCACACAAGTGATTCTCGTTGACGCCAACCTGCTCATCTACGCGCATTCACCGAGTTTTCCGCAGCACGAAGCCGCACAGAGCTGGTTGGATGGCCGCCTGAACGGCGGGCCTCGCGTGGGTCTACCGTGGGATTCGCTTCTGGCGTTCGTGCGGATCGTCTCGAACCCTCGCATCTTCGAAAGGCCGGAGCCTGTGGGCAATGCATGGGAGCAGGTCGAGGCGTGGTTGGGGAACGACTCGGTCTGGATACCGGAACCGACCCAGCGTCACCCGGAAATCCTCGGTACCCTCCTGCGCGGCCCCGGCAGTCAGTCGAGACTCGTGACGGATGCGCACCTCGCGGCGCTCGCGATCGAGCACGGCCTTGAGCTCTGCAGCTCGGACGGGGACTTCGCACGGTTCCCTGGCCTGCGCTGGCTGAACCCGCTCGCTGGTGGTAAATAGCCTGTCCGCTCGGGAGCCCGCCGCACTTATCTGGTGTTTTGCCTTCGGCATCGCCGGCATCGCGATGGCCTTCCTCTACCCGGACAGCTACATGCAGGATGGCGGGCAGCATTTCCTCCAGTCGCGCTGGGCCTGGGCGCACCCGCCGCTTTTCGTCAGTGTCTGGGGACGGCCGCTTTTCACCTTCCTCTATGCCTTTCCCGCGGTGCTTGGGCTCAAGGCGGCGAAGCTCTTCACGGTTGCCGTCTGTGTGGCCACGGCATGGCAGACCTGGCGGCTGGCGCGCGAAATCAAGCTCGACAACGCCGCCCTCATCATTCCGATCCTCTTCCTCCAACCATCGTTTCTGCTGCTCTGCGCCGACACACTCACTGAGCCACTCTTTGCGCTGATCTTCGTCGTCGCGCTCAGGTTGCATCTCGGCGGCCGGGTTGCGGCCGGGATGCTCGTGGCGGGCACGATGATTCTTGTGCGACCCGACGGACTTTTCCTCGGAGTCCTGTGGGGGATCTGGGTGCTCCTCGACCGGCGCGCCGCGCGGCCGTGGTGGCGCCGGATTCCTATCACGTTACTCCTGGCCACCGGCATGGCTGCCTGGTGGCTGGCGGCACTGGTCATCACAGGCGATCCTCTCTGGATTCTCACCGATTGGCCGCCAGACTGGAAGACGCAGGGACTGTACGGGACGGGGCCGATCTGGAGCTACGCGCTGAAGATGCCGGACGTGATCGGCGCTCTGATGCTCGTCCCCTTCGCCCTCGGTCTGGTCCTCCTGCTCCGACGGCGAACACACGGCACGATGACATCCTCGTTCCTCTGCCTCTTTCTCCTCCATTCGATCATGCGTGCGTTCGCGATCTTTAACGAAGCGGGCTACGCGCGCTACTTCGTCTGCGTCGCCCCTGCCACAGCCCTGATCACGCTCATCGGCTGGAACACGATCTCGGGATGGCTGGCCCGTCTTCCGCGAATCATTCGCCTCGCGCTCGCCTCCGCCGCCCTCCTTCTCTCCGGTCTCTACGCCCTGCGTTACGTCGACCGGATTCCCTTCCCTCGTGATCCTCGCGCGATCGACGAAATGGCCTCATGGTTCACGGCACACCCTCGCCCCTTCACGCGCATGATCTGGAGCCATCAGTACATGCCGGTCGCGCTCGACTACGACCCATGGATCGAAGGCGTGTTTTCCGCACCCCGCGATCCGGACGATGATCGAGGCATCACGAAGTCGTACCGGCTGTTCTGGGACAGGCGCGATCGCAATCTCGCGATCCTGCGCGCGACGCGCCCCGGGACGCTCGTCTTCTGGGACGACTCATACGGCAAGTGGTTCGACATCTATCCGGCCGATTTCGAGGCCGCCGGCTTCACACCGCTGCGTTCAGAATCGTACGCCTTGGATGGACACTTCTTCAGGAGCTGGACGCGCGAAATGACCTTGTATCTGTTCTACCGCTGATCGAAGCAAAGGAATCGGGCCTCAGGGGATACTGGTTGTTGGAGGGAAATTGATGACAGCCCGAATCCGAATCGTATCTGTCGTGGCTACCTTGGTTTGCCTGGGTCCCGTCGCCGCTCGGTCCCAGGATACCTGGGCGAAAGTTCTCGGGCACTGGGGCTATTTTGTCAGTGGGGCGAGGAGCGCACCCACGTCAGACGGTGGGTGCGTGGTCGTCGGAAGAGTACCGTCGTTCGGCGCGAACAAGACGGATGGGCTCATCGTGAAGTTGAGGGCCGATGGAAAAGTCCAATGGCAGAAGATGCTCGGAGGCAGGTGGTGGGATGTGTTCGAAGACGTGCTCCAGACGGGAGACGGAGGGTACCTGGCGGTGGGAACGCACTATCCATCGCCGAGCACCGGCGATCTCTGGGCGGTCCAGTTCGACTCTGACGGCAGCGTTCTCTGGCAACGGACGTTCGCATTCGCGAAGCCTGGCGAATGGGACGCGTGGTCGGAGCCGATCGTCCGAGAGCTACCGGGAGGCGGCTTTCTTGTCGCGAGCTTCGGAACCGTCGTCCGCTTGGACGCGGATGGAGCCGCAGTCTGGGCGAAGACGTACGCGCTCGATGACGCGTACATCGAGAGCATAGAGGATTTCCGGCTCACCCCCGATGGCGGGTTGGTTCTGCTTCTTGAGGGAGCCAGGGCGGGAACGATCGTGAAACTCGATTCTGCAGGCGTGATCGAATGGGCACGCAGGTACAAGAGCCAGGAGCTCGGCTATGGGAGATTCGGGAGACTCCTGGCACTCGCAGATGGCGGGTATCTCTTGGTGGGCTCTAACCCTGACTACGCGGCGGTGCTCACGAAGGTGAACGGCAAGGGGGATGTGCAGTGGAGCTACTCCTATGAGGGCTTCACCATGGCGAGTTGGGACACCGGCTTGTTCGAAAGTGTGGATGGCAGTGTTCGTATCGGCGGCTCCACACCCTCCATCATCTCGGTGGATGCGGCGGGTCAGTTCCTGTGGGGCAGGGAATACCGGGCGCGGTACTCGGGACAGAACGATGCCAATGGGGTCACCCTCGAACCCGGCAGTGCGGGAGGGATGTTCTTCTCGATCTCCCGGCGAAAGGCCGATTTCCATTTGGAGCTGGAATCAAACATCGTCGTGCTACAGCTCGCCGCAGACGGATCGATCAGCAGTTGTCCAGATCTCGTCCAGGACTTTGCGGTGACACGGGAAGATCTCAAAGTGATGAGTGTCCCGGTGACCCCCTCCTATGCCGAAAAGTCGCTCGTCGTCACGACACCGGTGACGACCGTTTGGAAAGCGGGGCTTCTCGTCATCGACCTTTGCGAAACTGGTGAGGAGTGAGCGGCCATGAAAATTGGAATCCTTGCGACGGCAGTTCTTGCGGTCTCGTGCGGAATAGCATCGATCGATACGGCCTCAGCGGGGGAGACGCTCGGGATCCGTCTTCTGGATGCATGGCGGTACACGCGAATCTACTGCGCGCTGGCTGCCAGCGACGGTGGCACGATTCTCGCCGGTGGCACGGGAAGCTACTGGGATCACGATGGTGATGACGGACTGCTGGCCAAGCTCGACGCCGATGGCAACTTCGTCTGGAAGAGAATCTTCGGCGGCTCGGGCACCGACCGGCTGCTCTGGGTGATGCCTGCCGACGATGGTGGCTACATCGCCGCCGGCTCCACTCAGTCGATGGGGTATCAGCGGGGGACGTGGCTCGTCCACGTCGAGGAATCGGGCCGACCCCTGTGGAGGAGATCGTACGACACCAAGGCACACCCTGGCCGTTTGGTGCCGATCCCGTCAGGTGGATATGCGATCTCTGCCGGTTCCTCGATTCTGAGACTCGGACCATCAGGAGATGTCCTCTGGCAACGATCATACTCAATCCCAGTCAACGAGTACTACGGGACCACGGCACTTGTGGCTGCAAGTGACGGCGGGTACCTGTTCGCAAGTGGGGACACATGCGCGAGGACCACCGGGGATGGTGAATTGATATGGATCAAGAACCTTGGCAACCTGGGAATCCGCGATGCCTGCGAAACGCCCGACGGGGACTTCTTGTTGGTTGGTGATGGGGCAATTGTGAGACTCGACACTGCCGGACAGCTCGCGTGGGCCATGCAATACGAGAGCGCTCAGGCAGAAGAGCCTCACCTCGTTTTCACCGGGATTCAGCCGGACGTCGGGGGGGAGCTCCTCGTGGCCGGCTCCATCGGCTACCAGTACTGGTGGACCAGGAGCGACCGCGCCTCCTGCATGCGCATCGACGCGAGCGGGGAGATTGTCTGGCAGCGCAAGCTGGTGAGTGAGGAGCGCGAGTCCAAGTTCTACTCGTCGCGGCCGCTCCCGAGCGGTGGCTTCCTTCTCGGTGGTCACATTTGGACGATGGGTGAGGGTGCAGGGGAAGACGGCCTGCTCGTCCGGATGACATCATCGGGTGAGGTAGGAACATGCTCCGACCTGTTCCGAGCATCCGCCTTCATGGCCACGCCACTGGAGGTGACCCTCACCGATGGCGACCCGACCGTCACCGATCAAGCGGCGCCGGCCTACGTCAAGGCGACGGGGTTGATGGCGACATGGGAAGCGGTGAGTTGGTCGCCGTGTGCGGGGGCGATGGAGGGTGGGGGGAGCCGTTAGCCGTTAGCCAAGAGGGGGATCGGTCACTTCGGAGTGAAGAGGATTTGTGGGACGGTATTCGGCCATTTCAACCGACCGCCAAGCGCGTTGCCTTCAACGGCAGCAGTTCACTGAGCCGGTGAGCAGTCCGGGTCAGCGCCTCGTCCGCTTCGTTTCCTTGGCTCGCAACCTTCGCTGAACCTCGGCGCCGGTGAGCTCGCGGATGCCATCGGCGGCCACCCAGCGAGCGGCCTGCGAATCGATCTGCGCAATCTCGCGTGCGGTCCGGATCGCGGCTCTGTTGAGCGACAAGCTCCGTTTCCCGATCTGTCGCAGAGCCCAGTTGACAGCCTTCTTCACGAAATTGCGCGCGTCGCCCGATTCACGCCGGATGATGGGTAGGAAAGCGAGAAATCGCTCGTCCGCTGCTTTCTTGTCATGGACAGCGAGCTGTGCCATCAGCACGAAGCCGGCCCGTTTCTGATACTCGGCCGTCCGCCCGCTCCACTCGGAGGCCTTCTCCCAGGCGGGCCCGGCGCGCGACAGGAGATGGAGGCAGGCTCCGTCGCAGACATCCCAGGAGTCGAAATCCTTCACCCACCGCTCCATCTGCTTGCCCGTCACGGCGCGAGGATCGTCGACCATCGCCGCGACGATCCGCGCCTCGCGCAGTCCCGTCTTCCACAACCTTTCCGCCAGCGCATGATCGCGTCCCGCGCGCTTGGCGATCTCGCGCAGGCACGGCATCGCGATCCCGTACGCCCTCGTCACATCGATCCCGTATCGGGCCATCCCTTCGAGCGCCTCCGGATGCTTTCGCCGTTCGAGCTCGAGGATGATTCCCTCGACGGTGAGACCTGCACCGCCGGCCCGGCCGCGCGCGCTCATTCTAGATACTCGAGATCCATCGACTCGCACAACGTTTTCGTCGTGGCCTTTGAGCTGTACGGTTTGAAATCGGTCGTCGCCAGGGATGCGCTCGTGTTGGTCGTCGTCCCCGTGGTGTTCAGCGCCTTGGTGCTCGTGTTGCTGACCGTGAGCTTATCGGTGCCGAGGAGCGATCCGCAGGCTGTCGAGATGTTGCCTGATGAATTCAGCTTGAGCACGATTCCGTTCGAATCATCTTCGCTCGCTGTCGCGTAGCACCCCGAAACGTAGCCGCCGTCCGGGGTTTGCCTGACGGTGAATGCGAGCCCTTGGAACCCGCCTTTCAAGGTCCGCCGCCAGAGGAGCGTACCGGCCGCGTCGAATCTCATGATCGAGGCGTTCAGCGATTCTGCCGTCAGACCGGTCAATCCCGAGGTAACGTATCCGCCGTCCGTGGTCGGGTCGACGAAAAAGTTGTAGTCGTAGTACTTCCCGCCGCAGGCCTTCTGCCATTTCACGGTCCCGGCCGCATCGAGCTTGACAATCCATGCGGCTGAGCTGTCCTCCCCATCATCCGCATAGTAACCGGCGGCCACGTACCCGCCGTCGGCGGTCTGCCGCACTGTCAGCAGGCCATCGCCGGTGAGTTTCGAGCCATACCTCTTCTGCCAGACCAATTCTCCCGATGAGCCCAATCTGACGATCCAGGCGTCGCCATCGCCGGTGGTTGAGGAGACCGTGATCGCCCCCGCGGCGATGTACCCTCCGTCGCTGGTCTGCTCGGCATAGAACAGCCCGCATCCATGCGTCGTGCTGTACCGCCTCTGCCACTGGACCGCGCCCGCCCCGTCGACCTTCACGATCCAACCGGCTGACTTCTCCGAACCGATCGGTTCTTGCAGGAAGCCGGTAGCGATGTACCCGCCATCGGGTGTCTCCCGCGCCGTGTAGAAGATCCCGCTCGCATTCGGAGGACTGTACCTCTTCTGCCACTTCTGCTTTCCGTTGGCATCGATCTTCATGAGAAACCCGTAGCTGAGGTCTTCGTTCTTCGCATCAAATGCCCATGCGACAACCAGGTAGCCCCCGTCGGGCGCAGGCAGGACGACCGTGACGAATACGGCCAGTGTTTTGGATGAGTATCTCTTCTGCCAGAGGATCGTGCCCGAGGCGTCCAGCTTGATCACGAGGGCATAGTTCCTGTCCGCTTTCTCGTCAAAAACATTTCCACCCGCGATGAAGCCGCCGTCTTCCGTCTGCAGCACCGTCGTCACCGTCTCATCCAGCGTGGCGCCGCCAAACTCTTTGGCCCACTCGGCCGCACCCGATGCGAATCCCGGGATGAAAGCCGTCAAAAGCAGGAGTACCCCGATCTGCCTCATGATTGCCCCTCCTTGGTCTCTGATAGGCAGATTATACACGGCCATCGCGGTTCCATCGAATTCCGCAAGTCCCCAACGCGGCGCCGCGGTGGGGACGCCTCGGAGGCGCCCTGAATGCCTCGTCGGACTCATGACGAATCATCTCGATCGGCTTCTCACCAAGCTCCACTGTCGTCATCGTAGATCTGAGATAGGGCGCGTCTCGGCGGTAGGCGTCAGCCGGATTTGACACGCGAGTCGGAGCTTCGTATTGTGTGCGCCTCAGGGACCGGCGTCTGGCGGGACGCCGGCGGACTCGAGCAGCGTGCGGCTGCACAGTTGGGCGTTCGAATTCAGAGGTTGGTGCTGCATGGGGACCTGGGGTTCATCGCGCGGGTGGCTGGATCACCGTGGGCGGTGGAGCTTCGCGTCCGTGTGGGTGGCCGCCGCGCTCCAGTTTCTGTCCGCGTCCCGCGCCCTGGCGCAACCACTCCCCTCCTCAGCCGCCTGGTCCGACGCGATCATCTATTTCGTCATCGTCGACCGCTTCGCCGACGGCGATCCCACGAATAACCTCAAGGTCGACCCCGCGGCGAAGGGCGCGTTCCACGGCGGCGATCTCAAGGGACTCCGCGCGCAGATCGATGAGATCGCCGGCCTCGGCGTGACCGCGATCTGGATCACCCCTGTCGTCAAGAACGTCGAGGGCTTCGTGACCGGCGCCGGGTTTCCCGACTGGGCCTATCACGGGTACTGGGCCGACGATTTCACCCAGCTCGATCCGCGATTCGGCACGGAAGCGGATCTTAAGGCGCTCGTGGAGGCCTGTCATGCGAAGGGTCTCAAGGTCCTTCTGGACGTCGTCTACAATCACGCCGGCTACGGATCGCACTATCTGAGCGATCCGAAGACGAAGGGATGGTTCCGCACGGAGGCGCTCGGGACCTGCGGTGCGGACGATCTCACCTCGTGCGTCTCCGGATTGCCTGACTTCAAGACTGAGCTTTCCGAGGTAGCCGATTTTCTGCTTGGCGCGCAGATCGGCTGGGCCAAGCGGTCCGGGGTCGACGGATTCCGGCTCGACACGCTCAAGCACGTCACTCACGAATTCTGGCAGGAACATCGCCGGCGCGTACGCGATCAGCTCGGGAAGGACTTCTTCCTTCTCGGCGAAGTCTGGGGTGGCGATCCGAAAGTGCTCGATCCGTGGTTTGCCGGCGACGAAATCGACGCCGGTATCGATTTTGGCTTCCAGGGAAGCGCAATCGGCTTCCTGCTCGGGCGCGGCCGCACAATCGCGTTCGAGCGTTACCTCGAGAGCCGCCAAGCGACGAGGTCCGGCTACCACGTGGCGCACTTCCTGTCGTCCCACGATGTGCCGGGCGCCTTGTCGCTCCTGAACGGCGATCTCAAGCTCTTCCGCCTCGCCGCCGTCCTCGAATTCACGACCGTCGGGATCCCGGTCGTTTACTATGGCGAGGAGGTTGGCCGGAAGGGTGGAGACTGGCCCGACAACCGGAGCGACATGCCGTGGGGCGAGAAGGCGGTGAAGCCCGGCGCCGGACAAACGCGCGATGAAGCGTTACGCGACGACTATCGCCGCCTGATTGCGATCAGGCGTGCACACCCGGCGCTTTCCCGCGGGGCTCACACGGCGATTGCGACCGATGGTGACGTCCTGGTCTTCCTGCGCCGCGACGCTGCGGCGAAAGACGCGGTTGTTGTGGCGGTGAACCGCGGGAAGACTCCCGCCATGGTCGAGTTTGCCGCTCCGGAAGAATGGGAAAAGGCGCAGGTGAAGGATCTCTGGAGCGGTGCGCAGGTTGCATCGGAGAGTAGTATGATACGTGTAACCGTTGAGGCGGGAGCAGCGTCAATATGCGCTGTTCCCGGGAAATAGTGGCCACGAAAGGCCCTGAGCGCGAACGGAGAGTGCGATGGCGCGCGTGACATTCAATGGGGTCTGCAAACGGTACGGGGACGTCTCTGTGATCGAAGGACTCGACCTTGAGGTTCGTGATCACGAATTCATGGTCCTTGTCGGGCCTTCGGGGTGTGGGAAGTCGACGGCCCTGCGGATGATCGCGGGACTCGAGGAGATCTCCGACGGCACGGTGTCGATCGGCGAGCGGGTCGTAAACAATCTGGCGCCCAAGGACCGGGACATCGCGATGGTTTTTCAGAACTACGCCTTGTACCCGCATATGTCGGTGCGCGAAAACCTCGAGTTCGGCCTCAAGATCCGCAAGACGCCCCCCTCTGAGATCAACCTGCTGGTCAACGATGCCGCGGGGATCCTCGGCATCTCGCAGTTGCTGGACCGGAAGCCCAAGCAGCTCTCCGGGGGCCAGCGCCAGCGCGTGGCGCTCGGGCGCGCCATCGTGCGCAAGCCGGCAGTGTTTCTCTTCGACGAGCCGTTGTCGAACCTTGACGCCAAGCTGCGCGTTCAGATGCGGGCCGAGATCACGAAGCTGCACCACCGGCTGAAGACGACATCGGTTTACGTCACCCACGATCAGGTCGAAGCGATGACGATGGGGCACCGCATCGCCGTCATGAAAGACGGGAAGCTGCAGCAGGTCGGCACGCCGCTCGAGGTCTACGAGCGTCCGGCGAACCTGTTCGTCGCCAATTTCATCGGAACCCCGCCGATGAATTTCGTGCAGGCGACGGTGGGGGAAGGCGGCACCAATCTGTCGGCGTCGAAATTCCGGATCCCGCTGCCACGAAAGATGCACGAGACGAGCAGCCGGTGGGCCGGCAAGAAGGTGGTCGCGGGGCTGCGGCCGGAGAATATTATCGATTCCGGGAAACCGGCGCGAGGCGAAACGGCGCCGATCACGGTCGAGGCGGAGATCGTCGAGCCGCTCGGCCACGAAGTCCTCGTCCACGGTCGCATCGGCGACGACCTGCTCGTCGCCAAGCTCGACCCTCACCGCGCGCCCGAGATCGGGCAATCACTCGATCTGGTCATCGAGCTGGAGGCGTTGCATCTCTTCGATGCGACGACCGAAAATCGACTGGCCAACTGATATAAGGAGATCTGATATGCGCACGTCGAAAAAATTGGGGTTCATCGCAGTCATTTTTCTTTTTTCGCGTTTCGCCGTCGCTCAGCCGACGGAGATTGTCGTCTGGCACGCCTACCGGGCGGGTGAAAAGGCGGCCATCGAAAAGGTCGTGGCGGCGTACAACGCGGAGAAGGCATCGAGCGGCGTCAAGGTGACAACGCTCGCCGTCCCCTACGACGCCTTCGCCGACAAGATCTCGGCGGCAGTGCCGCGCGGCAAGGGCCCGGACATCTTCATCTACGCTCAGGACCGGCTCGGTGGCTGGATCGAAGCCGGGAACACGGTCGAGCCGATCGACTTCTTTCTGGACAAGGCGACGAAGGATCGGTTTCTCCCGACGACCATGGAGGCAATGACCTATCGCGGATCCGTCTACGGTCTGCCTCTCAACTACAAGGTCATCACGATGATCTACAACAAGGCGATCGTCCAGACGCCGCCGAAGACCTCGGGGGAGCTTGTCACGCTCGCGAAGAAGCTCACCGACCGCACCACCGGCAAGTTCGGACTCGCATACTGGTACGCCGATTTCTATTATCACGCCGCCTTGATGAACGCCTTCGGCGGGAGGGTGTTTGATCCCGGACCGAAGCCGGTCCTGAACGCTCCGGAGAACGTGAAGTCCATCGAGCTTCTCGTCAAATGGTTCGATGTCGGCGGGTTCATGCCGGCCGAGCCGTCGACCGCGCTGATCACGTCTCTTTTCAATGAAGGCAAGGCCGGCATCGTGTTTTCAGGTCCGTGGTTCCTCGGCGAGATCGCGAAAAACATCAACTACGGATTGGCGCCGCTTCCGACCATCGATGAGGCCGGAGGAAAGCCGATGCGGCCGTGGATGACCGTCGAAGGCGTCTATGTCGCAGGGCCATCGAAGCACAAGGACCAGGCCTACGATTTCGCGATGTATCTCACCGATCTGCCGTCGGCCAAAATCATGGCCGTTGAAGGCCGCCAGACGCCGGCGAACAAGGCCGTATACAACGACGCACAGGTGGCCGGAGATCCAGTTCTCTCGGCGTTCCGGAAACAGGTTGAGGTCGCGATCCCGATGCCGAATCTACCCGAGATGACGATGGTCTGGTCGCCCGCGACGACGGCAATGAACACGATCACACACAAGACCGCCCTGCCGAAGGCTGCGCTCGACCTGGCTCAGAAAGAGCTCGAAGCCAAGGTAGCAGCGCTCAGAAAGAAACCCTGACCGGCCCCGCTCCAAGGTTGGATATGAGTCGCAGCGGGAACGCACGGACACGATCGAGCACCGTCCTGGGTGTCTCTGTGCCTCCGGCGTTCGCACCGCAGCAGAGTGATCTGATGTCGCTCGGGAGATGCGATCATCCGCCGCCGAGGGAAGTTCAAAGTTCAAAGTTCAAAGTTCAAGAATGTTATGGCGTGTGTGGTGGAGGGGCCGGGGCATGATTCCAGCGCACACGCGCCGATTCCAGGTGGGGCTTTTCGTGGCGGCCGCAGTCGGAATCTGGATTTGTTACTACCTGCTCTCGCAGGCGGTCGCCGCGGGCTCCCAGTTCGCTGCGCAGCGCAGTGCGGTCGTGACGCTGAGGGCCCTGACCGAGGCCGTGGAGAAGGCTGGTGGCGCCGGTGATCCTGTTCGCGGGATTGTCGGCGGGTTCTCGGATCCAACACTGGCCTCCGTGCGTGTCATCGCGTTCGACGGGATCTCGCTCGAGGCCTCAACCGCGGCGTCGGATACCGGAGACCTATCGGCCCCGCGCCGGCTCTCGCGCGACGAGAAGTCGATCTACGACCGCGGTCAACGCCTGCGCGCCGCGGTCGAGACGAATCGGGAGGAGGGGAGCGCACGGAAAGACGAGATCGAGATCGAGCGGCTCGCGGCGGGGGGTATCATGCTGGCTGCACCGATCGAGAGAGACGGAGCCGTGGTCGGGATGGTGCAGGTCGAGACCAGGCCCGGCCGGGACGACGGTGCCGTCGTGTCACCGCGCTCCGCCGTGTGGTGGTGGGCTGGAGCTGTCCTGCTCTTCGCCTTGCTGTCGAACTTCGTGATTCGCGAGGGGCGGCGATGGCTGCTCGCGGCCATATCCGCGGTGCTTCTTGTGGTCGCGATTGCCGGCTATGGCCGCCAGGCCCTGCACGCACTGGAGACGCACCGGCGCGCGATCGAATCTTCGGTCGCCGCGCAAGTGGATCGTCTCGCGCATCGAACGACCGCCCTTCTGGCAGCCAGCTCGCTCGACACCACCATCTCCGCCGCCGCCTGGGACGCCGACTCATTCAGGCACCCGCGCGGCTTGATCCGGGCGGACGGAACGATCGACGAAGCGAAACTGGCCGGCGAGCTCGCGGCCTCGGCCAGCGAGGTGAAGAAAGCGATCGTCGCTGTCGGACTTCTTTCTCTCGGCATCCTCGCGTTCATCGGCTTCGGGGCCGCCTCGAATATCGGCCTGACCCTCTTCCGCAACCGGAGCTCGTACTACTACATCCTGCCGGCGATGATCGGCATGATCGTGCTTGTCTTCTTCCCGTTTTTCTACGGGATCGCACTGTCCTTCACCGACGCCAACATTTACAACACCGACAAGTCGATCGCCGAGACGTGGAGCGGGATCAAGAATTACACTGATATCCTCGGCGATTTCAACGTCGCGGGCCGGTCGGCGGGCGGTCAGCTGCTCTTTAACTACAAGAACTTCTACTGGACGTTCTACATCACGATCATCTGGACCATCTCGAATGTGACGATCGGCGTCACGGTGGGCTTGGCCCTGGCTCTGATCCTGAACACAAAGGGGCTCGCCCTCCGCCCCATCTATCGCGTCCTGCTCATTCTGCCATGGGCCATGCCGAACTACATTACGGCCCTGATCTGGAAAGGGATGTTCCACCGGCAATTCGGGGTTATCAATCAGGTCATGGAAATGCTCGGGGGCAGCGCGATCTCCTGGTTCGACAGCCCGACGACATCGTTCCTGACGAACCTGGCTACCAACGGATGGCTCAGCTTCCCATTCATGATGGTCGTCTCGCTCGGGGCTTTGCAATCGATCCCGGCTGAGCTTTACGAGGCCGCGGTGGTGGACGGCGCGAGCCGGTGGCAGCAGTTCAAAGCGATCACGCTCCCTTCGATCAAACCGGCGCTGATCCCGGCCATCATCCTCTCGGTCGTCTGGACCTTCAACCAGTTCAACATCATCTACCTCGTCAGCGCCGGTGAGCCCGGGTCCTCGACAGAAATTCTGATCACACAAGCATACAGATTCGCGTTCCAGGAGTACCGCTACGGGTACGCCGCCGCCTACTCGACCGTGATCTTCGCCATCCTGATCGTGTACGCCACCGTACAAAACCGCGTGACTCGCGCAACGGAGGCGATCTAACCTGATGGCAACGAAGCGCGGCATCGGTGAGCCCAGGCATGGGCCTCTTCACTCCATTCTCATTGCCATGACACTGTTCACCGTGTATCCGATCCTCTGGGTCGTCACGATCGCCTTCTCGGGCAACCAGAACCTCGCAATCGCCGACTTGCCCTCTGACCCGACCTTCTACGACAGGCTGCGCGCCGTGCTTCCGTGGCCCAAAGTCTGGTCGATGTCAAACTTCACGTCGGTCATGACCGACCAGCCGTTCGCCTCGTGGATGCTGAACAGCGCGATCATCGCAGCCGGAACAACGGTGCTCGGTGTCTTCCTTGCCTGCACCGCCGCCTACGCCTTCTCGCGCTTCCGATTCCCGGGACGGCGCGCCGGGATGATGTCTTTCCTCGTCTCCCAGATGTTTCCCGGCACACTCATGCTCGTTCCGCTCTACATCATCCTCGTCAAGTGGCTCGGACTCGGTTCCAACCGCTTCGGACTCATGCTCGTCTACGCCACTACATCGATCCCGTTCTGTGTCTGGATGCTGAAGGGCTATATCGACACGATTCCGAAGGAGCTCGAAGAAGCCGCCGTGATCGACGGCGCGTCGACGAGAGTGATCTTCTGGCGAATCGTTTTGCCGCTCGCCAAGCCGGCCATCGCCATTACGGCTTTGTTCTCCTTCATGACCGCCTGGAACGAATTCATCATCGCCGCTACGATCATGGACAAGGAGTCCTTGTACACTGGCCCCGTCGGCCTCCGGTTCTTCGTCGGCGGGTTTCAGCAACAATGGGGCTACTTCGCGGCCGGATCGATCATCGTGTCGATCCCGGTCGTCATTCTTTTCCTGTTTCTGCAAAAATACCTGGTTTCCGGCCTGACGGCCGGTGGAGTCAAAGGCTGATTTTTCGCTCGAGAAAGGAGCATTCGATGAGGAAATGGTTATTGCGCAATGCGGCTCCGGGCATCGCGGCGGCCGCAATGTTCGCGGCAACGGCTGCCGCACAGGAGGTCGCGTTCAAAGATCCCACCGGAGACGACAACGGTCCGGGCGCTTACACGTACCCGACCGATACCGTGTACAAGCCCGGTTCATTCGATCTGACCGAATTCAAGATGACCGTCAGCGGAGACAAGGCCAATTTCGATGTTACGGTGAATTCGACCCTCGAGGATCCGTGGCGCATGGGTGGCGGGTTCGCCGTGCAGATGGCATTCATTTTCATTGACACCGACCACAAGGTGGGGAGCGGCTTCACGACCGGCCTTCCGGGGCTCAACGTGACGTTCGCAGCCGCGGATGCCTGGGACAAGTGCGTGATCCTTTCGCCGCAGGGACCGTCGCGCGTGCAAACCGAGGTGACGACGAAGGCCGGCGCGATGGCCGCGGCGGTGCTCGTTCCGGGTAGGACCAAGGGCGCCGGCCGGACGATCTCCGGCGCGGTCGATCTGGCTGCGCTCGGCGGGGGCGATCCCACGAGCTGGGGCTACCAGGTCCTCATGCAGTCCAACGAAGGCTTCCCCGACGCCGGCGATCTGCTGACCCGCAAGGTCAACGAGTACGAGGGTCAGCACAGGTTCGGGGGCGGCACCGATGGCGACGCAGACCCGCATGTCGTGGACATCCTGGCGGGGAACGGCGCCGGCGAGGCAGCCGAGGCCGATGCGCAGCACACGATGCTCGGCTACGAGGCCGCACCCGACGGGACGCCGGTTCGCCAGGCCATGCTGAAGATGGTCTACCTCTCCGGGCACGCGCCGGCCGCGGAAGCGGCGGCCGCCGAAGTGGCACCGGCGGCCGAGGCTGCGCCCGCAATGGCAGCGCCGGTCATGAGGCCCGCGGCGCCCGCGCCGGCGACCAAGCTGGTCATGGGCGGCACCACCTACACCAAGTGGCTCTGGGGCACACAGCGCGACTCGGGGTCGATCTACAACTTCACAACAGTGCCGGGCGAGGGCTACAGCGACAACGGGCAGGGATCCGAGGTCGAGCTGCTTCTGAGCGCGAAGATGAGCAAGCAGGTCGACGTGAAGGCACGCCTGCACAGCCGGTTCAACCAGAACTTCTGGACGAATTTCGGCGGGTTCGGCGGCCGCAACGACATCACGAAGGGATGCACATCGGGAGATTGCGGTGAGTATGATCCGCGTTCGAACCAGTATGTGAAGCTTCGCGGTGTCGCCGTGACGCTGACCCCCGGGTATAGCTGGCTCGATTCCGCGACGATCGGCGCGAACGATTTTGGGCAGTTCGATCCGTTCGTCATCGGGCGTCTCCGCTATATCGACCGCGACAACGCCGCCGGGCTGCTTTTCCAAGGCTCGGCCGCCGAACGCAAGTTCACGTGGGATGCAACGCGCATTTCGCTGCCGCGTCTCTGGGCCGGACCTAATTTCAACACTGGCATCCTCCACGCGTCCGACGCCGCCTATGGTCTGCAGGCGAAGGCCACACCGAACCGGACTTTCGACGTCGGGGCGATCTTCCAGTACGTGAATGACCAGGAGGTCGATGCGCGCGATCTCAACCTCGACGACGGCCGGGATCTACGGTTCCGGTTCAAGAACGCGGTCATCGGCGCGAAGGTCGGGATCCACCCGAGTGCGCAGTTCGACATTCGGGCCGCCATCTATCACTCGAACTCTGAAACCGACGTCGACCAGGATGACACGAAACCCGAACCCGGGATGTTCGGGATCGCGGGATTCTCGCCCGTGATTCAGGGCAAGCACGACGACAACATTTGGAAGGTCAATCTCGACCTCAACGACCCGATGGGCGCGGGTCTGTCGCTCAATATCGAAGCGTTCAGCTTCGGTGCCGATTACGCCTCGATGATGGCATCACGGCGTGAAGCGGACGTGCTCCTGACCGAAGGACACGATTCAGCGTTTGCCTTCCCGGGGCCGTCGAACGCGGCCTTCGGCGTGTTCAAGGGCAACCCGACCCGGATCGGCTACGGCGGTTGGGACGGGAACGCTCAGCAGGTGGCCACGATCAACGTCGACAACGAGTTCACCGACTTCGATGAGCCGATGGCCGAAACCGCCATCGGATGGAAGGGGGTCACCGTGGCCCCGGTTTACGGTACCGGAGCGTTCGATCTGGCGGCCGAATACACGTACCTTACCTACAACACCAATTGGCAAGCGTTCGGCGACGACACCCGACCGATCCTCGACAGCTACTATCCGACTATGGAAGTGGATTCGGGCGTCGGTCACAACTTCCGGTCGGCCTACGCGCCGTTCCAGGACAAGACGACCCACATTGCACTGGCCAGGTTCAAGTACGTCGCGAACGTCGGCAAGGGCGTCGACCTGTTCGGGAAGATCAAGCGGATCAGCGAGACCGACCTGCGCATGAACAATCCGAACTACCTGCCGTACAATGCAGATGGATCGAAGCATTACTACTTCGGTAGTAATACGACGGCCGATCTGTACGGCGCCCCTCCCGAGATCACGGTCAATGGTGTGACCGGCAACAAGTGGAAACCGTTCGACAGCATCTCGGATGACGATCGCGATCTGAGCTACACGATGCTCCAGATCGGGGCCGGCTACCAGCTCTCGAGCGATCTCTACGGATCGCTCACGTACGAGTACTACAACGCGGATCTGAAGGACGGCAACACGGCCTTCCAGGCCTATCAGTTGCACGAGATGGCGTCCGGCAAGCATACGAAGAACAAGCTCATGGCGAAGTTCCGGTACATTCTGGCCGGCGCCGAGTTCGGCCTCGAGTGGCAGTACAACTTCGGGACTTTCGATCCTGATTTCGGCGGCGGATTCGTGCCGCAAGTTGCCAGTGAGCAGATCGCGGCCGATCACAATGTTCCCGTCGGCTCGCTCGGTTTCGAAGGCCGGTTCGGCGGCTGGAACAGCCTCGAGTCACGTGATTTCACCCAGAACAGACTCAAGGCCTTCATGAAGGTCCAGTTCTAGGAGAAATTCGGGACATGCTCTCCAGGGGAGTAGGCGCACAGGCTCCTACTCCCCTCTTTCATTTTGCACTTTGCATTCAATCCGGCCATCAGGCCTCGCCATTAAAGGACCATCCGTGAGAATCATCATCTGCACCCTCATGCTTTCGGTATCACCCGTCGCTTTCGCAAGCGACGCTATCTTCACGCTCACCGATCCTCGTGGCGACGACCACGGCTGGGGGAAGATGACTTATCCGCTCCGGGATGACTTGCACCCGGGCAGCCTCGATCTCATCTCGCTCTCCGCTTACCCCGATGGTGAAGGCACGATGTTCGAGGCTGTGTTCGCCAGCCCGGTCGTGCCGACGGCGCGCCGAACCATCGACTCGACCGGCACGTCTCTCGACACCGTCGCCCGCTTCGGTTTCTATACATTCAATCTCGACATCTACATCGACACGGATCGCGAAGCCGGCATGGGCTCGGTTGAGGCGCTCCCCGGGCGCCGCGCTGAGATCGATCCGGCACATGCGTGGGAGAAGGTCATATGCTTGACGCCACGACCTTTCGAAACCGAGGACGCTCTGCGGCGCATCCTGAAAGCGCGTGCCAAACGGGAGATGAAAGAGAAGCGAGGGTCCATCGACGACGACCAGCTCACGATCATCGAAGCCTCCATCGATCGCGACGTGAAGGTCCGCTATTTCTTTCCGACGCGCATCCGCGTCATCGGCCCGAAGATCCGTTTCCTCGTGCCGGCGGCGTTCCTGGGCGGGCAGGCGAAGCTTTCGTGGAGCTATGTCGTCGCGATCTCCGGAGCCGACATCCAGCAGCGCCTCGACATCCCGGCCACTTTGGGCCTGGCCGAGGCTGCCCCGGAAAGCCTCATGATATTGCCGGTTTCACCCGGCACATGGCGTGACCGCTTCGGTGGCGGCTACGAGGACGACAACCTCCTCCCGCCGCTCATCGACATCATCGTGCCGGAAGGAAAGAAGCAGGAAGAGGTTTTGAAGGATTACGATCTCCGCAACGGGCGGCGGGTGAAACTACCAGGAGTTGTCCCCATCCCGAGCCACTGACGTATTGCTTTCCCCTCGCGGCGCCGCTCACTTCAACCGCCAGACGCCCGATGATCGCGGCGGGAGAGTCACACGGATGTTGTTCGGAGACCCGGACGGATCGCCGACGTTCGCATCGGCGAAGAGCTTTTCTGCGGAGGTCATTGTCACGGCAAGCGGGCCACCGATGGCGAAGCCATCGCTGAGGTTGTGCACGACCAGGACGCGCTCTCCCGATCCTGATCTCATGAAGGCCAGGACCGGGGATGTGCCGGTCGTGGAGGTCAGGAGATCGATGCTGCCGCTCGTCAGGGCCGGGGATTTTTTTCGAGCACGGATGAGGGACCGATACCGCGACAGCAGCGATTTCGGGTCCCCGGTCTGCGCGCCCACGTTGGTCACCTCATGGCCGTGCGCAAACGGAAACCACGGCGTCCCGGTCGTGAACCCGCCGCCCGGGCTCCCGTTCCACGGCATCGGCGTCCGCTTCGCCTCATCATTGCCCGTCGTGCCGTTCTGCAATCCGATCTCTTCGCCATAGTAGAGGAAGGGGGAGCCTGGCATGGTCAGCAGGACGGCTGCCGCGTTGCGGAGTTTGCCAGCGTCGCTGGCGAGCTGCGTCGCGATACGGACGTGATCGTGATTGGTGAGGAACGGAGCGTCGGTGGCTCCGGCCGGGTAGAGCGCCTTCACCTCGGCGATTTTTTCCGCGATCCCCGTCGCGTTCGCCTCACTGACCCCCTCGATCATCCTGTCGGAGAGCGGGAAATTGAAATTCATCGGCAGCTCGTCGCCACCGGCCACAACGGAGGTGCTGCCGAAATATGTCGCTATGATCGGCGTCTCGGTCCAGTTCTCGCCGACCAGCGTCGCTTCAGGCTTGACGATGCGAACGTGTCTGGAGAGCTCCTTCAGGAAGTTGTGAGTGTCGACGACGTCCGCCTGTCCGGGGCCGGGGCCCGTTTCGATCAGGTAGCGGGTCGCATCCAGCCTGAACCCATCGGCTCCGCGTGTGAGCCACACCTTGGCCACGCGCTTGATCTCCTTGCGGACCGCAAGGGTCGTGAAGTTCAGGTCCGGCATCCCGCTCCAGAAGACGCCGTAGAAATAGGCTCCATTCATCGGGTGCCACGTCGGGTAGTTCCCGCCCCAGGGCTGTTTCCATCCCAAATCCGTGGGGCTCCACACGTACCAGTTGCGGCGAGCCGAATTCGGCGACGACGCAGAGTCGATAAACCAGGGATGATCCGCGGCCGAGTGGTTGATCACATAGTCGATGATAATCCGGATCCCGCGTTTGTGTGCCTCCTGACAAAGCTTCACGAAATCATCGTTGGTCCCGTACTCGGGATTGATCGTCTCGTAGTCGGTCACGTCGTAGCCATGGTAGCTCGGAGACTTGAAGATCGGCATGAGCCACAGAGCGTCGACGCCCAGGTCGGTTGTGCTCGTGGCATTGCCGTCGTTGAGGTAGTCCAGCTTCGAGATGAGCCCGCGCAGATCGCCGATCCCATCTCCGTTGGAATCGGCAAAACTTCTGACGAAGAGCTCATAGAAGACGCCTCCTCGAGACCAGCCGTTGTTCCACTGGGGGACGCCGCCGGCATCCGGCGCGAGCGCTGGCCGAGCGGGATGTTCGCCGGTCGTGGCCGGCGTGCATGTGTTAAGAATAAGGGCGAGCCAGAGGATGATGAATGCATGATGGCGAGACATGACAGGCGCCTCCTGTGCGCGGCATCGCAGCGCCGCACGAGGATGTTATCATGAGCCGGTTCGACTCCGCACGCCTCGCCGCCCTGATGCGCGACCTTCTGGCCCGCCTGCTGCGCCGCCCCGAGGACCTTTTGAGGTTCGACGATGTGCGGGAGCGGCTGCGCCTCAAGCATGTGGTCGATCGCGGAACGCAGGAGGTGCCCATCGACCGGATTGTCGGGACGATCGGACGCGAGCGCGAGTTCAGCCGGGCGTTTCTCCCGCGCGAGGAGTCGCTGCGTGAGCGGTGGGAGGAGATCAGCGAGCTTGCTGAGGGACAGCGAGGGTTTCCGCCGGTCGAGCTGTATCTGGTTGGTGAGGCATACTTCGTGGTCGATGGCCATCATCGGGTGTCGGTGGCGCGAGTCAATGCGGCGCCCTCGATCGAGGCGCGCGTGAAGGAGTTTCTTACCCCCGTGCCACTGCCGGCAGATGCCACGGTCCAGGATGTGGTGTTGCGTGAGGGGCAGGCGGATTTCCTGGAGACGACAGGACTCGTGGCCGATCGTGTGGATGATTACAGAACGACCCAAGGCAATGGATACGAGCGTCTCCTGGATCACATCAGCGTCCATCGGTATTTCCGTGGGATCGAGCTGGGCCGGGATGTTACATGGGAGGAGGCCGTGGCTTCATGGAGGGACACGGTATACGGCCCGGTGGTCGAGACGATTCGGACGAGCGAGATCATGGCGGATTTTCCCGACGACACCGAGACGGATCTCTATCTTTTCACGATGGACCATCTCTATTATCTCAAGCAGAGGTATGGCGAGCAGGCGGGACAGGCGGCCGATGCGGTCGAGGGAATCAGGGAGGAGCGAAAGCCGCGCCGAGGGACCAGGAAGCGGCGGGCTCGAGACCGCGGCAAATGACTCAGCCCCTTGCAAACGAGGCTCCCTTTCTTTCATACTCTAAGCATCAGAACACATCGGGAGGCAATGCGATGGATACCGTCGGAACCCTTCTTCGCGAAAAGGGATCGTCTGTGCTCACGACACCAGCGGAGGCGACTGTTTTGCAGGCGGTCGAGGCAATGTGCGCACACAAGATCGGGGCTGTGCTGGTCGAAAGGGACGGGGCGCCCGCGGGGATATTCAGCGAGCGGGACGTGATGTCACGAGTGATCCTGACACGAAAGGACCCATCGACAACCAAAGTGGCCGATGTGATGACCAGGGAACTGGTCTGCATCGAGCCTGGAACGGCCGCAGCCGAAGCGATGGCCATCATGACGCAGAGGCGGTGCCGGCACTTGCCTGTCGTGAATGAGGGCAAAGTAGTGGGGATGATCTCGATTGGCGACTTGGTGCGATGGGCCAGCAGAAACCAGGAGTTCGAAATCCGGATGCTCACCGATTACATCTCGGGAAAATATCCGGCCTGAAGGGTTTCTCGGTGGATCGGAGATCAGCGGCGTGGACCTTCCTGGCGGGTCCCTTCCTCGCCCTCTTGCCCGGCCAGTGGCGTCGTCGGGTCTTTCGCGATCTTGCCGTCGAGTGGGGTCCGGCCACGGTGACGTCGGGGCTGGTTGAATTCCTCGTTGGATTCTTCGTGCTCTTTGACTGGTACATGAGGGTGATCCATATCGCGGTGGACAGCCAGATGGACCCGCTGCTCGCGGCCGCCGTGGATAAGGGACAAGACATTCCGGTCGAGTTTGCTGCCGTCAGCTCGGGCTTCTCGGGGTTCGTCGCGTTCGTCTTCCATCCCGTTACATGGATCTTGAGCTTCTTTGTGATCGAGGGGTTGGTGCGGGCGCTAGCCGCCGGGCACGCCGGGCAAACTCCCGGGACACTACCGCTGGCCCTCCTGGATCGCGCCGCCGCCCGTCTGAAGCGGCTCAGTCATGACCTCAGGATCCCTCTCGTGCGTGACCACGTCACCAGAGCGATCGGTTCGCGTGGGTGGGACCTGCGAGTCGCTTCGTGCAGGACGAAGCCCGACTGGACGCCACCGAGGACCGTTCGCTTCGAGGGGGAGTTCTTCACGGTGGTGCGTGGGGGGAAGAAGAGGCGCCCGTCGAAGCGGCCCTATGTGTTCCTGCTTCGACGCCCTGCAGAAGGTGAGGCGTTCCGTGGAGTCATCGACTATGATCCGGAGGACGTGCTGCTGCATGATGCAGGCGGAGAGGGGTTCCTCCCCGTGTTCGTGCGGTCGTGGCGGAAACAACGGCTGACGCCAGCCTCGCCTCTGGTCGTCGATCGTGTCATCCACGGCGATGGAGCGGACGGCTGGCAACTCAAGGTGGAGTCGTGCCGTCCAAAATCCACATGGACGAATGCGCGCACGATCGAGTTTGAGGGACATCTCTACCGTTTCGTGGCGAACTATGACGCACCGGCGCCACGGTCGCACGGCTTCGTGCTGGTGCGGTTGTCCGAGGGCGAGGCCGTCCGCGGCATTCTGCCTTACTCGCCCGACGAGCCGCTGCGATCGGCGGCTGGTTGAGGCCCACGGAGAGGCAGTTGGAGGTACTGTGAGGCACACCCCGCGTCATCTGGATTCCAGGGAAAAAATCCTCATCGCCGAGGGCAAGCACCTGCGGTTTGTCCGCAGAGGCGCCTGGGAGTACGTCGAACGACAGAAGATCTGCGGCATTGTCGGTATCATCGCGGTCACCGATGACAACAAGCTAATCCTGGTCGAACAGTACCGCCCGCCGGTTCAGAAGCGGGTCGTCGAGCTCCCGGCCGGTCTGGCTGGTGATCAACACCCCGGCGGCCAGGAGGACCTGGCGGCGGCAGCCGCGCGGGAGTTGTTCGAAGAGACGGGCTACCAGGCGCGGTCGTTGACCCTGTTGACGGAAGGTGTCGTCTCGGCGGGGGTTTCGAGTGAGGTGATTGCGGTCTTTCGAGCGAGCGGCCTGGTCAGGTCCGGCGAGGGCGGCGGCGATCAGCACGAGGACATCGCCGTTCACGCGGTTCCGCTGGCCGGGATCCCGGAGTGGCTCGATCAGAAACGGCGCGACGGCGCCCTGATCGACCTGAAGGTGTACGCGGGCTTGAATTTTCTGTCGCGGGAGCATCCTGGAATTGCACAGGTTTGAAGCCAGGGCGCGCCGTCTCAGCCGGCGCATCGGTGCTCTTGGAGCTCGACGTACCGCCTGAGCACTGTATTGATGTTCCGTTGATAGCCACGGCCCCGGCGCTCGAAGAACTTCAAGACGTCGGGGTCAAGTCGCAAGGTGATCTGCTTCTTTGGGCCAGGCCAGAGGACCGCCCAAGGCGGCAGAGAAACGCACGACAGTGAAGATCGCGCCGATCAGCGAGCTGGATTGGTGGTAAAGTGAGAGCATGCCCAGCATACGATTCGGAGCTCCGCAAGATCCCGGCGGAGAGCCCCCCGACGATACCGACGCGTCTGGCCCTTCTGCTCGGATCCAGATCAATCCGCCAACCGAGGATGCCGAGGTTGACCTCAACCGAGTCTTCGACCTGGTCGCGCCGCGCATAGTCAACGCTGCCAGAACTTCCAACGAGCTGCTCAAGAAGGCCGGGGTGCGACACATTCTCGTCGGGGGGATGGCGGTTGGAGCTTACGGTCACCCCCGGACGACGAAAGACGTCGACTACCTTGTGGGCGAGGAAGCATTCATCAAGCACGAGGGCGGCGTCGTGACGATGCACCCGGAGGTGCCCCTCATGGTCGGTGACGTGCCGATCGACTATCTCTCGATCGGACCGGGCGAAGAGCACCTCGCGGAAGCGTTCGCCAGCGCGCCCAGTAGCGAGGGCATCGCGGTGGCCCCCGTTGAGGTTGTGGTCTATCTGAAACTCAAATCGCCCCGGCCGGATGATCACCGGGATGTGTCGCAGCTTATCCTCGTAGGGATCGACGCGCAGCGCGTTCGTGACTACTTGCTCAAGCACGCTCCGAAGAGATTGATCGCCAGATTCGATCAATTGGTGGCACAGGCCGCACGATCATAGACGCGCGCGACGGACTCGACCCCAACGGGGGCTGTGGGGGGATTTCGAGTCCTCGCTATGCTGTCTTCTTGCCCATGCTCTTGAGCATCTCCTCAGGCGGCAGGGCGTTGATACCGGTCTGTTACCCCCATCCTGGCTGCGCGGCCACACGTGCACATCCGCGTCCGACCGTACGGTGAGCTGTCATTTGATCGGGCGGTAAAAATGATTTCGGGCGGCGGTCCTCCAGAATTTGCCTTCGAGCGGGGGAATGTCGGAATAGTCGATGTCGCTGTCGGGTCTCTGGGCGAGGGCCGCAGTCTCCCGCTGCCGGGGCGGGACCTACCCATTGTGTGCGAGGAGATCGCGTCGCGAGAGCTGGTGAAGCGCGCCATCCGTGGCCGTTGCCACCCCACTGGTTGCCCGGCGGTCGCCAGCCGAAGCATCGAACCGGTCGATCTCTCGCAAAATATTGAAAACATGGCGCGCCCGGAGAGGCTCGAACTCCCGACCTACTGATTCGTAGTCAGTAGGCTGTAAACGTTTTATACGTTGCCGGGCGTATTTGGGTGTTGACGACATTCATAGTTATGTTACACTTAGTCGTGTGAAGCGTATTCTGGTGTCGGCGGGTTACTATGAGTGCGTGGTACCCTGGTGGTACCCGAGCAACCTACTGACCAGCGCACTGACACAGGAGGAGTAGGATGAAAGGTCGACTCACTAAGCGCCTGATTGACTCTCTCGAGACAAACGCGGGCGATCGTGCTTACGTCTGGGACAACGAGATCCCCGGTCTCGGTGTCGTTGCCTATCCCGGGAGCAAGGAGGCTCCGCGTGGTCGTAAGGCATTCGTGCTGCGGTACGGCGGTCGCAAGACGAGGCGCAGAATCACTCTCGGTCTTTACGGTCCCCTCACGGTTGAAGCCGCACGTCAGATGGCGATCGAAAAGCTCGCGTGCGTGATCAAGGGCGGCGACCCTCTCGCTGATAAGCAACGCCGTCAGGCGATACCCCTGATGCGCGAATGGATCACCGAGTACCTCGAGCGAATAGCTTTGCGGAAGAAAAGGCCATCAGAGGACCGTAATTATCTCCGCAAGGCATCGGCAGAATTCGGAGAGAAGAGACTCGACCAAGTGAGCGTGGAAGACATCGAGAAGCCGGCAGCGAGGCTGGCTGCTGAAGGTCACAACGCCGCGGCCAACAGGTTTCTGGCCAGTGTGAGCGGATGCCTGCAAGAGGCATGGAGGCGCAGCTTGATCATGGAGAATCGGGCGAGAAAGGTCCGTCGGTACCCCGAGCCGCCCCCTCGCAAGCGGGCGTTGACTGAAGAGGAGCTCGAGCGCGTCCTCATCGCGATCGAGCAAATTCCCGAACCCTTCGTACGCACCGCGTTCCTCATGCTTGTGACGACGGGAGCTCGCAAGAGCGAAGTACTGAGGGCGAAGTGGGATGACATCAACTTCGAGCGAGCAATCTGGACACTTCCGCAAACAAAGGCCGGCAAATCCCAGGAAGTCCCACTCCCGGCGTATACGATCGGGAAGCTCAGGCAAGTACCCAGGCGTTCTCTTTTCGTGTTTCCCGGTCAAGATCCGGATCGCGGGAGACAAGACTTGAAGAACCACTGGAACTGGATCCGGACGACAGCACACATCCCGAATGTTAACATCCACGACCTCCGGAGAACCTTCGGCCGTGACATCACGCAGCAAGCTGGGTTGCTTATGGCGGCACGCGTGCTGCGGACCGACGTCCGGATTGCGGAGCTGCATTACTCTCCGATGGATATCAAGGAACGGCGCGAGGCCGTTGAGAGACGAACGACCGAGAAAATTGTGCCGATCAGCAAAGCTGGATGAGAGAGCACGTAGTATATTCGAGGGAGGAGGAAAGCAAGTTGTCCAAAGCTGTCACGTCAGTTCCACATATCCGGCTCGACGCGGAGGGACGAGCCACGATCGAGGGAACCTCCTGCAAAGTTGTGGAGATCGCGCTCGATCACCTCGCCCACGGATGGAGCCCCGAGGAGATCTTCATTCAGCACTATCGGCAGATCAGCCTGGCGCAGATTCATGCCGCGCTCTCGTACTACTACGATCACAAGCCTGAGATGGATGTAGAAATCGGTGCCCAGGTCCGACGCGTGGAGGATCTTCGCGCGCGAGAAGGCGAATCTCCATTCCTTGCTCGCATGAAGGCTGAGGGCCGCTTGTAGTGGGCCTGCGGCTCTACATGGACGAGCACGTGCCGGCCGCGGTCACCGCGGCTCTGAGCATGGCTGGCATAGATGTTTTGAGTGTCCAGCAGGACGGACACGTTGGCGAGAGCGACGCTGCCGTGCTTGCCAGAGCTTGCGAGCTCGAGAGGGTGGTGGTGACCCAAGACGAGGACTTCCTTAGGCATGCTCACGCGTGGCAGAATGCAGGACGCCCGTTCACCGGCGTGATCTATGCCCACCAATTGCGCATGACAATCGGGCAGTTCGTCGCCGATCTCCACCTGCTGGCCGTGCTCGCCGAACCGGGCGAACTGGCACAGCGCGTCCAGTACCTGCCACTGCGCTAGCCTTGTCTTCAAGCTGTCTCACGCGGCGAGCCGGACGATTGGTCTTTGCCGCCCCACTCCAGGAATCCCGGAAGCTCTCCGCAGCCCCCTCCACCCTCAGGGGGGGGCTGTGGTTCACATCCATTCCGGCCCCACCGAGAAAGTCACGAGGTGAGGCGATGGCACGCTGGGGCGTGCCATCGTTTGTGAGGAATCGGCTTTAGCTGGCGTGTCGCTGCCTTTGGAGCTCGACGTATCGCCGCAGCACGGTGTTGATGTTCCGTTGATAGCCACGGCCCTGGTGCTTGAAGAAATCCAAGACGTCAGGGTCAAGCCGTAGAGTGATTTGCTTCTTGGGCCCGGGCCAGAGAACCGCTCGCGCAAAGAAATCCTCGCCGAGCTCAGGGACATCGGAGCAATCAATCTCAGGATCGGACATGGCCTTGACTCGCTTCCAGTCAGTCCTTGACGGCGTTTTCGTATCTTTCTTTTTCATGCTTCGTTGCCTTCGTGAGCGAGATGACTCGCACGGTTTCCGGTCCTCTCTCGGCAAACACGACGACGGCCACGACCGCCACACTCTTGAGCAGTCCGATCCCTATCCACCGGTCCTCGCCATAATCTCGCGAGTATCCAGGTCCACGAGGAGTGCATTTTCGAAGAGCTCCCACACATCGGCAAAGTCGAAGCCGTGGTTCCGAATGTTCTCCGTATTCTTAGTTTCATCCCACGCGAACCTCACGAACCATTATAACTCCTTCTGTAGCTACAATTGCAGGGCTGTGCGCGAGGGCTCCTTCTTAGCGCCACCGTCCCACGGCAGGAATCCCGGAAGCTCTCTGCCGCCGACTCCACCCCCAGGGGGGGGGCAGTGGTTCACCGTGGCCCGGATGGCAGGACGGGCACGAGGAGAAGGGATGTTACCTGGGAGGTAACAAATGTTACCTCCCAGGTAACATCACTCTGAGCCGCATCAGATAGATGCGCTGCGGAGACAGCGCATATTAGTATTAGGAGGGGGGTCTGGGGGGATTTGCTACGCTGTTTTCTTGCCCATCCTCTTGAGCATCTCCTCACGCAGCAGGGCGTTGATTCTCGTCTGGTATCCCCTGCCCTGGCTGCGCAGCCACACGAGCACATCCACGTCCAACCGCACGGTGAGCTGTCGCTTGACCGGACGATAAAAAGGATTCCGGACGGCGTCCCTCCAGAACTTGTCTTCGAGCGGTGGAATGTCGGAGTAGTCGATCTCGCCGTCGGGTCGCTGAGCGAGCGCCGCAACCTCCCGCCGCTGCTTCGCCGTCAACGGTCTAGCGATCGTAGTTCCTCTGGCGTTCTTCTTCAGGTTGCTTTTCCCGGAGAGCGTCCTTCCGGCTTCTCTCTCTATATCGCGGCCTCGAGCCAATTAATGTCTTCGTGGAGCAATATGCCCGCCACCTGCCCCGGTGTGCAGGGAACGCCTCGTTGCTGCAGCTGGGACGCGATATGCTTGAGCCTTTGCCAGTCCCCCTTCAACGTAGGGATCTTTTGGCGCCGCTCTGCGTTTGCGAGACCTGGTCGGCCGCCTGTGGACGCCAACTGTTGGCTCAGGAGCTCCGCTAACGCGAGCAAGCTGATGGGCCCCTTTGCACCCTGCCTCAAGTGAGGCGTACGATTAGCGCCCAGGGTCGTCGTCACTTTCTTGGCTGGTATACACGCGAGGGCCGTGCTCGTATCGCGCACACGCGGCAGGCTCTTGCTGGTGTCGTGGATTCTAGCCATGAGATCCTCCTAATTCACGCTGAATCGAATTTCGTAATGCGGTAAAACCGCCCATCGAACTCCACAACGACCTCGCCTTGATTCGTTTCCGGCCCGAGGCGGTGGAGAAATCCGATGTCTCTTGCGACGCGCCGAGTGCTTCGCGCAGATCTAACGCGGTCCTGTCTGCCCTACGGGTACCCATAGGCGAAGGTTGGCACTTGTGGGGTCAAAAGTCAACTCCTTTCCGATCCCGCGGCCGGGGCTATGTCGATCGATCGATCGTGTCTCACGATAGATCCTGAGCCGGAGCCTCCGTCCGCGTTACCCCCTTCGGGGGATAGGTGGGACATGGGTCCAGGGGCTTGCCCCTGGAGTAGCACGGCCGCCCGGCCGCGCGCAGGTCCGGAATTCCGCGGCTCCTCGAAGCCACGGTCCTGGTGGATCTGCGCGAAGGTCCTGACACCTCGTCGTCCATCGCCCTCGCTGGGTCCGGGTTCCCCGACGGGGCTAGGGGGCATCGGGTCCCCGCCCAGCGGGGTTGAGGAGGGAGCCCAGGGACTCTGGGCGAGCGGCGGTCCGAACTCCGCTGTCGCTCTCTCGCGCCGGCGACGCACGGCGCGACTTGACAAGATCGCTGTATCGCTGTAGTCTGTATCTACAGACATATGGGTCACGTTATTGTGATTGCCAACCAGAAGGGCGGATGTGGCAAGACCACGATCGCGCTCGGATTGGCTGGGATCCTGGGGGAAGAAGGGCTTGAGGCACTTCTCGTTGACGCCGATCCGCAGGGATCCGTTGTTCGCTGGCGTGGCGTTCGATCGGAGGGTTCAATCCCTTTCCATGTCGTCGCTATGCCGGCGCCAATCCTCCATGCTGAGGTGCCCAAACTCCGCCACAAGTACGACATGATCCTGATTGACTGCCCCCCTGGGGGACCAGCGGGCGCCGAGAGCATTACGCGGTCGGCCCTGGCTGTCGCGGATCTCGTTCTTGTTCCGATCCAGCCGTCTGCGTTCGACCTGTGGAGCGGCGAAGGGATGGCGGAGATGATCGCACGCGCCCGGAGCAGCAATGCGGGGTTGCGTGCTTACATCGTGATCAGCCGGCGGATCGTCGGCACGGCAATCGGCGATGAGGCTCGCGAAGCTGCCAGAAGCATCGGACTGCCTGTCTGCCGTGCCGAAATAGCACAACGGGTGGCCCTAGCAGAGGCATCTGTCGCGGGGCGGACCGTTTCCGGTCTTGCGCCACACTCAGCGGCGACCAAGGAATTGCGACTACTCGTAAAGGAGTTGAGAAAATGTCTAAGCGCGTAGGATTGGCAGGAGTCACCGGACAAAGGCAGGCTGGACATACAGGCATACAGGCTACAGCTATACAGCGTATAGAGGCGCAGTCGCCATTCGGAAAAGCGGCGATGAAAAAGGCTACGTTCAATTTGCCGGAAGAGCTCCACTATCGCCTGAAGGTGGCCGCAGCGAGCACCCGACGCGAAATGGTCGATATTGTGATCGAGGCACTTGCGCAGTACCTAAAGGAGCGCCAACTATAAACTTCATTCGCCGGCTGTTCCGTTCCCCCGTCTCACCATAGATCCTGCGCCGGCGCCCGAGCCTCCGTTCCGCGTTACCCCGGGCGGGGGATAGGGGGACCTACAGTTCCAACGGTCATCCCCGGGGCGCGAAGAAACGACGGAAGAAGCTGATGAAGGTCGAAGGGGTTGAGCCGCCTTTCTCATCCTCATCCTCCGCATTCTCCTTGGCCTTGGAGCCTCCGGTTTTACCTCCGGCTCCGACGGAGACAGATTCCCTTTCACCGAGTCGTTGCCTTCGGATTTCTTCTTCCCTTGTGTGCGCCTCGTCCGCCTTCGTTCGGGCCGCCCTTTCTTCTTCGATTCGAGCATTTGCCAGCTGCCGCAAAGCTACAGACTCATGGAGGCGCGCGCCCGATTGGCGCTGTTCCTCTCGTTGTGCCTCTTCTTCTTCGTCCGCTCTCAGAGCGTCTTCTTTCCGTCGCTGCTCTCTCAGGCAGTCCTCCCGCTGTTTCTCAGCGCATGCGATAACTTCTGGGCTGAGATGAAGAATGACTGGCGGAGTGATCGGACTCGGCTCCTTGGACGATGGAGTGGAATTTAGGCGAATCTTCATGTGCGCCAACCTCGATAGGGGTTTAAGATGCCAAATCGTTTGCAATTCCCGAGGGCTGCGGTCACATGTGTATTATACTCCGCCCGACGCAGCTGACGCATTTCGCCAACTCGGGGTGCCAGGCTTGGCGGCATCACCTCAGTTCTGCACGCCCATCTGCAGGCCGCATCGCGGGCAGTAGTAGCGCCACCCGCTCTTGAGCATGAAATAGAAGATGCCTGGAAGCAGAAACAGGAACATCAGAAAGCACCCCAGTAAGGCGCTCCCCCGCGCTTCTCTTCGTGGCGTACCTCGGTATCCGCAGTTCGGATTCGGACAGATAATCGTCTTCATGGAGTTCTTACGGTTGTCTCACGATAGATCCTGAGCCGGCGCCTCGTGCGGCTTTGGCGGCAATACACGCATTACTGTGTATTGTCTGCCGCCGCCTGTCTCACGATGAGTCCTTCGCCGTCGCCTCGCCCTAAAGGCCCGCGTCCCCGCTTCTCAGGCCGGAGGCGGAGTGAAGATGGGGAGGGTTCCCGCCGAAGGCGGGAGGGGACCCGTCTGCAACGGAGCCGGAGAGCGAAGCGTGCCCGAGACGCGGGGCGTGAGAGCGGGCCCAGGCGAGCGACGGCGAAGGACTCGTCGTGACTGCCGGCACTCCGTCTTCGCACCGGGGCATGGCGGCGATCACCACCCCAGCCTGAAGTAGAGCGAGGCCGAGCCATTCAATCCGTCACCGGCGTCTTTGCAAATCGCCTCAACAGCCTCTGGTGTGGCGTTGCGAACCGCGCCGATGTGGTCAACTTCCTCGCCCCCTGCCTGGACCAGCATCTCGAGCTGGCCGGTGATGAGTTCGGTCTGCAATTGCACGTCGCCGAGCATGGCACCGACCTGCGCTATGATCGCGTCGTAAGCTTTTCCGCTCTTCTCGGCCTCCCTGACCTTGTCCGCCAAGGCAGAGAGCGCGGTTGTGTTGTCTTCCGCCATGCCGCGCATGGATGCGAGGTTGGCCTGGTTACGGACGGCGAGCATCTTGCGCCAAGCCATCCGACCTTCGGCGGCAGTTAGCATGCCGCGCTCCGCGTCGGTCGGGTTCAGCGTCCCCCACCCCCACACAAACTCCCAATCCTTCGCACGCAAGGGAGGGGTCTCGGGGTCTGTGCTGACCGGATTGTAGCTGTCAGGGAAAATAGTGTCGTACTGCGTGAGAAAGTGGTTCTGCATGAAACCGGAGAGTTCCGCTAGATCGCTGAGCTTAGCCCCACCTTCCATCAGCTCGAAAAACTTCTGCATTTCTGTGTTGTTGAATGCGAGCCCAAGGAGGCTCGTCAACTTGATACGTGGGACTACCCGCAGACTGAGATTGTCGAGTGACCCCACAACCGATGTGAGTGTCTCGGTCATCCGACGCATCATCTGGTAGGTTTGAATAGCGGATGACACCGTGGCGTGCCAGCTCCCGAGCTCGCTCAGAATTCTCGCTACCTTCTGGTTGTCTTGAGCCATGTCGATGACTTCGTTCATGAAGACCGGAGGCATTGCGCTCGCGCACGGAACGACAATTGCCATCATGATTGCGAGAGCGATGAGCGCTGCTACCAACCGCTGTCGCGTCGCATCCATCATCATCACACTCACCGGAACAGCTCCTTCCCCAAACTGGGCGCCTTGAGGGCTGCCATGATGCCGAAGAAACTCCACACGAACTGCTTCATGAGGCCAGGAGTAAGCATTTTTTCCGTGATGCCCTTGTTCGCGTTCTCGAGTTGTACCGCTTCGGCCACAACATCACTCCACCACCCGCTCAGAAATGGCGCGAAGAAGCTGATTGCTACCAACGAGAATATCGCGCCCATATAGCAGCCGAACCACTTCTTCGTATAGTCCTTCGTGAAGTCGAGTAGCCACATGGAGAGAAATATCTGGCCGATCGCCCCGAAGAAAGCGATCGACATTATCGCAAAGATGGTGGCGGACGTCATGAGGGGCTCGACAAAGAGTGCGCCGATTTGCATGAGCCAAGCAACGCCTCCTGTCTCGAGTGTGTTGATGGATTCGCCGATGCGCTGGATGATCGTCATGCCGGTGCTGAGGTTCCACTTCGCGGAGCGTTCCGCTTGCTGGTGAGCCAGCTCTTGCACAGCCGCCGGGAAGCCCGTATCCCCTTCGCCGGCAGGGACAACAAGCTCCGTGTAGAGCCCACCATACATCATGTCCCAGAAGAGCCACCTGTAGTTGTCCGTGTTCGTGAGGGCCGTGACGATGAGCAGTGTCATCAGAATCTCTGCGAAGGTCTCTTGGAAGGGCCTGTCTGCGAGGAAGTTCTTGATCGCGGTCCAGATTACGAAGATTGTAGCCAACCCCGCCAGCAATGGGGTCACGAAGTTACTGACCTTGGTCATGAACGCCATGACGACGGGCACGAGCGCTTTGCGCATCGTGTCCTCCATAAACTTGCTGCCAATAGTCTCCTGGGCATAAGCCGTGGTTGGCAGCAGAAACATCCAAGCGGCCAATACGCAAGCGACAACGAGCGGTGCGCGCCAACCTGCCCGAAGGCGCAATTGCACGATCAGTGTTTCGATTCTCTGTCTCATCTGTCCTCCTCTATAGTCCGAATGCCTGCGGTGTGGAGTCTGGCTCGGCCGGAGTAGCCTCCGGGACGATATTCACAGCTGTGCCTGCGAATGGTCGGGCGGGATAGGCCCGCTGCATCGCCTCCGCCAGGTGTGGGTGCGGCTCCTGGACGGCGAAACTACTCGCCATCATCCGCGCCAGGATGGGCCGGCCCGTCCGCACCACACCCGGGATTCGAATGACGCCCCACCACTGCTTCGGGAGGAGCGCGAGCTTGCTCGCGTACTCGATCGGCAGCAAGGATGCAATCTGCTCACCTTTGACTGGGAGCAGCGGCCGTCCGCGGACCACTGTGAACTCGCCCATCTGCTTCGTGAGTGCTTGGAGGTCCTCCGGATTAAGCCCGCTGAGCAGGACAATCTTTGAGGCGAAAGCCTCCGACACGGCCTCCGCCTCGTCCCGGTAGACGGCCTTGAGTCCCCCGCTATTCTGAATCGCGAAGACGATCGCACCACCCTTGCTGCGGATCGTATTCAGCGCATCTGCCAAGCCCGGGATGTAGCCTGCGGCGAGCCCCTCATCCAGCAATAGCATATTTCCCAGCTCGGACGCCTTGAGCATTCTGCGGAACAACATCCGCCAGAAGACCTGCAGGGGAAGACGCCGCTTCTCATCGGACTCATTCGATAGCACGTAGCAGTCGGTGGTCAGGACATCTGACAGACTGAAGTTGTGCAGAGTCGTGGCGGCGCGCGCCCACCCGACCCCAAAGTGATCAAGGGTCGTCTGGAGGGCGTTCGACGCGTACTCTTTCGCGTTCTTTCCGGCGAGCTGCTCGTCGAGCCCAGCCGCCGAACCGACTCTCGTGAGAACCGCCGCGATTCCGTGCCCCTTCAGCTCGTCGCGAATCTCGCTGAGGGCTCTGTACACGCGTTGCGAAAAAATGTGCGTGAGGAGCAGACGGGCCGTGTCGGTGACCCATGCGTTCTCGCCCTTGACCACTGGTAGCAGCGCACCTGCCAGCCCGCCGCACGCATCCTCGAAATCTGGGTCGTCGTATGCCTCCTGGAGAGGATTCCAGCTGAGCGACGGCCAGCCGCCCGGACGCGACGCGCCCCACACAATCGGCGGCTTGCCGCGGCGCTGCCACCGGTCAACAAGGAGCGGGCACTCCGCCTTGACGTCCTGATAGATGAGCGGCAGGTGCGTGCTCTGTATGATGTGACCGAGCACCGACGCACCCTTTCCGGCTCCGGACCCTCCAAGGACCAGCGTGTGCCGGCAGACGGTGCCGCGGTCAGGTGCCAGCACAGCGGGTCCCATGTCCCACGCTCGGGGCCTTCTGCACGGCCGAAGAGGTATGCGCACCGGCAGAAGGAAGGGAGCGCCGGACCGCACCCGAACATTCCTCACCGCGGCCCACACGGCCGATCCGAGGTTGCCCTTGCGCGCCAGCGGCGGCAGAATCCGCCATGCGCAGAACGCCGCGGCCGGATAGAGCATGAGGGCGCCGGCGTGCGATACTGCACCGACCTCGTGGCCTGGCAGGACTCGCACGAGCCAGGTGCCGCGAATGAGCATCAGAGTGAGCGCAGTGAACCATGTCGCGATAGGCGCGAGCCATCCCGAGCCCAGGAAATTCGAGAGGCGCGGCCACGTATGGAGTAGCTGCCTGCGCGTGAGACGAGCCCACAACCAGAGTCCCCAGCACGCCAGCGCAACGGCTGGCAGGTGCGGCACCACTGCGAGGACCTCGGGCTTGCGCGCGACGACGGCAGCCACGAGGCGGAAGGGCCACGCCGCGATCCATGGCCACACCTGCTCCAGCATAACGCCAGCACTCATCCTAGCGCTCCACCGCTGCGCCAGAGACTACCTTCCGCGTCCCCGTCGCCAGCAGGCACTCCTCGAGTGAGAGGAACAGGACGGCAACGACACGCGCGAGGCGATCCCGTCCATTTACGCGCTGCGCAGCCGCCTCGAGGATCGTTACCGCGAGCGGCTCATTCAGCAATAATGCCGAATTTGCTCCGCGCCTCTTGCACACACCCAACTCACGCTCCAAGACGCCGAAGATCTGCGTTGGCACCTTACCCACACGCAAGAGGTCCTGCAGGATCTCACGCGCCGCATCGGATGCCCACGCCATGCGCCCATGCTCTGGCGGGACAATTTCGCGAGCTCGAATCGCCCAGCGGTCAGCGCGCATGGACTTCTTCTGGTGCCGCATGCGTCGCCGGCGGCAGGCCCCACGCCGCGACAGCCGCTCCGCGGTCCGCGCAATCTGGTCGTCCAACTCATTCTTCATGCCCGTCCTCCTTCGTTGTTCGGGGGGATGCCTAGACCCCTACCTCGCCTCTCCGGACGCGTCCTGGGCCATCCTGGCGCGTCGTTTGACTCACTCACGCACTCGCACCGCGTCCACGAAAATGTGGTAGCGCTTCGTCCCCTTGGGCGCGACCGCGTCGACTCGCAGTGTGTGCTGTCCGCTGGATAGCCCGGAGATCGAGTAGAGAATCTCTTGGAACTGTGTCGCTCCCGGTGTGTAAAGATCCACCGTGGTGGAGAGCGGAGATCCCTTCCCGGATTTCCGACCGAGCTTCGTGGGATTGATGATGTCCGTGACGAGCCCACGGTCGGCGGTGAGCCGTCTAATTGTGACGGGATGCCGAAGCGCGGCACCGTCGATCGTGATTTTCATCTTGCCGAGTGTCTTGTCGAGCATCGAGTAGAGATCGATGCCGGTGCCGGTGAACGTGAGCGAGGCCCGGCTCTTGCGAGCGAGACCACGCTTTCCGCTACCACCAAGCAGATTGGAGTTGGCTACATCCTTCCACTTGCACTTGAAGTTGCTGAATTCGAGATACGTGACCGGCGTGGTACTGGTGGTGAAAGTGAGCGTGGCGCCGTAGGCAGTGCCTCCCGTAGGCGTGCTGCACGCCAGCCTGAAGTAGTAGGTGCCTCCCGCGGTGAGAGTGGTGAGGCTCCGGCTGTAGCTGGTTTCGGTGGATCCACCAACTCCGTTTTGGATGCTCGTGGCGTTTGAGAGACTCGATGCGCTGGTGCCCCATTCGAACCACACCTGGCTCGACGACGCCCCGTTCGGCTGGTACGTGCCGTTGAGCACAGCACCCGTAGTCGTGATGTTGCTGGCGTCGAGCGTGTTCGCAATGGGTACGCCCACGCCGGCAGTGTCTGTGACGAAGGAGACATCCGCACCGTACGTAGTTCCTCCCGAATTCTGTGCACCGGCGCGAGCGTAGTAAGTCGTCCCCTGGGAGAGCGTGGAGACAGCGCGGCTTACGTACACGTCCGTCGCTCCCGCACCGGAGCCGGTGGATGAGGTGATCGTGTATGGACCGCCCGGTGATGTGCTCAGCTCGAACCAGTAGGTGCCACTGTCGCCTTGGAAATTCACGGTCGCGTTGCAAACCACGCCTGTGTAACCCACGTTCGACGCTGCTTCCGTCGTCACCGTAGGCCCGGGATAGCTCACGCTCGTCGTGCTGAACGTCGAGTCGGCGCCGTACGTCGTGCCATACGCCATCGGCGCGAAGCTGCGTCCGCCAATGCCGTTCGTGCCGACGGGCCTCCAGTGGTAGAGAGTGCCTGGGGTCAGTCCTGTTATGGTAACGTTGACTGAGACGTTCGAGGAGCCTGGCGGGACTGTGCCGCCGTAGGCGGTCTGCCCGTAGCTGGTGGTCGGACCATACTCGACGTACCAGCTCGTGGCGGAGCTATTCGGATTGATGGTGGCTCCAAGGGTTGCGGACGTCGTGCCCACACTCGATGCGGAGCCGGTCGTCACGGCCGGGGGATTAGTCGCGCCTGTCGTGAAGGCGACATCCGAGCCGTACCCGGTACCTGATGCGTTCTGCGCGACGACCCGATAGTGATAGGTTTGGCCGCTCGTGAGTCCGCTCAGCGGATAGCTGCCGTACGCGTTGCTCGTGCCATTGCCAGCGGATTGCGATGGGGTCGTGTTGCCGTAGCCGACCGATGTCCCCCACTCGAACCAATACATGGTTGCGGATCCTGCGGGATTGACGGTCCCTGTCAGTATCGCCGACACGGTACTCACCCCCGATGCTGCACCCGTGATAGCCGTAGGAGGAGCGGCGCTGCCAGTCGTGTAGCTGCGCTCGATCCCGTATCCCGTCCCGTTCGCATTCGCACCAGCGAGACGGAAATAGTATGTGCTGTTGGGCAGTAGCCCACTGAGAGTCACGCTGACTGCCGCGCTGGGCGTGCCGCCCGGCACGGTCCCGCCTGGTGTGCTGTTGGGATAGACACCGCTGCCGGTGCCGTACTCGTACCACCAGCTCGCGGTTAAGCCGTTGGTCGTGACGACACCGTTAAGGGTGGCTGTGGTGCTGCCAACGCCCGTTGCAGGGTTGGTTGTGAGAGAAGGAACTTGGGCGGCCGCAAACTGCTGGTCGCCGCCGTAGGTCGTGCCCTGTGCGTTGGTGGCCACGACCCGGAAATGGTACGTCTGCCCGCCCGTCAAGCCGGTCAGCCCCGCTGATACCGCGTTCGCTATCCATCCTCCGGCGGTGGCTAGAGTGGTACAGGCCCCGTTGAGAGGGCCTGGGGACAGGAGTCCGACAGACGTGGTATTACCATACGCAACAGTTGTGCCCCATTCGAAGTAGTGGCTTGTGCTGAGGTTGTTCGGGTTGACCGTTCCGTTCAGCGTTGCGGTGGTTCCAGTGACGCTGGAAGCAGCGAGCGTTGTGACGACAGGAGGCTGACCAGCGCCCATCGTCAAGGCGCTGACACCACTCGTGATGCAGAGCGTAGCCACGGGCACAGGGCTCGCACAATCTGCTGTCCATTCGAGGTACCCGATCAACTGTACTGTGTAGCCAACGCCCGGGAGGAGGCCGTCCATGGTGAAGGAACCTGTGCTGCTGGCGCTGTTCACACACACCCCGAAGCGGCCGTAGCCCACCAAGTACGCGGTTGTGCCAGCGCACGTCATGGACGCGGCTTGGGTACACATGGTGCCGAACCCATCATTGTAGATGTCAGGCGCTAGTGACACACCCTGTAGGATGCGCACGTAGAGGTCGCCCGTCATGAGTTTGTTGGACCCCGGCCCGGTCTGGCTCCAACTGTAGTTCACGGTCGCGGTATGGCCATTCGCATCCGGCACCACACCCGTGATCGCGATCGTACCGCTTTGCGCGCCTGCCCTGTGCGCCGAAATCCCTAGCCCGAAAACACAGAATGCGAAAACCAATCGTTTCATCACTTGCTCCTACTTGACCTGAAAGGGGATCGTGTTGCTGCGGACGTCATTGGTATTGACGGAGACCTGATACGTCTTCCCGGACTTGCACTGCGATGGGATCGTGACCTTGAGCTGGCTCGTGCCGGCGCTCTTGATGGTGGCTGTGTATTTGCCGAAGTAAACCGTGTTCTGCGTCTTGGTTGCAGAGAAGTTCGTGCCGACGAGCTTTGCGCTCGTCTTCGGCTTCGCCTTCTTGCTGCTGATCGTGTTGATCACAGGGGTCGTGCCACCGCCGCCCCCGCCGCTGTCGTAGGCTTCCTGCGCGATCGCATACGTGGTGCCCGCGATCGCCACCGACCCCGTGCGCGCAGCCGGCGCCAGGTTGGCATCCACGCTCATCGTGACCGAGCCGCTGCCGCTCCCGGAGCCAGCCGAGAACGAGATCCAGGCATCGTTACTCACGGAGTTCCATGCGCAGCCGGTGGTTGTGGTGATCGACACCGATGTCGATCCCCCGTCGTCATCCCATGTCTCTGAGAACGGAGTCACGGCGTAAGCGCATGTCTGGCCCACCCCATTTTGCATGGCGATGAAAGTCTGATTCCCCGCCCCCGTATCAACCACGATCGAGCCGGTGCGTCCGGTGGTGGAGCTCGTGGAGGCCACGGAGTAGCTCACGGTGCCGGACGCTCCGCCAGTGATCGTGAGCCACAAATCGTAACTCGTCGCGGTCCAGCCACACCCGCTCGTTTCGGTGATGCCGAATGATCCGCTTCCACCACCGGACGCATAGCTGGCCGATCCCGGTGTGAGCACAACAGGGCAGCTCCTGCCCTGCTGCGCTACAGCGTACTGCGCCTGAAAGCCGCCGGCGTTCACCTGGATGTATCCGCTCCGCATTGAGTTCGCGTTCGGCGCCACGGTGTACGTCACCGTGGCGTTCCCCGTCCCGCTGGTGGCGCTCGTGATCGTGACCCACGGCAGGCCGTTGCTTACGGTCCAGGCGCAGCCTTGGCTGTTCACGTTGATCGCGAAGCTGCCGATGCCACCAGCTGTCGCGAAGAACACGCTGCCTGTCGGATTGGTTGACACGGTGCATGCACCGGCCGGGGACTGAGTGAGGATATAGCTGATGGTGCCGCTGCTACCATCAACCGGGGTCACGGTAATCGTGCCGGCGCGGCTCGACTGGCTGCCGTGCTCCCCGTACGTATAGGTTACTACGCTGGTGCCATAGGCAGATGGCGCCGATGTGATCGTGATCCAGGAGTCGCTGGTGTTGACTGACCACCGGCACCCATCGGTGGTCGTTACACCATATGACCCGCTGCCCGCCGCAGAGCTCACGCTGCGCGAGTAAGCGTTGAGAGCGTAGGTGCAGGTGGCAAGATAGTTCCGGAACGTTGCGACCGTGGGGGCTGTATTGTTCAGTGCTCGCACGGCATCCGCTGGCTGAGGGCCCGCTCCCTCCGCGATCCCCATCGGATAGCCGTTGAAATTGAGATTCGGGTTACTGAAGTAGTTCCTCGCAACGCATCCCGATGGACATGCGTTGGGATAACTCATGATATCCCGGAAATCGGCTTCTTGTTTGCCGTAGCCGTGCGCGTAGATGTATGGGGTGGTCTGTGGATCGTCCTCCCAGTTGTGCCGCACTCCCATCACGTGGCCGATCTCATGCGCGAATGAAAATGCCCAGGCAAATGCCACGTTGTCAGTGTTGAGGACTGCTGCGGCGTCCTGCGCGAAGGCCTCGCTCACCACCGTCATGAGCGAGCCGAGGCCGCCGGCGTCACTCGACAATCCCACGACCAACACAGGGATGTCCGCTGCCACCGCCTGCTTCTGTACGAGCAGGTCGTCGAAGTAGCCATCGCCATAAACCACCATGCGCGTCAGATCTGTGTAGAGCGATCCGCTGTCGGCGTAGCTCACCTTCGCCAATGTGTGAGCAATCCGGTGGCTAACCTGGCTCTGAGCATAAGCCTGGTTCGTAGAGTCGACCTGCACCTGAATCACAGCTGGGATCGTGACACCGAGTTGGGTGGCGCGGTCTTCGGCGCCTTGTGTATACATCACTAGGACGTTGACCGTCACCACATCCGGAGCGGCCGGCGTGATCGGCTCCGGGCCGATCGCCGTGTATTCCGCGGGGAGGATGTCCCCGAACTCGATGGCAGCGCACTGCGGGCCGGGGGATACCACCGGCTCGAGCAACCGGCAAGTTCCGGCCTCCCACCCCGGCAGGACCGCGAAGCGGCCGGCCGATCCAGAGATCGTGCCGTACAGATCCCCGTCCCAGTTGACCAGGATCACCGAACTGCTGCTATCCCCCTCGAGGTGCCCGAACCAACTCCAATTGGTGCGTGATCGCCGTTCCATCTTGGTGCGCTCGGCGACGCGCTCCACGCCGAAAATCCGCAGGCCGATGCGCGTCGGCCCTTGTTCCGTCAGTACATCGGGATTGACGGTGACGACCTCCACGCGGGATACCCGAAGCGGCTCGCCAATCACGGACGCCGCACTCGAGGGGAAGAGTTCAGCCCCCACACCCTCGACGCAACTAGCACCCAATAGCGCCAACAACACCAATACGCATCCCATGAGTACCCTCCAGGGTAATCCCTTCCTACTCGCCATCCTTCCGCGCGTAGTCATGATTGCGATTCGTCCTGCCTGTCCGCTCTGCATGTGCGTCCCTCCCGGCCTGGCACCTCGACACTTTGAGGCATCAGATACACATCTCGGCACACTGGTGTGTGGGCGACTTCCCGGATGCGGCCCCAGAAGCGATGACGCAACGCGTCAAGGACCTCGTCTGCCTCGGCGGCTGTATTGACTTCGATGCGGATTAGCATTACTTCTCCTTGTCCTGGCACGGCGCGCTAGTGATCGTCCTCGAATCGCAACTCCACCGATCCGTCTTCTTTAAGGGACATCGCCGCCTTGAATTTCTTTCCTTCGCGACTCGTCATCGCGAGCACCGGCGTCACGCCCCCGGAGATCAGGGTCTTTGCCATATCCTCGCTGAGCTCCGCATCGCACTTGCGCCGCCACAGCTTCCAGCTGCATTGGCTGCACTGCCAGCCGGCCCCGAAGGCGATCACGCTCCCCTCATGGCACTGAGGGCAAGCGCCGATCGCGGCCCCAGGCGTCGGGCCGCCGTTGGTCGTGCTCACATCCTCCCCAAACAGGAAATCGACCCGCCACGTCTCCTGGTTCAGGTGCAACGGCGCCTCGAAATCCTTGCCAGCTTTGTTGCGCATCTTGATCTTGCGCGTTATTTCGCCCGCAACCAGTTCCCTCAGGTCCTTTTCCGTGATCTTTCCATGTGCGACTTCCTTCCACACTTTGAAGTCGCACCCCGTCACGGCACCATCCGCGTCTCGGCCCCATCGGGAGCACCCCCAGAATTTGTCGCGCTCGACGATCTCTCCTTCGTTGCATTTCGGACAGCGAACCGCTGATTGATTCATCTCTTCTGACGCCACCTGTGCTCCTCCTTGCTGCAATGTTGTTCGGACCGGACTACCCACGTCTCTGCCGCCGGCCGCGGTCAGTCACGCCGCGCAACATCGCCTGCCCTGAGTCCTGGCGATGACACCTGGCGCGACCAAGAACGGAGCATGGCGAGACCACGCAGCCAAGACGCCGGCGACCTCAAATCTCGCCGCCAGTGCGTGCCGCCGCCGAGATCTGTGTAACCGTAGCGCGCCAGAGCCTCTCGGAGATGGTCAGAGTGAACATTCCTCACCATGATCGTCCGCATCCCTCGCAACGACTCCAGGTACTGGAGGAGACGCCGCGTGAGGCCGTGCCTACGCCATGACTCCGCCACGGAGATGAGAGGCACTGAGCACCAGCCCCAGTCCGTGGCCTCGATCTCCAGCCACACCGGATCCAGCATCTGGGATCCGTATCGGGCGCACCGGCCGGGCGCGCGATCTCGGTACCATTGATCGATCCATCGACGCAAACGCCTCTCTTCTGCAGCCAGTGCCTGAGGCGATGGGGGCGACATGTTGTCGCGCGGATGAACCACAGCCCCCCCTTGGGGTGGATTCGGGTCATGGGTGCTCATTGGTGACTCCTTTTCCGTGACGTTATATCTCGACTTCTTGGATGACTTGGGGGGCGGAACTCAGGACCCGCAGAACAGCGGTCAGCGCCTTGGCAGCGCCACCAGCTATGGGTCCGCCGACGACTCCCACGGCCGCTCCGGCGGCGTGCTCGGCAGCATTGGTGATCGCGCTGCGTGGGGAGCTGACGACCTCCGTTGGAATCTTGGCGGGCGCGAGAGCAGGCCCGAGCACAGCGGACCCCAGGTGCACGACACACCGTAGTCCTGCCATGACGGGGCGCAGCGCGCGGAGCGGCGCAAGCGGACTCTCGACGTCCCGCTGTGCCGGCTGTGTCGTGGTGGCCATCAGACGGCCGGCCAGGCGGAATGGCGTGACCATCGCCCGCATGGGCGCAGGCAGAGCCGACATCGCCGCCGACGCGGCCATGCCTGATATCCCGGCAGATATGCCCCGCTGGGCGCGCTGGACGCCCCGTAGGGCGGCCGCGATACCTCGGCCGACGCCGGCGTCCTGTGCGCGTGCGGAGCGCCACAGGCGATCCGTACGGGTCAGTGCACCACCCCGCGCCCGGACCGCCTCCGATCTGCGCTCGATGACCGAGAGCGCCTGCGCTCGACGCATGTCGGCGCGCTCGATCTCCACAAGGTGCTCCGCGCCCCCGCCGATCCCGCGAGCATCGTACCGGGCTTGGGCGGCCGCAAGCTCGAGGGCATGGCGACGCTCGACAAGCGCCTGCATCTTGCTGGCATACTCCTTGTCGACCTCGAGCTTTGCCGGCCCGCGCGCTCGCCGGAGTGCGTTGCGTCGCTCGCCGGAGAGCTTATTCTGCTGGGTCTGCAGAGCGCAAAGCTCCGCACGAATGCAGACAAACTGGGCGTGCTTGGTCCAGTCGTTGATCGGCAGCTTCGGGGCGCATTCGCGCCATGCGGCATCGACGGCACGCTGGGCCCGGCCTCTCGCGCCCAGAAACTGCGCGGGCTCCCGTCCCTGGATGGCGACGTGGAGATGCCACGCCTGCTCGCCGGTGCTGAGGCGTTTGGCGTGGATCGCGACGACATAATGGCCGTCTTCACCCGCGAGGTTGCGCGCGATACTCCTCGCGATCCCCTCCTTCGCCGCTTCGGCTGATCCGAATCGCTCGGCCAGTGCGCGGCATTCATTTGGGGTCCACGCGACGATCGCCTCGTGATACTCGGCCTGCTTACCGCCCAGCTCTGCTAGCGCCCCGGTCTTGGAGATCGTGCCGTCTCGCGCCAGGAGCAGTGCGGCCTGATCCTGATCGCGGCCGAGATATGCTACGCGGCGACCCCAGGATGCCGGCGATGCCCGGCCGTGCAAGCCGGCCGAAAATCCGGCCTTAACGATCGGCATCAGACTTCGCCTCCCTGGGCGCGGACCTGCTCGACCAACTGCCCGAATCGCTGGCGGACCGTCTCACTCGGGTGTAGATCGACCACCGCCTGGACGCGGAGAGCGGTCAGGGAGTCAATGCGTATCAGCTCCCGGACCGCTGCGGAGAGATCCTGGATGCCGGCCTCGATTGCTTGGGCAGTCTTGCCGCTTCCTCCGCGCGCCGCCTGGACTTCGAGGGCGGCGTTCCGCGCGATGACGATGTCCTTTGACAAGGTCTCGATGCCTGCCATGAGTCCATGCTCCACACCGCCGAGCCTGCTGTGGAGCGCTTCGACGCGCTTGCTCAGCGCCTCAACATCGGTTGTCATCTGCTCTATTTCGCCCGCTGCGGCGCGCTCCCACTTTCGCTTTGAGTGCGTGAGGACGAGCCTCCGCAAGACATCCGCCTGCGAGAGCCCGGACTCCTGCGCGAGATGCGCTACCGCGCCGTACTCCTCGTCCGTGAGACGCGCCCGGACCTCGTGACGCCGCACTGTCTTGTTTGTGGACACTTTGTCCCCTTTCCTGGGATCAGCTACTTAGCTCTTCCGCATTCCGCCGCATGCTGCGGCCGGATTTGTCCACGCGATTTGTGCTGTAGCGCCAAGCAAAAACAACAGTGATGTGGACACGCAGTGGACACGATAACTTGCCCCCGCAAAGCGGGTCCTTCCCGGTCCGGAATTCCGGAGTCATCGGTTAGCTCTCCCGGTGTGCCGCAGGCTTCGCAGTCTGTCGTCTGTGCCGTTGTGCCTCTCGTATTGCAAACCGCATCGCCTGGACGATCAGATTGCTCACAGTTGTATTACGAGCTGTTGCCTCCGACTCGTAGTCAGCGCATAGGCTCAGGGGCACGCGGACGTTGATTGCTTTGGTGGTTTCCTTCGTCTCTTCCTCGAACTCGAATCCCATTAGAGCTGCCCTCCGACGTTGATGATGATGTGCAAAGAAGCGCAAGTCGATCGTGATTACATCTGGGTCACACCCCGATCCTCCGGCGTGCGTTGGCGACGGTGCGGGCCGCGTACTGTGCCGGCTTTGCTTTGTGGCGTGCGACCGCGCGTCGCTCCAGCTGCGCCGACATCGCCGCGAGCTCGGCCGTGATGCGTGAGTCCGAGGCGTGCGAGTCGCGTAGCCACGTCAGCCGGCCGCATACATAGCCCCACTCGTCGGCGCTCTCATCCGGTCCGCCGCCGCCGTGAACCACAGCCCCCCCTGGGGGTGGAGTCGGCTGCGGGAGATCGCCGGGACTCTGAGCGGCGAGGACGCGCGACGGATCCCACGCTGGGCCGGCGCCGATCGCATGGATGCGTACCCAGTGCCCTCCGCGCCCGGGTTTGTTGTTCCGGTAGCCTGCGAGGCGGCCGAGGTGCTCCCCACTGACCGAGCCGATATCCGCACCGATCTTGGTTGCGATCGCGCGCTGGCACGCGCACCGCTCCGGCTCATCCAGGGAACGAGCGCAGTGGATCCACGCCTGGTGATTGGCGGCACTGGTCTCGACCAGGCAGCAGGCGCGGGCGCGCTGGATCCGATCCGCCCAAGAGCGAGTGATGTCATCGAGCAGGAGAACCGGCCAGTCGTGACCACGAGCCGGCCGGACGTAGATGTTCGCGCCAGCGGCGTTGCGCGCCGCGGCGAAGGGTCTGAGCGCGATGACTCGATCGGCGGTGATGTCGCGGTGCCAGATCATGCCGTCGCTGTTGTCGGCGCTCAGAGAGACGGCGATATCGAACCGGTCCACGCCCACGGAGTCGTACCACGCGAGCTGACGCCTCATCTCCATGGCCCAGAGGGCGCGAGGTCATCCAGGGCCTCGCGCCCTAGATACTCTCTAGTATCTACTAGAGCGGTTTCGTCCGGTAGTGACGCTGGTGGCTGGGACCCGCGCTGGTAGCGGCTGTGATGCGGATGGGCATCTGGGGGGGCGTCGATGCCGGTACACCCCAACGTCGATGCCGGTACACCCCAACGACGATGTCGGTACACCCCGACGGAGGGGAGGCCCCGTCGGCGCGAAATGCGCCAGGTGTCAGGACGGAGGGGGGTGACCTGCCAGTACGGTAGTGCGGCGATCTCGTCGAGACTGGCCCGGGCCTTGAGACGCCGATCACGTAGCTTCCGGTCCGTGGCCCTGTCGGGCCAGATATGCGAGCAGATTGCGTCGATAGAGATGAGGCGCGCTTGGCCGGGTCCGATCCACGCGGATAGCCACTGGTGCAGCAGGCGGCTGGGGTCGGTTGTGAGCGCGCGTGCCTCGACGAGCGAGACATAGGCCACGCTGGGTATGGTGCCGAGGATTGTGGCGGCGATGTGCGGGTTGAGAGCGATCAGCAGTCTGTCGGTGTCTCGATCAAGCAAAAAGGCGAGCAGCCGGTACGGACCCGTGATCTTGGCGCCGTGCGTGACGTAGAGCGAGATCGCGCCAAGGCGCTCCAGCGCCTCCAGCAGGAGGTGCATGCGGCGGGCGGAGTGCGGTTCCCAGCCGGCCTCGACCGCTAGACGATAGCGACTCGTCACGAGAGCCGCAGCGGTAGCGGAGCGGTGGTCCCGCGGACTGCCGTCGGCAGGCGTATCCTCGAGTGTGCGGCGCAGACGCTCCCAGTGCGGGTCTCGCGGCCGAGTCGACTCGTGCGGGAGCTGTAGACCGCGCACACCCGCGATCGCGGTCAGCGCCTGTAAGACACGCATGTCCTCGACCCCAAGTGCCACGCCAAGGAAGTGGTACTCAGCGTCGCCCCAGGTGTATCTGATGTCGAGGGCGGGGCGGTCCGTGCGACTCCGGCCCTTCAGTGATCGAAACAACCCTGGCGCCATGCAGTGCGCGGGGTGGTGCCGGGCGTGATCGGTTTGCGTTGTGGGGCGTCCGCTCATGTCTGGCCTCCCGTCTCCGTGCCGCACCGCGTCATACGGAGAGGGCCTCCTGCCGCGTCCTCCTCGTCCGAGTAGCTATCGGACGGAGATCGGCTGGCCGCAGGATGCCTCTCTCATCACGACGGTACCACCGCTCAGGTAGAGGAGCACCGTAGTTGATCTTGGCTACGCCGGCTCGGACGTAGAGCCGTCGATCCTCGTCGGTGATCCCGTACCGGTCGGCCTCTGCCTCGGACATCCCCGAGACGTATGCCTGCCATCTAATGTTGTCGACGAGGACGGACGATCCGCGTGCGGCCTGCTGCAGGTCGCCCTGGCCCGACAGGGCCGCGCTCTTCGTGGTGTGGTGCAGATAGAGCACACCCGAGTTGCTTGTGACGGCGACCTGGTCTAGGACAGCCAGGAGACGGGCCATGTCGCCACTCGAATTTTCGTCGAGGGTGTGCGCGCGGCGGAGGGTGTCGATCACAATGAGCCGCGTGCCCTTCGCATAGTGGGTGAGTGCCTGCCGATAAGGTGGCGTCATCACATCGAGCGATTCCCCAAGGAGCGGGATGACGTGGAGGTTGCGATCCACGCGGTCGAGAGTGGCATCGTCCATCATCCGCGCGAGGGCCTGGAGACGGTACAGCAAGGGCAGCTCGGGGTCTTCGGCTGCGAGATAGACGACGGGACCCGGGCGAAGCTGCCGGGCTCTGGGATCGTCCAGTCCAAGTATGTCGGGGCCGCCGGCGAGATAGACGGACGCCTGGAGAGCCCACCAGCTCTTCCCGACGCCGCCCGGCGAGATCAGTGCGCCAACGGTCCCAGCAAGCATACCGGGCAAGACGTAATCGAGTGGGGGCAGCGACGCGTCGACGAGGGCCCGCAGCGAGATCGGGACACGTCTCGCGAGGCTGCCATCGAGGGGGTCCGTGGTCATCGGTCCCAGCAATCCACGGTCTCGTGGTCGTAGTCGGTGGGGTCGTCGGGGAGTGCCCCGATCAGCACGTACTCGCTGTGTCTCTGTGTCGGCATCTCAATCCTCCGGATAGTTATTTGAGGGTGGGGCGGGCGCCGCCAGGGCCTCCTCGTCGGCCGTCGAGTGGTGGCGCCTGGCCGCGAGCCATGACTCGATGGCACTCAACCGATAATACGCCCGGCCACGGGTCCCGACGGCGCAGTACCGGTGGTACTCGGGCCCTGTGCCGGCGGACCGCATGGCGCGCATGTGTTGTGCGCTGATACCCAGGTATGCGGCGGCTTCGGCCGTCGAGACGAGGCGGTCCGCGTCGCGCGGCTCAGTCCTGCGGTGCGGGGTAGCAGCGTGCGTATCGCGTCGCATGCCACCTACATAGGACGTCGGCCGACGCCGGTCAAATAGCGCCCGCCCACCAAAGAATCCCCTATAAAGGGGATTTCAGGCCACTCTCTTTATCACAAATTTATTTTATGTATGTCGAAGAATCAATTATTTACGATCACGCGACAGAGCACGGAGGCAACCCGCGGCTGGTGAATTCGATGGCACCAATTCGACCTGTGACGCAGTGCGTCATGACGGCGAAATCACGCGACGGTGGTACCCGGGTGGTACCCGAGAAATCTCGCCGTCCCGCTGAGACCGCTAAGTTATTGAGGGGAATGGAGCGCCCGGAGGGGCTCGAACCCCCGACCTACTGATTCGTAGTCAGTCGCTCTATCCAACTGAGCTACGGGCGCGTAGAGGAGGGCAAAATAGCATAGCGATTGAAAGGGTGTCAACCCGCGTTTCGTGGCGGGCGGGCGGCTGAGGGCACAGGGGCGCCCCTTCCGCGGCCTCGGTGGAACCGGCGCCGTCGTTTCCTGGGATGCTCCTGTTTCCCTTCTGTTTCGCCCGCCAACAGCTCCTCTCTGAACGCCTCGCCCCTGCGCTCGAGATCGGCCCGATAGAGGGCAAGCCCCTCTTCGAAGAACGGCCTCGCCCGAAGAGGAGCCGGAATGGAACCCAGGCTGTGGATCGCCTGGCGGATTCGCTCGCAGAGGAGGATCCTGCTTCGGATTCGCTTCCGGGTGTCTCCAGGAATCTTGATGCGCTGGAAGACAGGCTCGAGCAAAGTATCCATGCGCTCGAGCAGATACGTGACCAGAGACTGCTCCGCCCGGGGGTGGGCCCGCCAGGCGTGCAGGCTGAAATAGGGCAAGAAGAGCTGCGCTAGAAGCAGGTCCACATCAGGCGCGGTCGCACCTCCCTCACACTGTCGATCGATGGTCGACGCGGCCTCCATCAGGCGGTGCAGAAAATCGATCCTGTCGGCAAATCGCCCGCGGCCGGGCATTTCAAATTCGGGGAAGAGGCTGTACAGAAACCCGGAGGCGTGGAAGAGCTCCAGCACGGCGGCGAGACTTCCGCTTTTCAGGTCTTTATAAAACTCCTCGCGCACCCGATCCATGGAACATCCCATGACGCTGCTCTGCCTCGCCATCACCTCACGCCACGTCACCGGCTCGACGCGAAAATCATTCCGCGCCGCGTGCCGGATCACGCGGATGATCCTCACCGGGTCCTCCTGGAAGCTCGCGGCCGGCCCCTTGATCGTTCGGATGACACGGTGCTTCAAATCCTGAAGCCCGCCGACATAGTCGATGACCGAGAAGGTCGCGATATCGTAAAAGAGGCCATTGATTGTGAGATCGCGGCGGCGGGCATCTTCGGCCGGGGTCCCGAAGGTGTTGAAGTTGATCTTCTGATCGGGCGTGAGATCTTCGGATGGATCGGCGAGCCGCCTGAATGTGGCCACTTCGACGATCTTGCCACCCGCGAACAAGATGTGTGCGAGGCGGAACCTCCGCCCGATGACCCGGCAGTTCCGAAATAGCCGCCGGACCTGGTTCGGATGCGCGTCGGTCCCGATGTCGAAGTCTCTTGGGACTTTGCCCAGGAGCAGGTCCCGCACGCTGCCGCCGACGAGATAGGCCTTGAAGCCGCTGTTGTGGAGGCGGTAGAGCACCTTGAGCGCGTCGGGATCGATGCGCGATCGGGAGATGCCGTGCTCCCGTCTCGGGAGAACCACGGCTCCCATGCTCTCTGTCACCACGTCGTTACAGGCCACCTGGTCCAGTCTACCCCAACGCGGGGAAGGCGCAAGCGTGGGGAATCCGCGCAGATCCACGAACGAGGGCTCATCTGCCTCGCGGCCTTGGTCAACGGCCGTTTGAACGGACCTCTCAGGAGGAGGCCTCGGGGGGAGTGGCCATGGAGTCCAGGGTGGCGATCAACTCGGCCACGCGGAATGGCTTCGAGACAAATGCGGCGACCTCGTCGTTGGTAAACCGCGCCGCGAGCTGATCGAGCGCGAAGCCCGAGATCACGACAAACACAGCATCCTCATTCATCTCACGCAGTCGGCGAATGAGGTCAATCCCACTGATGCCGGGGATCGCGATGTCGACCAGGAAAAGCGGGAACTCCGACCGTGCGGCCAGCTCGAGCGCCTCGTCGCCGCTCGAGGCCGTAGTTACCTCCCAGCCGCGCATGAGGAGGATATCGCGGACTGCCGAGAGAATGTCCGGTTCGTCGTCGACAACCAGCAGCTTTCTTTTTGCCAGGAGAGGCCGGCGTTTGAGCGTGGGGCGAGTCCCTTTTCCAGGCCAAGGTCTCACCGGCAGCCGGATCCTGATCGTCGCACCGCCCTCGTCGTTGTTCTCCGCGGTGATTGCCCCCCCGTGGTTCTTCACGACTCCCTGCGCCACGGCGAGCCCCAGGCCCGTCCCCGTGGTCAGATCGGATCCGAGCGGCCCCTTGGTCGTGAAGAAGGGTTCGAAAAGGTGTGGCAGGCTGTCGAGTCTGATCCCCGGCCCCGTATCGCGGAACGAAATCTCGATATCCTGGTCGATGGGCCGGATGATGACAGTCAGCCTACCGCCTTTCCCGCGCATGGCCTCCCGAGCGTTGCCGATGACGCTGCCGAATGCCTGCACGAGGCGTTCCGGCTCAGCCCCGATCGTGTCGACGTCCGAGAATTTTCTGAAGACGGTAATATTGAGGGTATTGAGATCGTGTTTGAAGAGGTCCAGCGCGGTTTCGACGGCTTTTTGGATATCGGTCGGAAAGACGCGGAGTGGCCCGCGCCGTGAGAATGTTTGCAGGGCATCTGTGATTCTGCGTGATCTCTCCGCACACGCGGAGACCGTCTCGGCCGCCTGACGGATCCGCTCGGGGGTTGGGGCCATCGCGGCGAGGTCCACCTGGCCGCGGACCGCGCAGATGATGTTGTTGAACTCATGGGCGATGCCTCCGGCGAAGGTGCCGAGGGCGGCCAGTTTCTCGGACTCGATGGCCGCTTCCCGAGTTCTCGCCAGCTCATCGGTCTTCTCGGCGATTCGCTGTTCGAGCAGCCGTTGTTGCGCATCGATTTCGTCCCGTGCCTGAACGAGAGCGGCAGACATGTCGTTGAAGGAGAGCGCAAGCTGCGCGAATTCGTCTGCTCCCTTGCGCGGCAGTTTGGTCTGCAGGTTCCCTCGGGCGACCTCAGCCAGGGCGTGGCTCAGTTGGCCCAGGGGTCGCGTGAGACGGTGCGCCAGGAAGAAGCTCGACGCGATTGAGAGGAACGCGGCCAGAGCGATGGTGGCGACGGCCATCACCTCGAGCGTGCGCTCCTCCTTCTTCACGTCGTCGGCGGCCATATCCACGCCCAGAATCGCTATCGGCTGATGGCCGGAATCGTAGATGGGCGCGTAACCGCTGAGCCATGTGCCCCATCGGTCGCTGCTGATCTCGCGGTCCGCCGTGGGAGCCTCAAAGGCCTTCTGCATCTCCGGATATCGTTCAGTCGAGTATCGCTCACCGATCCGCGGGTACCGCTCGCTGGGCTCGAGGACGCCATTGTTGTTGCGGTCCACGTCCTCCTGTGGATCCACGATGAACTCATAGACGTCGGGTGCCGCCCCTCGGCGCATTGTATAGATCCCGCGCACCCCCGAGCTGTTCATGATCGTGCGGAGGGTTGCCTTGACCTCCGCGTACTCGGGCCGCATTTCGTCCATGGCGGTGCGGAGGCGGTCCAGCTTTGAGCTATCGACCATCATCGCGCCAGTGGTGGCAATCCCGATCAGCCTGTTCCGGAGGCTTTCCCGCTGCTCGTGATGGGCGCGGCTGAAGAAGACCATGACGGTCGCCGCGGAGATGCAGATAAGGACGCCGCTCATCCAAATCGCGAGCTTTGTCCGGAATTTCATGGGGTTCCCCACGGCAACCACCTCGACGGGATGTGTCGGTCCTGGCGGCCAGTCTACCAGATCAGGGCCTCGCGTCATAGCTCACCCCGGCGTTCAAGAGGCCGCGAGAATCGTTCTCGCGTGTGGAGGAAAACGTGAGGCGATTTGAGATCGTTACCGTTCACCGCGCAGACACGGAGAGAAGTCTCGTGAGGGGTTCCCGGGCTCTTCTCCGAGAAGTGAAACACCTCGTGCTTTTTGGTCTTCGCACTGGCGGTTGAGGAGCCCTCTCCGTGCTTCTCCGCGCCCTCCGTGTCTCTGCGCTCGGACGGAGGATTCCCGGCACCCGAGCGCCCTATTTGGTGGAATCGAGCGCCTTGCGAATCTGCCTGACCCGAGCCTCAATGTCCTTGTTCTGCCCGAAGTGCGCTGTATGAGTGCCATCACCGGATCGCTGCCGGGCGGGGGCGATTTTGACGAGAACCGAAGCCAGGGCCTCCGGCCGATAGGCCGCTCTGCGCAAATACTGGACCGCCAGCTCATCCGCCTCAAACTCGCTATCGTGGGCGCGGTCGAGGACGGCATCAGTAACGGCCTGGCGGTTCGGGAGCCGACTCTGCAGGAAGCGCTGGTACGAGAGCAGCTCAGCACCGTGGCGGGCCGCGAGGTGAGCGACTTCGTGGGCGAGGACCGCGGCGATCTCGTCGTCGGAATCGGCCAGTGCCACAATCGAAGTATCGATGAAGACGTACCCTCCCATCACCGCGAACGCATTGCGGTCGATCCCGAGAGTGACGCGAATCACCAGCGTGCCATGGTAGTCGCTGCTGGCCACGATTCTTTCTGCGATCTCCTGGAGACGCGGCAGGAAGGTTGCCCCCACCACGATCGTGTTGGACCGTTGGAGGACCTGGTCGATGTCCGCACCGGTCGAGCGTTCCTCTTCGGTGTTGTAGAAATTGGGAAAGCCGTAGATGCCGCGATTGATGTCGCGCTCCCCGATCTTCGATTCGTCCGGATGACGCGCGGCTTCAGTCGATGACGCGAAGAGGGCGAGGAAGAGGAGTGCTACCGAGTGGTTTCGCATTTTCCCATTTCCTCGTCTGTGTCATCATTTCCCTTTTCGCCATCTGTCTATGATATCGGCAGTTTCCTCGAAAAAATCAGTGATGCCTGGCACATAAATGTCGGGTAAGGGGCTGCGTCACACCTCCGCGGAGTCGGGGGCCGGAGAGACCTCTTCGCCTCAGGCCGAGGGTATGGCCGGATAGCCGGTGATCCGGCGGATCTGTTCGTAGAGCGGCTGGAGGCGTGCGTACATTTTCTTGTAGACGAGGCGGTAGAGCTGATCATACACGGCCGAGGTGCTCGGGTTCGGCTCAAACACACGTCCAATACGCGTCATCTCACCCACGGCGGTCCGGAAATCCGGTTGCAGCTTCAGGCCGACAGCGATGTCGATGGAGGCACCCAGACCACTGGCCTCGTACGTGTGAGGCCGGGCCGCAGGCAGACCGAAGATATCGGCGGTGATCTGCAACGCAGCGTCGCTCTGCGAGCCACCCCCTGCCACACGCAGCTCGACAATCGGCACCCCGCTGCGTTTCTCGGTCCGCTCCCGACCCTCCCGCAGCGCATATGCCAGCCCTTCGAGAATCGCACGGTAGAGATGCGCCCTCGTGTGAACATCGCCGAACCCGATCACCGCCCCCTTCGCCTCGGGGCCTGGCACCTTCACGCCCGGCGACCAGTAGGGCTGCAGGACGAGCCCCATGGAACCCGGCGGAACCTGGTTCACGAGCTCATCGAAGAGCGTCTCCGGCTCGACCCCTCGCTCCTCCGCGATCCGCATCTCGCGATGCCCGAACTCCTGCTTGAACCAACTCACCATCCAGTACCCGCGGTAGATCTGGATCTCGAGGCTGTACGCGCCCGGCACGGCTGCGGGGTACGGCGGAATCAGCGGGATCGGCTCCACGTATTTCCTATGCGTCGTATTGATCGTGGCTGTCGTGCCGTAGCTCAAGCAGGCGACGTGAGGCTCGAGACATCCGGCCCCGATCACCTCGCACGCCTTGTCGGCCGCCGCGGCAACAACGGGCAGCCCCGCGGGTATGCCGGTAAATTCGGCTGCCTCTCGAGTCACCTCGCCCAGGAGACCGGCCGGCGGGACAAGCTGCGGGAGCCGGTCCGAATCCACGGCGACCGCCTGCCACTTCCAGTCACGCCGGCCTGCCCATCCAAGATGCTTGTAGTCGAAAGGCACGTAGCCCACCTGGCACGCAACGGAATCGACGTATCGGCCGGTGAGCATCCTGGTCAGGTAGCCCGAGAGGAAGAGGTACTTGTGCGTCCGAGCCCAGAGATCAGGCTGATGAGTGCGAATCCAATTGGCTTCCGCCTCCGCCTGGAAGTAGGCCACGGTCTCGGAGGCGCGGGCAAGCTTGAAGGCGAGACCCCAGAGCCCACCCACGGGGTCGAGCCCTGTTGTGCGCCGCTGGTCGAGCCAGACGATGGCCGGGCGCAGCGGCCGCCCGTCGCGATCGACGCAGATCATGGTCGCGCGCTGGGTCGTGAGCGCCACCCCTGCCACTGCCTCCTTGGGGACCGGCGAGCTCAGCCACAGCTTCTGGCAGGCCTGACTGAGTGACTCCCAGTAGTACTCCGGCCTCTGCTCGGCCCATCCGGGCTTCTGAGAGTAGTACGGCTCGATCGGCACCCGTGCCTTGCAAACAAGATTCCCCCTCAGATCGAACAGCAGCGCGCGAACGCTCTGCGTCCCGCAGTCGATCGCCAAGAGATGATCTGCACTCATCGGATCGCCTCCACCGCGCGCCCAGTCTACAACAGTTTGGAAGGCCGATAGATGCGGGCCGGGGTGACTGCGATGAGGCGCTCATTCATCGCGAGCCACGGAGCATCTCCTTCCAGTCCGGGATCGAGGCCCGATCGGGGAGGCTGTACCTCGTCCGACACAAATCGACGTACGCTGCCTCCTCGGACTCCCATCTCGCGTCATCCCAGAGGAGCTCCGGCTGGCAGATCGCGCGGATCTCAGGCATCACCTCCCGACCTGCCTGCCGCAGCAGCAGGCCCAATCGCACCCGGCGCAGCAACAGATCCTCCAGGTGCACGACCCATTCGGATCGCGCGGCCCAGCGAAGCTCGGCCCAGAGTGCCAGCGTCCCGGGAAGCGGCTTCAGCTCATCTCTGGAGGCGCATCCGACCAGGCGCGCGGCGTCCTTCCCATGTCGTCCCAGAAGGCGACGACGCACTGAATCGCTCAGATGGGCACATCCTGGCAGCTCCTGGTCGACCGGGTCCAGAACGGGCGTGCGGTCATCGAGCTTCCGGACGGACGGAAGAGAATGACGCACTGCGTTGATCGCATCGAGTGCGATGAGGCGAAAGGTCGTGAGCTTGCCGCCGGTCACGGTGACGAGTCCCTGGTCCTCGATGACGACGTGGTCTCGCGATTCCTTCGACGGATCGGTCTCACCGCTGCTCACCACGGGCCGCACTCCGGCGAAACTCGCCTGCACGTCGTCGAGCGTGATCGCCAGGGATGGGAATCGCGCCTCGACTGCCGCCATCAGATACGCGCATTCCTCCGCGCTGATCCGTGGTTCCTCATCCAGCGGGCGATCGTGATCGACATCGGTCGTGCCGACCACCGTCACGCCCTCCCACGGAAAGACGAAGACCGGCCGTCTGTCGATCGGATGGAGGAAGCTCACCGCCTGGGGTACGCGGAGGCGCCAAAAGGGGAAGATGAGGTGGCTGCCGCGAAGGGGGCGGATCTTCCCGGGCAGCTTGTTCTCCCCGGTGAGGCGATCGGCCCAGGCCCCCGTGGCGTTCACGACGACGGGTGCCCGCAGCACGATCGATTTGTCCGCCACGGTGTCGCGGATCCGGACGCCCGCAACTTTCCCGGCTTCGCGTAGTAGATCTTCGACGGCTGCGTAGTTCAGGGCCGTGCCACCGGCGGCCACGGCTTCGTGGATGACGCGCAGGACGAGGCGCGCATCGTCGGTCTGCGCATCGCCGTACCGGAACCCGCCCTCGAGGCCGTCTGGCGATAGGCGTGGCAGGAGCATCTGGAAATCAGCGACGTTGTAATGCTGGTGGCTCCAGTGCAGCGCCAGCAGATCGTAGACGGTCAATCCCGCGCGGTAGGTCCAGCGTCCCGGATGGTCCCCCTCATAGGTGGGCAGCAGGAATCCGAGGGGGTCGATCAGGCCGGGGGCTTCGCCGATCAGCCGTTCGCGCTCGCGGACCGATGCACGGGTCAGCGCGATCTTCCCCTCTTTGAGGTAGCGCAGCCCGCCGTGGACCAGCTTCGAAGATCGGCTGGAGGTCCCCCAGGCGAAATCGCGCTGCTCGAGGAGCAGGACCCGCAGACCGGCCCGAGTGGCCTCGCGAAGCACGCCGGCTCCGGTGATCCCACCACCGACCACGATCATGTCCCACGGCTGTGCGAGCTGTCTCCAGATCCCGTCCCTCCAGCTCTCCATGTCCCCTCCTCAGGCGGATGGACCGACGAGCTTGCCCGGGTTCATCAGTCCATCGGGATCGAAACAGCTGCAGATCCGGGCGAGGGCCTGCATCCCGAGGACGCCTTTTTCGTGGTGGAGGTACGGGGCGTGGTCGATGCCGACTCCATGTTGGTGACTGATCGTCCCGCCGCACGCGACGATGGCTGCACTGGCCGCTGACTTGAGCCGGCGCCATCTCTCGAGTGTCTCGTCGGGGTCGGGGGCAAGCCGGAATATGTATGTTGTGTAGACGCTCGACCCGTGTGGGTAGCTGTGCGAAAGATGGGTGAAGATGTGGGCCTTTTCGTTGCACTGAGCGATCGCCTCGGCCAGCCCGGCTTCGATGCTGCTCACTATGACCGGCACGTTGGCCCACGAGGTGGCGGTTTCCAGCGTGTCGACAGCGTAGCCTGCTTCCCAGAGCGAATTGCGCAGATACGGAGCTCGGAAACGGTTCTTCTGCCAATGCCGTCCGAAGGCCCTCCCCACGTGGATGCCCCCGTGATGGCGCGACATGGCCAGAACTTCTCGCCTCGCGGCACTCACGATCGACTCCCGGCCGGTCAGGCCGAGGAGCAGCATGCATTTCGCCTCGCCGGCTCCGCGAGCCGCAAGGAGCCGTTCGAGTGCGCCGATAAGGCGCGGACGCCCTGCAAGAAGCAGTGATGTCCTCGTCTCGACTGGCGTGCTGATTCGCAGCATCGACAGCGGCACGGCCGATTGGGCGATTTCTCGAGCGGCCGCCTGGGCGGATTCCCAGTCCGGGAGGAACAGGGCGTGGAAGTCCTCGCGCTCTGGCAGCGGTCGCACTCGCACCGTCGCTTCCGTGATGACCCCGAGGCGGCCTTCGGATCCCAGAACGATCTCGCGGAGATCCGGGCCGGCCGCCGAGGCCGGGAAGGCGGGGAGATCGAGCGGACCGGTGGGCGACTCCAGCTTCCCGCCCGCGAACAGCCGTTCGATCCTCCCGTATCCCATGGACTGCTGGCCGCTTGATCGCGTCGCAATCCATCCGCCCAATGTCGAGAACTCGAATGACTGCGGGAAATGGCCGAGTGTGAAGCCGAGGGCCCGGAGCTGCGCTTCCAGATCCGGTCCGTATACTCCGGCCCCGAAGACCGCCAGATGGCTCTTCTGATCGAGCTCCTGCAGACGGCTCAGGCGGCCCATGTCGATCGTGAGAACGGGAGCATCGCCGGGCTGCGGACTGATGTGACCGACGACGCTCGTTCCCCCACCGTACGGGATGATGTGCGCCCCCGCGTCGTGAGCGAAACGGATGAGGCCACGGACATCGGCCGGCGTCTCTGGATTCGCCACGCCATCGGGCAAGGAACCGACCCGTCCGGTGCGCAAGGCGATCCAGTCCGGAAGGCTCTGGCCTCTCGCATGGAGCAGGCGCGGCGCCGCATCGGAGAGGACGCGTACGTCGTGTTGCGGCAGGCGGGACCGGGGCACCGTGCCGACGACGCTCGCGAAGGTCGCGTCACGAGGGGGTGAGCCGGGCCCGAGGGCGGTCTCGAGGAACTGTGCCGCCGAGGAAGGCAGCGGATAGCTCACGCTCTCTTCACCCCACCCGTTCCATCTTCTCATTGTGCCCCTCCTAAGGTAGCGCCTCGTTTACTCCGTGCCGGCGGGCTTGATCGTGACGCCGCTTTCCAAAGATCGATGCTGTGCCTCATGACGGTCCGCGTCACGCGTTCGGCCTCCGCCCCGTCCGCTCGACGGGCCGCGTCCAGGAGTCTGCGATAAAATTGCCGTGACGATGCTCGAGAGGCCGGAATCGCGAAATATGCGCGCGCCATCTCCTGGTAAAACCCGGCGAATCCGTTGAGAATCAGCGTATAGACTGGATTGCCGCTGGCGATCGTCAGGATGTGGTGGAGGTTCCAATCGTAGTCCGGATACATGTCTGGGTGGTCATCCAGTGCGGTCCGCCGCGCGAGATGCGCAACCAGAGATCGAGGGTCGCGTTCGACGGCCGCACGCGCGTAGGCTGGTGCCATCACCAGCCGGACTTCGAGAAGGCGCAGAACGAACTCGGCAGGCAGATGCTCCGGGTGTCGCACCAGGGCGCTCAGCACATTCAGCCCACCCTCGCGCCAGAAGTCGTTCACGCGTGTCGGCTTGCCGTGACGAACCGTAAGCCAACCGTCCCGTTCCAGTCGGCGCAGGGTTTCGCGCAGCGTCGGCCGCGTGACGCCGATCCGCTTCGCCAAATCGCGCTCTCCCGGCAGCGTCGAGCCCGGCGGGTGTGTCCCGTCCAGGATCGCTCCCAACAGAGCCTGCTCGGCGTGCACCGATGGCTTGCGAGGCGGCACCCAACGTCGCGTCATCGTCGGCATCGGTGACGATTCCCCTCCTCCTGGTCAGTGGTCTGACCACTGACCAGTATGGCACTCGGTTGTCACCCTGTCAACAGCCCTGATTCGCAGCCTGAGATCCAAGGAACACCGCAGCCGCGCGAGTCAATCCAGGCTGCGCCGGGCTTGGCAGCCGGTCTCACGTCGCTCGCGAATGTCATCGAATATCCGATTGTTTTGGGGAGCCGGCTCCAGGCGCCTCAGCGCCGGTTCTCTCCAACATGTTGTCAGGCGAGATCGTCGCCCGGGGGAATCTGCGTCATCAGTGCAATCTGCGGTTTCCCTTCCGGTCTTAGTGTCTTACAAGTTGCGTGTTGACACGAAATGGCAAGATTCTTGACAATGCTGAATCCTCCCGATCGCTCTAAGGAAAGCAGGAGGAGAGGAATGCAGGAACGGAGCAGTCGCCTCGAACCTACCAGAGTGGCTCGGAAGAACGCTCTCACGCTCCACGCTCCAGGCCCGCGAAGCGGGCCGGACGCTCTCACGCGCGGCTGAGACGCAACCTTTTTGGTTGCGCCTCAGCCGCGTTGGGGCTGCCGCAACGCGGCCTCTCGTCGCAGGCGCTGTCATGCGACGAGGCTAGAATCTGAACAGCTCCTTCAATCGGGAGATCTGTGCGCGACTCACAGGAAGCTCTGCCGCCTTCGGATCGGCCATCTTGAGGTAGTAGGTCCGCTTGAACATGGGAAGGACTTCACGGACCCTGTTGATGTTGACGATGTGGGATCGGTGAGCGCGCCAGAAGAGGTCGCCCGGGAGAGTCTGCTGGAGCTCGTCGAGGGTCCTGCAGTTGGAGGAGCCGGCAAGCGAATCGGTGACGACCACGATTGCGCCTTCCTCGACGGTGGCATAGATGATTTCGCGGGCGTCGATGAGCATATACCGGCCGCCGACTTTGATTGTCAGCTTCCGTGGGGGTTCGAGCTTGCGTTCGAGGGTTGCGAGGAGTCGTTCGAGCCGGCCGTCGCCGCCGCCCTCGCGATCGCGATCGCGATCGCCGGAGCCGGCCAACACGCGCCGGGCCTTCTCGAGCGCCTGTGCGAGACGGCGTTTTTCCACGGGTTTGAGCAGGTAGTCGACGGCGTTGAATTCGAAGGCCTTGATGGCGTACTCGTCGAAGGCGGTCACAAAGACGACGTGAGGTGCTCGGCCCTTCTTGAGGATCTGTTTCAGGACGCCGAAGCCGTCCATACCGGGCATTTGGATGTCCAGGAGGAGCAGGTCCGGACCTGTCTTCTTCACGACATCGACGGCTTCGAGGCCGTTTCTGGCGCGCCCGACGACCCGCACGTCGCTGAGCTCTTTGAGGAGAAAGTCCATCTCCTCCAGGGCCAGTGGTTCGTCGTCGACGATAACGGTTTTTATTTCCATGAGATTCCTGCTTTCTATGTGATCCGTGAAGGGAGCATCTGCGGAATTGTGATCCTGCAGACGGTCCCATGCTCGGGGCGGCTTTCGATGTCGAATGTGTGGTCGTCTCCGTAGATGACCTTGAGTCGTTCGGCTGTATTATTGATCCCGACTCCATCGCGGAAGACGATGGCCAGCCTGGATGAAGGGATCCCGACTCCATCGTCGCTCACCTCGATGGCGAGTTTTCCGTCGCGGAGAGCCGCCTCCAGGTGAATCGTCCCACCTTCGATCTTGGGCGAGAGGCCGTGGCCGACGGCGTTTTCGACCAGAGGCTGGAGCAGCATGGCCGGGACCATGATGTCCATGGCGGCCGAGTCGATGATCTTGGCGACCCGGAGTTTTTCGGTGCCGAACCGGGCGACTTCGATGTCGAGGTACGAGTCGATGAGCTCGAGCTCCTCTCTCAGCGGCACGAACTCCTGCCGGCTGTCGATGAGTCGCCGAAGGATATGGGAGAGCTTGAAGATGAGGTGACGCGCCTTGTCGGGATCGCTTCGGATGGCGGAGGCGATCGAGTTGAGAGTATTGAACAGGAAGTGTGGCTTGATCTGTGAGATCAGCGCTTCGAGCCGTGCGCGGATGAGGAGCGCCTCCTGTTCCTTCAACTTGATCTCGTTCCGCGTGCTGCTGAACATCTTTATTGAGATGCCGACAGTGACGAGGGTCGATGCGAAGATGGCGACGATGACGACAGGGCGGGTGGAGTAGAGGTAGAAGAGGTGGCCCAGCCGCTTTCCGGCCAGAATCCGTGTGAGCTCGAGCGCGACGGCCGTCAGGAAGATGAGGAGCGATCGGTCGAGGTGACGGGTAGAGAACATCTGCCGGATGCTCGAAGGGGAGCGCAGAAAGAAAAGCGGCGAAAAATTCCAGAGGTCCTCACGGCGTCCGGAGAGCACGTGCAGGAAGCCTCCCGCAAGCCCGACCACCAGTCCGAACGGGGGCGCGAGGTACTCGCCGTTGAGAAGACACGGCAGGTTGCCGCAGGTGCCGAGCACGGCCCCGACGATCCGTCCGCCGATTAGAGCGCCCAGGAGCGTGCCCTCGAGGCTGATATCCGCCGCTTTGTACCCGAGCAGAACGCGGACCGCCGTCGAGAGGATGATGGGAATGCCGAGGAACAGGAGCAAGGTGCCTTTGTCGCGCCAGGTCTTGAAATCCGAAAACAGCAAGCGCTTGAACGTACCATAGCGAACGAGGACGGCGGCAACCGAGGCGATGACGACAAGCTTCACGAGGATCGTGACAAGAACGAACTGGTCGCTCGAGAGGTACCTTTCCATCAGAAATCCAGGAATCCGACCTCAGGAGTGGCCGCGCGGAAACGGCCTGATCGTGGAGGTCTCCCGATGTCTCCTCTCAGTCAGCCCACGCAAAGAAGGGTTCGAAATCGATCGGAATTCTCTTGAGCGCTGAGAGCGGCCCGCCGAGGTCCTTGCGCAGGACGCCGAGCCCATCCAACATAGCCCGTGCGCCGGCGTAATCGCCCTCGGCTTCGATCGTGAGGAGCCGGCCGGCGAGCTTCTCGATTCCCTGTTTGAACCTGGCCTCATCGATCACGAAGCGTTTGGCCCGGGGGTCGCATCTGACGCCGCCGGCTTCCACCAGGAAGTTGAAGATCATCATCTCGGCCTTCCCATGCGCTTCCGCGGTGCCGAACCGGACGGACCGGAATAGTCCCCCGAGGTAGGATGCCGGGTACTGATGCTCCATCGCCGCCGGCAGAACGCCTTGCTGGATCAGGTAGGGGAGCGTGTGGAGCGAGCAGACGTCGGCCTTGGCCTCCTCGATGGCCGGATAGCACTCCTTCAGCGCTTCATTGACAGTCGTGGCGGAGCCGTTCACCCGGATCTGCCGAGGGCCAAGCGTGTGAGAGATCTCATGGAGCACGACGAAATCGAAATAGCCCTGTGGCGTCACCAACTCGAGCTGGCCGCGATCAAGCAGTCTCGAAGCCAGCGGCACGATGACCTTCTCGAGGCGGGCATCCATGAAGTTCTTGTGCATGACCTTCTTCGCCCCCTTCAGCTCATGCACCTTCGGATCGTTCGGGAGCGAGAAGGCGACCGCCTGGTAGCCGTGTCGGATGTCGCCGCTCCGATACAGATCGTTGACGACGGTCATGGGCGCGGCCAGTCCCTTCTGCCGGCTCTTGTAGCGCTCCGGTATCGGCAGGTTCTGTTCCATCTGTTCGAGATGGCTGACGTAGACGTCGAGCTTGCGGCTTTCTGTCTGGTCGGTCACCATCACGACGCCTTCGTACGTCGCCTTGATCGAGAGCAGATGATCTTCGTATACTTCGTAGGGACCGATCACGACGTCGATCGGCGTTCCCTGCAGATCTATCCAGTCGCAGTCGCTCTGGAAGTAGTCATCGCTGAGAAGCCCGGCGGCGCGGCTGTTCAGGTATTTCGTCAGGCTCGGATTCCGCGTCATGCCGGCTGCCTCACGAAGCAGCGCCGCCGCCGGTTCGACATGCTCCGCGTAGGCCACGTGGTAGGGCACGGCCACGAGCTTCTTACCTTCGCGCCGGATCACCGTGAAGGGGCTCATGAAGGCCTCCTTCACGTCAGGGTTCCTGGTCACGTAATTCTCGAACTGCTTCTTGGTGAGATCTTCGGGATAGAAGCCTGCACCCAGCGGCTTGGGCGTCTTCCCGACAAAGGGCCGGTTCTCCCGAACTCTCTCGAACGGCCCGGCATTGATCATGACGTAATGCAACTTGTCCCGGTCCGACTTTTTCTTGGATAGACGCTCCCTCAGTGCCAAGCTCCCGCTCCAGCATTGCTTCCAGAAGACCGACTCGAGCTGCCGGCAGGCATCTACGAGTTTCTCGACGATCGCATTCTCCTCCGTAGTCAGACTCTCCGTGTGCTTCCCGATCTGAACCGGCGCGAACTTTCTGAGTTTGTCTTTGATGGTTTCCGTCATGCCTGCCTCCTGCTGTGGCGTTGATTCTAGATGCCGCGTTCCCGTATAGTCAATGCTGGATGCCTCACAAATACGGGGCCATCGATCCCAGCCCGTTCTCGGCCAACCAGCGAATCCTCGAGTTGTTGGGGGCGGGGTCCCGGGTCCGGGGACCAGGGCCAGGTCCGAAGTCTCCGGATGTGGCCGGGGTGGTCCTCGATGTCGGGTGTTCGACCGGGTATCTCGCGGCGGAACTGAGGAGCTGCGGGTACAGCGTTTATGGCATCGAGGCCGCGCCGGACGCTGCGAGCGAGGCGGCAAGGTATTGCGATCGCGTCTGGACGGCTGACCTGGATCGCCTGGAGGCCCTCGATTGCGGTCGCATATTCGACGTCATGGTTTTCGCCGACATTCTCGAACACACGCGCGACCCTGAAGGCAACCTGAAGAAGCTGCTCCCCTACCTGCGGGAGGGTGGTCGCGTGATCTGCTCGCTTCCCAACATCGCCAACTGGCGCGTTCGCCTCTCGCTCCTGCTCGGCCGATTCGACTACACATCGGTCGGCATCCTCGACGAATCGCACCTTCGATTTTTCACTCGCCGGACGGCCGAGCGAATGATGTCCCGGCTCGGACTCCGGATCGAGAGGATGATGGTCACGCCTAGCATCCTGCCCTACAGGCTTTATCGGGTCTATCCGCTCAAATGGCTTGACTACGCGCTGTGTCGAATCCTGCCCGGTTTCGGTGCGCAGCAGTTTATCTTCGTGTTGCGGCGATCGGCAGGATACGGGAGATAGCCGAGCGACGACAACGATCGGTCCGCCGTACGGTTCCCAGGCATCAGCGCGTATCGTGCAATAAGTCACGAAAAGGACATTCGTCCGGGGTCGCAGCGAACGGGACTCGCGAACCCATTCGTCGACGCGATGTCTGACATCCCCTCTCAGCAGCGCAGCCACGATCGCTATACTCACGAGGGTGGCACCGGTCTCCAGGGCACAACCTGCCTACTCGGTGGCAGCTGAACCGATCACAACTCCGCGACGGCGGCGCGGATGTCCTCGATCGCCATCTTCATGCGCTCCATGTGGGTGCGAAACGAGAGCACGCAGATCCGGAGGGCGAAGCGCTGGCCGAGCATCGCACCGCTCAGATGAACGCGCTTGCGTCCGGTGATGCGGCGGAGCAGGTCGATGTTGATCCGGTTCAGCTCGGCCTCGTCGAGCCCGGGCTTGACCAGCCTGAAGGCCACAACCGAGAGTTGTGGTTCGGCGAGAATCTCGATCCCATCGATCGCCCGCACATTGTCCGCGGCCCATTGGGCGAGCCGCAGCTTCTCGTCGAGATTGCGCCGGAATGGCTCGACGCCGTGCATTTTCAGAGGCAGCCAAACCCGGAGTCCACGGAACCCCCGGGAGAGCTCGGGGGAAAGCTCGCAAAAATCGACCAGGTCCGGATCCTCCTGGTACTCGGGCATGTACGAAGCCGTGTGTGAATGGGCACGACGCAACGCGTCACCGTCCCGGACGAGCAGACACCCGGTGCCGTAAGGAAGGAAGAGTCCCTTGTGCGGATCGAGGACGAGCGAATCCGCCCGGTCGAGCCCGGCCATGGCACGCCTGCCGTGCTCGGTCAGCATGAAGAACCCTCCGTAAGCGGCGTCGACATGGAACCAGAGGCGCTCCCGACCCGCAAGATCCGCCAGCGCAACCAGATCATCGACTGCTCCGGTATTCGTCGTCCCCGCGTGTCCAACGATCATGAAGGGGCTCGTTCCGGCCTTTCGATCGTTCGAGATCATCTTCTGCATCTCCGCGACGTCGACGCGGAACCGCTCGTCACACAGGACGACGCGAACATTCCTCCCAGGAAAGCCGGCGAGGGCCGCTGCCTTCTGCACCGAATGATGTGCCTGGTCGGAGGTGTAGATTGTGCCCTGAAGAAAGTTCTCGGGCAGCAGAGCGCTCCTGGCCGTCACGACGCCTGAGAAATTCGCGAGTGACCCGCCGCTCGTGAGAACCCCGCGGGCCCCCGATGGGTAGCCCACAATCTCACAGAACCACCGGATGACGTTGGCTTCGAGCTGGACCAGGGCCGGTGCCGCCGCCCATACGCCCACGTATCGGTTCACCGAATCGGAGATGAAGTCGGCGATCGCCGAATGGAAGAGCCCGCCTCCTGGGATGTAAGCGAGATAGCCAGGGCCCGACGCGGTAAAACTCTTCGGCACCAAGCGTTCGAAGAGGAGATCGAGAAGTTCCGCGGCGTCCGTTGGCTGCACGGGAAGCGGTTCGATCAGGGATTTGGCGAGCTCAGCCCCGCGGTCCGTGTCGGCCGAAGGTTGTGTGGGGAGCGAGGCGATGTGCGAGAAGACGCGTCTTGCGGCCTGCTCAAGGAGCACCCGCATCTGCTCGGGCGTCAGCTCAAGCGACGAGTCAGGCGGCGGCATGAAGGGGGTCGGATGCGCCTTCTCAGGCGCCTGCATCGGTCAGCTCGAACATTCTCTCGATCGGCCGCAGCGCCTGTAGGCGGAGCGCCTCATCCATCAGGATCTCGGGCGACAGATCGCGGAGACAGAGGTACAGCTTTTCGAGAGTGTTTTTCTTCATGTGTGGACAGATATTGCACGCGCACGTGTTGTCGGGTGGAGCGGGGATGAAGACCTTTCCGGGGCAGGCCCGCTCCATCTGATGGATGATGCCGGGTTCCGTGACGACGATGAACTCCCTGTCGGCGCTCTTCTCGGCATACTTCAGGATGCCCGTGGTCGATCCAACGTAGTCCGCGTGACGCAGGATGCTCTCCTCACATTCCGGATGTGCAAGGACGCGGGATCCAGGATGCTGCTCCTTCAACTGGACCAGCTTTTTCTCACTGAAGATTTCGTGGACGATGCACGTGCCCTGCCAGAGCAGCATTTCCCTGCCGGTGACTTTCACCAGATACGCGCCAAGGTTTCGATCCGGAGCAAACAGAATCGGCCGCTCTTTCGGGAGGCGGTCGACGATCGTCTTCGCATTACTGGAGGTGCAGATCACATCGCTCATGGCCTTGATCGCCGCGCTCGTGTTGATGTACGAGATGACAACATGATCCGGATGGAGTCGCTTGTAGGCGGCGAAGGCGTCGGGCGGGCAGCTTTCCGAAAGCGAACAGCCCGCCTCGAGATCCGGCAGGACGACCCGTTTGCTCGGGTTGAGGATCTTCGCCGTCTCCGCCATGAAGTGGACGCCGCAGAAGGCGATCACCTCCGCATCCGTTCCCTTCGCGACGCGCGCGAGTTGCAAACTGTCGCCAACGAAGTCGGCCAGGTCTTGGATCTCAGATTCCTGATAGTAGTGGGCGAGAATCACCGCGCCCCTGTCGCGCTTGAGCCGTCGTATCTCTTCGATATAGTCCATGGCCACCAAATATGTCCTCAGCTTCCAACGCTGTCAAGGATCGGTCCTACCACCGACCGGGGATGGCGATCGAACAGTTCGGGCACAGGCCGCCCTTGACGCGGTTTTGCAGGACCTCGAACCCCCACCGCTCGACAAGCAGGGCATGGCATCCCGGGCAATAGGTGTTTTCGAGATCGCCCGTCTGTCCGGGGCGATTGCCGGCGTAGACGAATCGCAGGCCTTCCGCCCTGCCGATCTCGGCCGCACGAAGCAGCGCGGCGACGCCGGTGTTGTCCGTATCGTTCATCTTGTAATCCTGGTGGAAGGCGGTGACGTGCCAGGGGATATCGAAGGAGACGCCCCCGATGAAACGGGCGATATCCCGAAGCTCCGCGTCTGAGTCGTTGAATCCGGGCACAACCAGAGTCACGATTTCCAGCCAGAAACCGTCCGCCCACAGCAGCGTGATCGTGTCCAGGACGTTTTTCAGCACGCCCCCAAGCCTCCGGTACTGGGCATCGTTGAACCCTTTGAGATCCACCTTGTAGAGGTCGAGCCACGGCCTGAGGAACTCGATGACCTCCTTCGTCCCATTCCCGTTGGAGACATAGGAGGTGACAAGGCCATGGCGCTTGGCCTCCTTGAACACATCCACGGCCCATTCGCTGGTGATGAGCGGTTCGTTGTAGGTGCTCGTCACGACTTTGGCTCCGTACCGTATCGCGGCGCGAACGATGTCTGCCGGCGTCATCTCACGGATCGACGAGACGGCGTCGGGGTCGCGCAGAGCCTGGGACGTGATCCAATTCTGGCAGTAACCGCAGTGGAAGTCGCAGCCCAGCATGCCGAAGCTCATCGCGCTCGCTCCCGGATAGGCGTGGAAGAACGGCTTCTTCTCGATCGGATCGCACTGGAGCCCCGCCACGTAGCCGGCCGGCGCATACAGCACTCCGTCGCGGTTGAAGCGGACCTTGCAGATGCCCTGTCTGCCCGGCGGCACGACGCAGCGGTGGCCGCATGCGAAGCACCGGACTTTTTTATCCTGCCCCTCGGGGCGATGCCCCTCGGGCTGATACAGCACCGCTTCGCGGGTTCTGGCCTCGAGGGCCTGCGCGAGCGAGACCGCCATCGACACCTATCCTCTCCTGTATTCTAGCAGGTCGGCCCGCGAGTCGCAGGGAAACGGTGCCGGATCGCCGGCAAGGCTACGGCAAAGTCCCGGAAACCGGAGATTTCGCAGATTGACTCGCAGATGTCGCCGATTGCTTCGGGCCGACCCGAAAGTGAGGTGCAAGTTGCTCGTCGGTTGAATGCTGGAAAAATCTGCGTAATCTGCGCGGAAATCTGCGCCATCTGCGGTTTCGCACGGAACGGCCTCGCCCGAGTCGGCGCCTCGACTTTGCCGCAGCCCTGGGATCGCCGGCGTGCCGGATTGACGAGGTCGAACCGGGGGAATAAGATTCTTGACATGCCTCTCATGGACCAGCTATTGGCGGCCATGGCCAAGCGGGACGCATCGGAACTGGTCCTGCGACCCGGGCACAAACCACACTTCAAGCTGCCCGATGGCAGCCAGCATTCTTTCGGCCGTGGGCTGTCAGCCCGGGAGATCCTGCACCTGCTCAATGAGATCCTCACGGAACATGACCGTCTCGACGAGCAGTTCTTGCGTGAGTTCACTTTTCCGTATTCGCCGGCGGGTGGAGACCGTTTCCTGATCATGACCAAGCGCGAGCAGGATACCTTCTTCGTCAGCTGCCGCCCGCAGGCAGCTCCTCCGATGGAGGTGCCGGTGCGGAGGCCCCGGATTGAGGTTGAGGTGCCGTCTCCGGTACGTGAGCCGCAAGAGACGCCCCTCCCGTTGTCGCCCGAACCGGCGCCCAGAACGCTCGATCTTCAGCCGATCGATCGGGTGACAATGAGCTTCCTCTTTCACGCAATGCATGACCTCGGCGCCTCCGATCTGCACTTGGCGAGTGATTCGCGTCCGATGTTGCGGAAGGATGGCGAAATGGTCGCGCTCGGCAAGCTGCCCCTCTTGCACGAGGCGATGATCATGGAGCTCCTGAAGGAGATCGTTCCGGCCCGCAATGCGAAGGAGTTCCAGGAGTGTGGGGATACGGACTTTGCGTATGAATTGAAGGGAGTGGGCCGATTCCGATCGAATCTCTATCGGGACCGCAAGGGGACCGGCGCGGCCTTCCGGATCATCCCGGAGAAGATCGTGACGGTCGAAGACCTGAACCTTTCGCCGAAGGTTCAGAATCTGTGTTTCCTCCCCAAGGGGCTCGTCCTGGTGACCGGACCGACGGGATCGGGCAAATCCACCACGCTTTCGGCGATGATCGACCTGGTGAACCGCAAGCGAGAGGACCACATCATCACGATCGAGGATCCGATCGAATTTGTTCACGAGAACAAGGGATGTCTGGTCAACCAGCGCGAGGTTGGTGTCCACACCGAATCGTTCAAGCGCGCTCTTCGAGCTGCCCTCCGGGAAGACCCCGACATCGTCCTTGTCGGCGAGCTGAGAGACCTGGAGACCATAGCCATCGCCATCGAGACGGCCGTCACGGGCCACCTCGTCTTCGGCACCCTCCACACCTCCGGCGCCGCTCAGACCATCGACCGCATCATCGACCAGTTCCCGCCGAACCAGCAATCGCAGATCCGGGTCATGCTCTCGGACTCCTTGAAAGGGGTCATTTCGCAGGTGCTCCTGAAGAAGAAAGGCGGGGGACGAGTCGCCGCCATGGAGGTAATGATCGGCATCCCATCGATCAGCAATCTGGTTCGGGAAGGAAAGACATTCCAAATCCCCTCTGTGATGCAGACTTCCAAGGGTGTCGGGATGGTGACACTCAACGATGCCCTCTTCGAGCTGGTGAAGGGCGGGACGGTGGAGGCGGCTGATGCATTCAAGAGCGCCGTTGACAAGGACGGTTTTCTGGCGCTTCTAAGGAGAAACAACATCGAGTTCGAGCCTGGAGAGCGTGGAGCGTAAAGCGTAGAGCGATTCGTGCCAGTCTCAACGACCGGAGGTGACCGGTTGGTTCCTGCCTGCCGCTCCGCGGGGTGTCCGTAGCTGCCTGCGCCGGTTTACGTCTCGCTCCACGATCTACCCCTCCGCTCAGGGCTTCGGCTCTACGCCGCTTGTGGCCTGGCTCGTTTTGGGTTATCGTTTAACCGTATTATATTTTCGTCTGTTATGAGGAGGACGCATTCATGATACGCAAGCAAGACGCTCTGGATTATCACTCTCAGGGGCGCAAGGGGAAGATCGAGGTCATCTCGAGCAAGCCGTGCTCAACCCAGCGCGACCTCTCGTTGGCATACACGCCCGGGGTTGCAGATCCCTGCATGGAGATCTACCGGAACCCCGATGACGTCTACTCGTACACGGCCAAAGGCAACCTGGTGGCGGTGGTGAGTAACGGCACTGCGGTTCTGGGCCTGGGCAACATCGGCCCCCTGGCCGGGAAGCCGGTGATGGAGGGGAAGGGGATCCTGTTCAAGCGCTTCGCCGACATCGACGTCTTTGACATCGAGCTGAACACGCTGGATCCGGACGACGTCATCAAGGCGGTGAAGCTGCTCGAACCGACATTTGGCGGGGTGAACCTGGAGGACATCAAAGCTCCCGAGTGCTTCTATATCGAGGAGACGCTGAAGCGCGAGTGTCAGATCCCGGTTTTTCATGATGACCAGCATGGAACGGCGATCATCTCGGGCGCAGCGTTTCTGAATGCTTTGGAAATCGTCGGGAAAGACATCGACAAGGTGAAGGTCGTGTTCAACGGGGCTGGGGCCGCGGGCATCGCGTGTGCGAATCTCTACCTGAGTCTCGGGGTGGAGATTGGGAATCTCACCATGTGTGACAGCCATGGGGTGATTTACAAAGGCCGCACCGAGGGGATGAATCCGTATAAGGAGAAGTACGCTCAGGAGACCAAGCTGAGGACCCTGGAGGAGGCGATGATCGGGGCGGACGCCTTCATCGGCGTGTCGGTGAAGGGGGCTGTGAGCCAGAAGATGGTCAAGGCCATGGCCAAGAACCCGATCGTGTTCGCGATGGCGAACCCCGACCCGGAGATCATGTATGACGATGCGGTTGCGGCGCGACCGGACGTGATCATGGCCACGGGCAGGAGTGATTTTCCAAACCAAGTCAACAACGTTCTCGGCTTCCCCTTCATCTTCCGCGGGGCGCTCGACGTGCGGGCCCGGGCCATCAATGAAGAGATGAAGATAGCAGCCGTGTACGCGCTGCGGGACCTGGCAAAAGAGGACGTGCCGGATTCGGTCTGCCGCGCCTACGGTAACACGAAGTTCAAGTTCGGCCCGACCTACATCATTCCGAAGCCGCTCGATCCCCGCGTCCTTTTGCGCGAGGCACCTGCGGTGGCGCGCGCGGCGATGGAGTCGGGCGTGGCGCGCATCAAGATCGATCTCGAGCGGTATCGTGACGAGCTTGAAGCGCGGCTGGGCAAGAGCCGCGAGATCATGCGGATGGTGATTCACAAGGCCCAGAACACGCCCAAACGCATCGTGTTTCCCGAGGGTGAGGAGGAGAAGATCCTGCGGGCGTGCGAAATCATCGTGGACGAAGGTATCGCAAAGCCGATCCTGCTGGGCAACCGGGAGGCGATCCGCGCGAAGGTGCAGGAGCTGGCACTCGAGCTCGATGGCGCCGAGACGATCGAGCCGGCGGCGTCCCCCAAGTTCAACGAGTACGTGCAGGCGCTCTACGCGATCCGCCAGCGCCGCGGCGTGACACTTGCCGAAGCGGCGACTCTGATGCACGATCCGAACTACTACGGTTCGATGATGGTCCACCTCGGAGACGCCGACGGTGTCATCGCCGGATTGACGCAACATTACCCCGACACGATTCGCCCGGCGCTCCAGATCATCAAGATCCGCGAGGGGCTCTCGAAAGTGTCGGGTCTCTACATGATGGTCTTCAAGAAGGACGTCTTCTTCTTTGCCGACGCCACGGTGAACATCGATCCGTCGGCTGAAGATCTGGCCGAGATCGCGATCTGCGCCGCGGAAACGGCTCGCCGGTTCGACGTCGAGCCCAAGGTGGCGATGCTCAGCTTCTCGAACTTCGGCTCGACGCGCCACCCGCATACCGAGCGCGTGGCCAGAGCGGTGGATCTCGTGCGGCGTAAAGACCCGTCCCTCATGGTCGACGGCGAGATGCAAGCAGACACGGCGGTCGTCTCGGACATCCTGACATCGACCTACCCTTTCTCGCGACTGAAGGAGCGGGCGAATGTCCTGATTTTCCCGGACCTCCAATCCGGGAACATCGCTTACAAGCTATTGGCACGGATCGGCGGTGCGGAGGCGATCGGGCCGATCCTGATGGGCCTGAGCAAGCCGGTGCACGTGCTGCAGCGGGGGGCCGAGGTGGGCGACATCGTCAACATGTGCGCCATCGCGGTCGTGGACGCGCAGGAGAGCGCCGCGGCGGCCAAGTAAGTTCAAAGTTTAAAGTTCAAAGTTCAAGAATCCCGAACGCGCCACTCGTTGGTCTTGGAACTTTGAACTTGGAACTTTGAACTCGTTAGGCGGACGCTGCTCCGAAGACATGCGCGGTCAGCGTCCGCTCGCGCGGGCCGTCAAGCTCGGCCAGGATAATTGACTGCCACTGCCCGAGTGCCAGGTTGCCGTTGACGATCGGGATCTGGAGGTTGTGGCCGAACAGCAGTGCGCGCAAGTGCGAATCGGCGTTCTTGCGGTCGCAGTCGGAGCAATCCGGGCAGTTGTGCTTCCAGGCCTCCTCCGGATTGATGATCTTATTCATGAACACCTTGATGTCGTCAAGCAGTGCCTTCTGGAACTCGTTGACGAACATAGCGGTGGTCGTATGCAGAGTACCGATGTTGATGAATCCTTCTTTTATCTTGAATTCCTTGACGATGTCGGCGACGATGGAAGTGATGTTGTAGAGTTCGAGCCTCTTCTCGGTCGTGAACTTGAAAGTTTTCGAGAAGAATTTGACTAGTGGAGCGCGGTCCTCGGCTTTCTCGACAGGGAGTTCAGACACTGCGGTCAGATGCATCATGGGCTCCTTTTCTCAAGCCCGCAATGGGCCTTTTGTTTCAAATCGTCGGCAGTCCGATCGTGCTTCCCATAACATGGAACTTGACATTCTACAAAAGACGCCGTGGAATTGCAACTGTGGTCACGGCAGCGATGACGCAAACTAGGCGACAAGTGAAGGCGGCTGACGTAGCATAGGGAGTGTGAGAATGGCGGAAGTCCCGGGCCCGAGGTTCACGGGCCAATCTTCCGACTGGACGGGGGGCGACGTCGGAGATCACGTTCGGCATCCGGAGATGACTTCGGTCGGTGACGTGCGATGAAAGAGTCCATGCGGCGGCTCCTGCCGCGCATCATCCGGGAGTATCTCGACCGGCGCCCGGCGCGCGGGGAGCGGATCCCGCTGGACGAGGCACTGGCCCTCATCTCCGATGCCGTCTTCATCACGGACACCGCGGGGACGATTCGCTACACGAATCGTGCCTTCGAGGAGCTGACCGGCTACACGCTCGCGGAGTCGATCGGAAAGACCCCTCGCTTTCTGAAGAGCGGACTCTACCCATCGGGCTTCTACAGAGAGATGTTCGAGACGGTTCTGGCCGGGCATTTGTGGAGAGGCGAGGTCGTGAACCGGCACAAGAAGGGGTATCTGTTCACGGTCGAGCTATCGATTTTTCCTATTCCCAACCCGAGCGGTGCCGGTGCGTGGTTCCTCGCCGTGCAGCGGGACGTGACGACCCAGAAGCGGCTTCTCGAGGAGTACTCCGCGAAGGTCTCCCACGAAGCGATGACCGATGGGATTCTCACTCTCATGGACAGTGCGCGCGGCACCGGCGAGTTTCTGCAGATTCTGGCCGGCCGTCTGCGGGCAGGATTCGGCGCCGACCGGTGCTGGCTGGTACCGGTGCTGCCGTCTGGATCGGCTGCCGCCGGGGCCCGGTACGAGGACTCGGAATCGGGACTTGCGCCCGCCGGCGAGATTTGCACCGATCGCAACACACCGCTTCTGGATGCGCTCTTCGCATGCGTTGCGAACGGGGCGGGGCCTGTGGAGCTGGACGAGCACGCGGCGGTGGTCGCGGCCCTCGTCGAGGCCTTCCCGGCTCTTTCCATTCGCTCGACGCTGGGACTCGGCATTCACACGCTCTCCGGCGCCACCTGGCTCGTGCTCGTTCACCAGTGCTCCCGCCAGCGCGTGTGGACACCACAGGAAGTGGAGCTTCTGGGTCGTGTCGGCCGGATTGCCGCGATCGGCATCGACCACGTGCAGCGGCGGCAGGAGGAGCGGCGGAGGCTGAATGAGCTGGAGGCGCTGCAGGCTCGCCTGGCTCTCTCCGAGCTCAAATACCGCTCGATTTTCGAAAATGCCATCGAGGCCATATACCAGACCACGATCGATGGGACGCTGATCACGGGCAACCCCGCTCTCTATCGGATGCTCGGATACGACTCGATCGAGGAAATGCAGTCCCTCAAGATCGCCCAGGCTCTGTACCCCAATCCGGAGGAGCGCAAGAAGTATGTGGCGAAACTGCTGGAGGAGGGGGCCTTCCGAGCCGAGGATCTGGTGCTGCGGCGAAAGGACGGCCGGGTTGTCACCGTGCAGGAATCCGCCAGAGTCGTCCGGGACCCGGACGGACGACCGCTGCACTTTGAGGGCACGCTTGTGGACGTGACGCACAAAAAGGAGCTCGAACGGCAGCTGGTCCAGGTGCAGAAGATGGAGACCGTCGCGCAGCTCGCCGGAGGCCTTGCCCACGACTTCAATAACCTGCTCACCGGTATCATCGGCTACACGACGCTGGTTTTGAACCGCGCCGGCCTTCAGCACGAGCTCCGTGGCAACCTCGAGAACGTGTTGAGGACGGCGGAACGAGGAGCGGGGCTGACGCAGAAGCTGATCGCCATTTCCAGACGCCCGATGGTTCAACTCGCCATCGCGGATCTGAACGCTCTGGTCCGTGAGCTCCTGCGTGAGGTGGGCAGGACTTTGGACCCGTCGGTGAGTCTGGAATCCAGGCTCGAGGAGGCGCTCCCTGAGGTGGATCTCGATTCCGCGCAGATCCGTGTCGGCCTCTTGAACCTCGTCAACAACGCGCGCGACGCGATGCCGACCGGCGGGCGGATCCTGATTGAGACCGGGTCCGAGTGGCTCGACTCGGACTTCCTCAGGACGCGTCCATGGGCCGGCGGAGGTCAGTATGTTTTCGTCCGCGTCTCGGACACCGGGAGCGGCATGGATGAGAGCACGCGGGCACATCTGTTCGAGCCGTTCTTCACCACCAAGCACGATTTGCCGGCGCGGGGGCTTGGGCTCGTCACCGTTTACGGCATCGCGAAAGCGCACAACGGTCTGATCGACATCGGCACCAGTGTCGGTATGGGAACGATGTGCACCATCTATATTCCGATCGCGAGCGTCCAACAGCCGACATCCGCCAGTGCGCCAAGCGCGGCGACAGGTCGTGCAATCCTCGTGGTTGACGACGAAGACGTCGTCCGCGACCCTGCGGGGACGATGCTCGAAGAGGTTGGATATCGTGTTTTCCAGGCCTCAGATGGCGCCGGGGCCCTGGAGGTTTATGCACAGCATCATCACGAGATAGGCCTCGTGATCCTCGATCTCACGATGCCCGGCATGAGCGGCGGCGAGGTCTTGGCGGCCCTGCTGGCCAAATACCCGGCCTGTCGGGTTCTGCTCTCGAGCGGGTATAGCATGGACGCCTCGATCGGACAGCTCCTGCATGCCGGTGCCCTGGGATTCCTCCAGAAACCGTATACTCTTAAGGAGCTGGTCGAGCGAGTCCGAGTGCTCCTGCCCGGCGCGTGACGGTGAGGTCGAGGGTTGGAGGTCGGAGGTCCGGGTCTTCAGCCGGACCGGCACAGCGCGGCCCGGTGAGCCATGGATCACGGGCCGTGGGCGATTCCTCATGAGAGTGTGTTACCTGGCGTGCGACGTCGATCTCGGGATGGGGCACGGTGGTGCCACGCACGTGCGCGAGGTCGCTGAGAATCTCGCGGCGCTGGGCCACGATGTGCATGTTGTGGCGAGGTGTCGAGCGAGTGGAAGCAACCCGGCCTACCACTCTTCATCGCGTCGCGTGCCACGTCAGGCGCGAGTGCTGAACTGGATGTGGCTTCGGAGGGAACTGAGAAACTTGCGTCCCGACGTAGTGATCGAACGGTACTACAATTTCGGTGGTGAGGGAGCGCTGTTGAAGCGCGAAACTGCGGTCCCCTTCGTGCTCGAAGTGAACTCCCCGATGATCGACTACAGAGGCTCCCCAAAGGAATGGCTTGATCGGTTGCTCCTCTTCAGACCGCTCGAACGGTATCGAAATTGGATCGGGGAGTGCGCGGATCTGATCGTGACGCCGTTGCCGCAGATCCTCCCCCCTGGTACCGATCCACAGAAAGTGCTCCGGCTCCCGTGGGGAGCGAACACCGACCGGTTCCAGCCTGATGGGAAGAAGGCGATGATCCGCGAGAAGCTGTGTATCCCGCCGCATGCGGCCGTCGCACTTTTCACGGGGTCATTCCGACGATGGCACGGCGCGGAGACGCTGGTGCGTGCCTCGTGCGATGTGATGCAGAGATCGGGTGTGCAGCTGTATGTGATGCTGATCGGCGAGGGCCCGACCCTCGGCCGCGCCATGCAGTACGCGTCAGAGCATGCGCCGGCCGGCCGCATCATCTCCACCGGCCGCGTCGCCTACGAAGAGATGCCGGCCTATATGGAGGCGGCCGATTTTGCGGTCGCCCCCTTCGACACATCGGCCCACAAGCATCTGCAGCTCGGCTTCTACTGGTCTCCGTTGAAGATTTTCGAAGCGATGGCTGTCGGACTTCCGGTTGTGACGATCCGTGTACCGGAGATCGTGGGGATCGTGGGGGACGGGGGGCTTTACTACGACGAGGGAGATTGCACGGCTCTCACGGCGGCCATCACGCAAGCGGCCTCCGATGCCGGGCTTCGTGAGGCGATGGGGCGGACGGCACGGGAGCGCGTCAAGGCATTTTCATGGCGTGCGCACTGCCAGGCGCTCTCGGATCGGCTCGGCTTGCTCGTCTCGCGCTGACGCGTCGGGAGGCACCCGGGGGTCTAGCTCTTTTCTCTCCGCTGCAGCCGCGAGAAGAGCGAAAGGCGGTCCTGCGAGGAGTCCTCTTCCTGATGCATGTCGAGCATCTTCTGGAGGTTGTTGATGTAGAGCTGGAGCTTCTCCTCGAGCGTTGTGCGCAGGAGACGGACCTCGGCGGCCTCTTCTTGCAGCTTCCTCAGACGGTGTTGCGCCTGTTCGATCACCGCGTCAGCCCGGAGCTCAGCCTCCTTCACAATCAGCGCCGCTTCCTTCTTGGCCGTCTCTTTCAGGTCGTCAGCCATGCGCTGGGCGCTCAGGAGCGTATCTTTGAGGATCCGTTCGCGCTCCTCGAGGTCCGACAGCTTCTCGCGCAGCCGTACGGTCTCCTCGCGTGACCTGGTGCCCTCGCTGACGAGCATCTCGTACTCTTCCGAGACAAAATTGAGGAACGCGCGAACCTCTTCGCGGTCGTATCCGCGGAACTTCACGTTGAACGACTGATGCTGGAGATCCGATGGTGTGATCTTCATGAGACGCCCTCCGGATTCAGAGTGGCCTTCCGCCGCGGATGCGAAAGGCCCAGTCCACGAGAGATTGTACGATGAGAATGCGGATGAAGACGAGAAGCACGATGACGATGAGGGGTGAGAAGTCGATCCCGCCCGTCTTCCACGGCGAGATGAAGCGGCGGAACGGGCGCAGCATCGGCTCGGTGGAGCTATGCAGGAAACGGACGATGGGATTGTAGGGGTCAGGGTTGACCCAGGAGATGAAGGCCCGCACGACGATCAGCACGATCATGAACTGGAGGATCATGTCGAGGATCTGAGCCATTGCCGACAGAAAATTCGCGCCGAGGATGGTCATCAGTTACGCACGCCGAAGATCGCGGTCCCGACTCGCACGATCGTGGCCCCTTCTTCGATCGCGACCTCGAGATCATGGCTCATTCCCATCGAAAGCTGGGCAGGGCGGTCGACGAAAAGCTCCCGGGCGAGCCCGGCGATTTGTTTGAAGTAGGGGCGGGCCGCCAGAGGATCGTCCGCCGGTGGGATCGTCATCAGACCCTCGACCATCAGCCCTTTCATCTCCGAGATCTCATCGAAGTCTCGGCGGAGATCGTCGGGCGCGAAGCCTCCCTTGCTGGCCTCGCCGGCCACGTTGACTTCGAGCATCACGCGCCGGGCATGACCGAGGCGCAGAGCCTCGGTGGCGACCAGCTGGGCGATCTTTTTGGAATCGACCGACTGGATGCAGTCGAAGAGCTTCATGGCCGTCCTCACCTTGTTGCTCTGAAGGTGTCCGATCATGTGGTATTCGACCCCTTCCGGCAGGCCGCTCATCTTCGACTCGGCCTCCTGCACCCGGTTCTCCCCGATGACCTTCACCCCGGCCGAGACCGCTTCAGCGATCGATGCCGGATCGACGGATTTGGTAGCCGCGAGCAGGACCGTGGCACCCTCGGTTCGCCCGGCACGCCTCTCCGCATGCCGCATGCGTTCACGGACAGCTTCGACATTCGCGCGTATGCTTCCCATGTGCCAAACTGCCGGGATTATACTACAAACCTCGTAGAAACGCACCGCCATGTAGGCGATCTTACTGGCTACGGAAAGTACCGGATACCGCAGTTCCACCGATTGACTCTCAGATGTCGCAGATTGCTTCGCGCCGACCCGAGAGCGAGGAGGAATTCGCTCGTCGGTTGAGCGCTGGAAAAATCCGTGTAATCTGCGCGGAGATCTGCGCCATCTGCGGTTTCGGACGGGACGGCCTCACCCTAACGCGGCGGAGCCGCGCGTGAGAGCGTTCTTCCGAGCCACCCCGATCGGCCGAGACGACCGCTCCGTTCCTGCATTCCTCCCCTCCTGCTTTCCTGAGAGGAGTTCGGAAGATCTAGCCGCCTCGACTTTGCCGCGGACATGAGGCGATGAGGCGATCTCTGCGTTGACACCCTGCGGCTGCTGTGGTACTTTTGGCGGGTCTCTAACGCGGGCAAACTACCTCTCAGGTAGAGCTTCCGAGAAAGGAGCCTGTGCACATGAAAATTGCGACGAGGAAGGCCGGGAATGTGGTCGTACTGGACCTTGAGGGGAAAATCCTTATCGGTGACGGCTGCCAGGAGCTGCGGGATGCCATATGCAAGTCTCTTGACGATGGCAACAACAAGATTCTGCTGAATCTGGCTGGAGTGTCGTACATGGACAGCACCGGCCTGGGTGAGGTCATCCGCAACTACAAGACCGTCATCGACAAGGGTGGCAAGCTGAAGCTGCTGAGCCTGACGGCACGGATCAAGGATCTGATGGCGATGACGAAGCTCCTGACGGTGTTCGAGGTGTTCGACACTGAGCAAGAGGCGCTCACCAGCTATTGAGAGCCTGGATTTGTAGTCTGCCCCGGGCCTCGGTCTCCGGAGGGGATCGGGTCCAGGGGGGTTGGTATCATGCTTAGTAACTACTCACCACAGAGACACGGAGAGCACGGAGTTCCAAGGATGGGATCGCGTGAAGGGATTGACGATTGAACCATTGACGATTGGTTCATTGACCGGAAAGGGACAATGCCGTCGCTTCGGAAATGACTCAATGATTCAATGGCTCAATGATTCAATCTCACGCGTCTCTGCGGTGACACGACTGGTCCTCGGTGGACACTACCTGAGTAGTTACCATGCTTACTTGTGATGGAATTCGGTTCCACTTCCTGAATGGCCGTTGACAAGACCCAGAAAGCCTTCGCGACGGAGGCGTTGCGCAACCTGCAGGTTGCGATCAAATCGTCATCGCTCTATTCGGTCAATCACCCCACCAGCGTAAAGACGATCAACACCATCTTCGGGCAGCTGCAAAAGCTGTTCGAACAAAAGGACGTCGTGGCGGTCCAGATCACGAACGGAATGGTGTTCTTCGACCGGATGCCTCTGGAGCGCGACAACATCCACGTGAAGAACTTCATGGCGGAGCTCACCGAGCGCAACGTCACAGGGCTCATCTTTCAGCGAAAAATTGCGCTCGAAGAGCTGCGCAACTTCATGCGAATCGTGGGCATGAAGGCGGGCAAGATCGACGAGCTTGGCGGCCTCCAGAAAGCACTCTCCTCCGAGAACATCCAGAACATCAAGATTTCAATATTCTCGCCCACGACGGGAGCGCCTGTCGACCTGGATGGATTCGGCGGCTTGCCCGCCTTGCCTGAAATTCAGGCGTTCGCGAATTTCTTTATGGGCGGGGAAGGTGGGCTCGGTGCCTATCAGGAGCGCTTCTACCGGGAGGCGATGACGAATCCCGGAGTCGTGGCGCAGGTGGTAAGCCGCAGCATCCCGGAGGATGCAGCCGAGAAGGGCGAACACCCGGTGATGCACTACCTCCGATCTCTCGACAGGATCGCCATGAGCTTCGTGCCCAGGGTCGGCGACAGCCCCGAAGAGCTACGGAAGATCGTCGCACCTGTTGCCCTCTCCTTCGACACCAGCATCAAAAATACGCTGCTCGAGGAGGGGCGCGAGTACGCCGAGTCGGCCGGCAAGTACGTTTCTACCCTCTATCAGGACATCGTCAGCGAGATCATCGCCGACCAAGTGCGGTTTGACTACAAGGAGGGGATCGCGAAGGGCGCCGATCTGGCCGAGAAGGCCATGAAGCTCCTGCGCTACGCCGAGAACCCGAAAGTAACGGTTCGGCTGATCGAGCAGAAACTCAAGGAATCCGGCATGTCCGAGGATGAGATTGGCGATGTGCTGGATCACGTGTACTGGAACGAGTACACGATGGATGAGAAGTTCAGGCGTGTGATGCACGGCGAGCAGCCGTGGAAGAAGGACATCGACAAGGTGTTCTACACGCTGCTCGAGCTGATCAAGGCAGACAAGATCGCCCAGGCCGCGCTGCTATTCCGGTCGTATCTGACCGGACTGCGCGAGCCGGACGAAGGGGTCAAGAAAGATGTCGCGAAGAATGCGCCGAGGCTGTTGGAGGCCTTCCCCCCTTCTTCGACACGAGAGGATCTCACCGAGCATCTCTCCGGTGAGTTGATGGGCTGCCTGAGGGCGGAGCCGTCGGCCAGCGTGGCCGAGCCGATCGTCAGCAGCCTCGCTTCCCTCATCCGCTCCGACCTCGCGGCACGCCAGTTCGCGCGTGCCATGGAATCGACGCAATCGTTGGAGGAGCTGTTGCTGGCCTTCGACATCCAGGCATGGAAATCCGACCTGATCCGAACTGCCATGCGCAGTCTCGGGGATTCCGCCGTCGCCTCCGCTCTGGTTGAATCCCTGCACTACCCCGAGGGTGGGAGGGACGAGAATGTGGCAGAGTGCGTCAGGACATTGGGATCGAATGTGGTCGACTCCCTCATCGGCATGCTCGGGGAGGAGCAGGATAGGATCAGGCGCGCCAGGATCGTCGAGGCGATCCAGATCATTGGGCCGCCCGCGGAGAACGCCATTTTGGCCTCGCTCTCCGACTCCCGATGGTACCTAGTCAGAAACCTCGCGATCCTCCTCGGTGAGATCGGCGGTGAGAGATCGATCTTCTCTCTGGAGAAGGTGCTCTCTCATCGCGATCCGCGAGTCGCGCGAGCCGCGGTGCGGTCGCTGAACAAGATCGGGACGGCCACGGCCTACCGGGTGCTCGGCCGCGCGCTCGAAAAGGGCGCCGACGACCTTCGCCTGAACATCATCCAGACCTGTGCATCGCAGGGGAATGAAGCGATGGTTCCCCACCTGCTGGATATCGCGCGCGCGAGATCGCAGCTGGGTGGCGACGCGATCAGAAAGAAAGCCATCGATGCGCTCGGGAAGATCGGATCCGCCCAGGCGGTTCCGCTTCTGGCGGAGATACTCGAGAAACGGTCTCTCTTCACGATGGCCGAAGATGTCGAAACCCGTGTGTCGGCGGCGCGTGCGCTCGGAATGATCGGCGGTGAAGAGGCTTTGGAGACGCTGGAGCGAGCGGCCCGGAAGGACCCGAAAGAAGACGTCAGGCTCGAGGCCCAGCGGTTTCTCGGCGAAAGGTAGCTCCTTTTCCGTGACTCACTCTCTCTCGATCAGTAGTGTCTAAGAAGTTGAGTGCTGACACGAAATGGAAAGAACCTTTTCACCGCAGAGACGCAGAGGACGCAGAGAAGCGTTCCCCCTCTGCGCACTCCGCGCCTCTGCGGTGAAATAACATGCCCATGAACCCCCGCGGCTTGGTTGCGGCTATGCCGCGTTATGGATTTGTGAGACGTTATTTCTTATCCTTCGCTGCTGCCAGATGCAGAAGCGGGGAGCCTGTTGTCTGCTGGCCCGGGATAGCCGGCTCCATCTCGCACTTGCCCTGGAAAAGAGCCCCTTCTTCGATCACGAGACATGGCGAGATCAGCGTCCCGTAAACCTTCCCTTTGTTGTGGATCTCGATCTTGATCTGAGCCTTCAACGTTCCCTCGACGCGGCCGCTGACTGACAAGGTGCCGACGTCTATTTCCGCATCGACCTCGCCGGTTTCACCCACGATCAACGTATTGGATGACTGGATCTTGCCTTTGAATTTCCCGTCGATCCGCATCAGATCCCGGAACCTCAGCTCTCCGGTAATCTCAGTACCGCGATCGAGGAACCCGTTCAAATCACCGTCCGAAAACGGCTTCTTCATTTTCCCTCCGGTTTTCTCGCTCTCAGAAGAAGGTTATAGACCCGGCTCAGATCTTCTTCCGTATAGAACTGGATCATCACCCACCCGCCCCGTCGAGAACGCCGGATCTCGACCTTTGTTTGAAGAGCGCGCATCAGGGCCTCTTGTGCCGCGCGCGTATTGGGATCTGGATCGGGGCTGGGTTGTTTTTGCCTTTTGTTCGCTATCTGTCCCGCCAATCGTTCCGCCTGCCTGACGCTCATTCCGCGCTCTACTATCGTACGCGCGGCCTTCTTGATCGCCCCGTCGCTATCGATGCTAAGGAGCGCTTTGGCGTGGCCTGTCGTCAGTTTCGCGTCCCTGAGATATTGCTGGACCTCACCGGGGAGGCGCAGGAGTCTCAATGAGTTAGCGACCGTTGTCCGGTCCTTGCCGACCTTTTCAGCGATTTCCTCCTGGGTGAGCGAATCGGCGTCCAGGAGGGCCTGGTAGCCGTGTGCCTCTTCGATCGGGTCGAGGTCCTCGCGCTGGAGGTTCTCGATCAGGGCAAGGAGGCGCATCTGGCGGGCATCGACCGTGCGGATGATCGCGGGGACACTTCGGCGGCCGGCCATGACGGCGGCACGAAACCTGCGCTCACCCGCGACGATCTGAAAGGCGTCGCCGGAGTGGGTGACGATGATCGGTTGCAGGACGCCGTTTTCCCGGATCGATGCTGCCATTTCGGCCAACGCCTCTTCATGGAATGCCGTTCGCGGCTGGTAAGGGTTCGGCTTGATCTTGATCGTCTCGATTTCGCGGAGCTCGTCGGTTGTGCGCTTCTCCGGTATAAGAGCCCCCATGCCCCGTCCGAGCGCTGGTGTTTTCTTCATTTCTCCAAAACCTCTTGGGCCAGCTGCATGTAGGCCTCCGCCCCCTTGCTCCGGATGTCATAGAGTATTGCCGGCTTCCCGTGGCTGGGCGCTTCCCCCAGCCTCACGTTCCGCGGAATGACCGTCCGATACACCTTGTCGCCGAAGAACTTCCGGACTTCGTCGGTCACCTGCCTGCTCAAGTTGGTCCGATCGTCATACATTGTGAGCAGAACGCCTTCGACAGCGATTGCGGAATTGAGGGTCTCCCGCACGCGGTCGAGCGTGGCCATGAGCTCCGAGACCCCCTCAAGAGCATAGTACTCGCACTGGAGCGGCACGAGAACGGAGTCGCATGCAACGAGACCATTGAGTGTCAGCAGGCCCAGGGACGGTGGCGTGTCGACCAGGATGAAGTCGTAGCTCTCCCGCAAGGGCCCGATGAGATCCCGAAGGAGCGCTTCGCGTCCGTCCATCCCGACCATCTCAATTTCCGCCCCAGCGAGATCCGGCTCGGACGGCAGGAGGAAGAGGAACGGAAGGTCGGTTCCGAGGATCGCCTCCTCCAACGGGAGCGACCCGCCGAGGACCCGATAAACCGATCGCCCCTTCCGTTTCTCGCGGTGGCCCAGACCGGATGTGCTGTTCGACTGCGGGTCGAAGTCGACAATCAGGGTCCGCTTTTCGGCAGCCGCGAGGCTCGCACCCAGATTGATGACCGTGGTCGTCTTCCCCACCCCACCCTTCTGATTCGCAATCGTAATAACTCTATTCATGTCTGTTCCACGTGGAACGTCCGGCAAGAGTACCAGAAAGCCGAAGTCGATGGAAGGGAATTCGACTTGCGAGGCAAGACTACGGCAAAGTCCCGGAAACCGCAGATTTCACAGATTGACTCGCAGATGTCGCCGATTGCTTCGCGCCGACCCGAGAGTGAGGAGCAATGTGCTCGCCGGTTGAATGCTGGAAGAATCTGCGTAATCGGCGCGGAAATCTGCGCCATCTGCGGTTTCGCACGGAACGGCCTCGCCCGAGTCGGCGCCTCGGCTTTGCCGCAGTCCTGACTCGCGAGGATGCCCGAAGGCCTCGCCGGCATCTCACCAGTCACCCTCTGAGCCCACGGTCCCTCCGGATCCACCTGCGAAATCCGCGGAATCTCTGATTTTTCAGGGGGGTTGACGTACCCCGATCTGCGAGGCGATCGGTGGATTGGGCGGGGTTGTGCGCGACGGGCTGCCGTGAATCGGCGCTCAATGTTCCACGTGGAACGCGGTCCCCGCCTGCGCCTGTGGCGGCGTCTCCCTTCGCAGGATTCTGAGGAACAGCCCTGCTCCTACCGCCGCCGCATTCTCGACCTGCCATCCCGATGGCCTCTCTTCCTCTTCGCGCTCAAGCAGGAACACCCGCGAGCCTGAGGACATCGCGGGCGTCATCCCACGCACGATCCCCGCGCTCCCTCCCACCGCGCGGAGATAGAGGTACGCGACCTCCATGCCGGCCCACGTGCAGGACTCCCAGTCCCTGTCCAAAACCCGCGTCCGCATGTCCAAGCCAAGAGCCCGACAGGCCTCCTTGATGAATACCGCCTTCTTCCGCACCCGTTCCACGAAGCTCACCCGGAGCGCTTCGTTCGCGAGCCCGAAAAGCACGCCCCCCATCCCGCTGCCCGCGCCCACGTCCACCAGTTGGCCCTCGAGTGGCCCCGCAATCTTGACCGCGCGCAAGAGCGGAGCGACAAGCTCTCCCCGAATCTTCTCCCGCTCCGCACGCCGAGAGACCAAGTTGACTTTCGTGTTCCACCGGAGCAGAAGGTCCAGATACATCTCGATCCGGGGATCGTCGGCTTCGAGCCCCCCGATTCGCGTCATTCAGGCCCCCCCCCGGCCGGCTCGGAGGTAGTACATGAGGCACTCGAGCGCCGCGGCCGTCACGCCCGGTACAAGCCTCGCATCGCCGATCGTGGCTGGCCGGAGGCTCGTCAGCTTCTCCACCACTTCGCGCGACAAGCCCCGCACCGCGCCATAGTCCAGCTCCACAGGGATCCGGCACCCGCCCGCCGCCCGCAGCCGCTCGATCTCGGCGCGCTCACGCCTCAAGTAGCCCGCATACTTGATCTCCGCCTCAATCCATGCCAGATCATTCCGCTCAAGTCCCCCGCCAATTTGTGCTTCGAACGCCCCTGCCTCAGACCCAGGTCTCCTCAAAAGCTCCTCAATCGTCGCCCCCCCGATCCTCACTTTCCTGCTCTCTTCGAGCCCCGCCTGGCGCCTCCGCCTCCTCTCCCGATGCGCCTCCGCCACCTCACCCGACACCAGCCCCGCCCGCGACCCGATCTCCGTCAGCCGATCGTCGGCGTTGTCTGCGCGCAGGTGGAGGCGGTACTCGGCGCGCGATGTCATCAGCCGGTACGGTTCGTTCGTCCCGAGTGTCGTCAGATCGTCGATCAGGACGCCGATATAGGCATCATGGCGCGCCAGGATGAGGGGCGGCCGTCCGAGCAGCTCCAGCGCGGCATTCGCTCCGGCCAACAGCCCCTGCGCCCCCGCCTCCTCGTAGCCGCTCGTCCCATTGATCTGCCCCGCCAGGTACAGCCCTTGACACTCACGCACCTTCAGCGTGCCCTCCAGCGCGGTCGGCTGCACGAAATCGTATTCAACCGCATAGCCAGGCCGCAGGATCTCGGCCTCCTCGAGCCCCGGAATCGCCTGCAGAATCTTGCGCTGCACGTCTTCCGGCAGGCTCGTCGACAGCCCATTGATATACATCCAGTCTGTCTCCCGCCCTTCGGGCTCGACAAAGAGCTGGTGCCGTACGCGGTGTGGAAACTTGACCACCTTGTCTTCCACAGAAGGACAGTATCGCGGCCCGGTACCTCGGATCTTCCCACTGTAGAGAGGAGACTTGTCCAGATTCTCCCTTATGACCTGCGCCACGCCGGGCGTCGTATACCCGAGGTGGCATGCCACCTGCGACTGGCGAATCCGATCGGTACGATACGAGAACGGTTGTGGCGGATCATCTCCGAGCTGAACCGTGAACTTGGAATAGTCAATCGTCTGCCGGCGAATTCGCGGTGGAGTCCCTGTCTTGAGGCGTCCGAGGGGCAAGCCCAGCGACTGGAGCGCCGTTGCCAGCGCCAGCGAGGGCCTCTCCCCGGCCCGCCCCGCCGGCTCCGATCGGAGGCCGACGTGAATCAGCCCGTTGAGGAATGTCCCTGTGGCGAGCACTGTCGCACCACCTCGGATCGTGCTCCCATCCGCGAGCCGCACGCCGCGCACCCGCCCTGCATCGACCAACAAGTCTGCGACTTCCGCCTCAATAACCTCAGCGTGCTCAACCACATAGCGAGCCATGAATCGTCGGTAGTCCGACTTGTCCGCCTGAGCTCGCGGACCATGCACCGCGGGCCCCCGCGACCTGTTGAGCACCTTGAACTGGATCCCGGTTGCGTCAATGGCAAGCGCCATCGCCCCACCCAGCGCATCGATCTCTCTGACCAGATGCCCCTTCGCGATGCCTCCGATGCTCGGATTGCACGGCATCTCCCCTATGTTCTCGCGATTCGTCGTCAGCAGCACCGCGCTCAGACCCAGGCGCCTCGCAGCGAGAACAGCCTCGATGCCAGCATGTCCTCCCCCCACAACCAGAACGTCAGCCTCTGGCATCCTTCCTCTCTCTGGTGCTCTCCCTATTTCCCGACGCAAAACCCGGCGAAGATGCGATCGACCACCTCCTGCGGGCTCACTTCCCCGATCAACTCGCTCATGCCCACCGCGCTCGCCCGCAACTCCTCGGCGACAATCTCCTCGGCCTGCCCTGCCTCCAGCCCCGCGACGGCACGCCGTGCCGCCTCACCAGCGCGACCCAGGCAGCGCTTCTGCCTCAGCGTCATGACCATGGGCCCCTCGGCCGGCGACTCCCCTCGGAACACCCGCTCGATCAGCGGCCCGATCCCCTCACAATTCGTCCCCACGAGCGCCGACACCTCGATCGTCGGGACCAGCGTGTCAACGCGGCATTCCGGATGCCGGCCGAGATCAATCTTGTTAACAATCACCATCGATCGTTTCGCGCGCGCCGCGGCAACGACGCTCCGGTCCGGTTCCTCCAGCGGCGCCGATCCGTCCACAACGACGATCATCCCGTCACACCCCGCCATCGCCGTCTGACTCCGCCGCTGGCCCTCTCCCTCAACTCCATCCACCACACCGGCCCGGAACCCCGCCGTATCGTGGAGGGTCATCGTCACCCCGCCAATCTCGACCGTCTCCCTCAGGACGTCCCGTGTCGTCCCCGGGACGTCGTGCACGATCGCCCGTGGCGTGCCGGCCAAATAGTTGAACAGGCTCGACTTCCCTACGTTCGCCTTCCCGGCGATCACAACCCGGCAGCCTTCACGCAGCGATCGCACTGCCGAGAAACTTCTGGCCAGTTCGTTCAGCTCCGCCGCCAGGCGGCCCGACCGCTCGATCATCGCCGCCCGGTCCAGGGCGACACCTTCGGTCTCCCCGAACTCGATGACCGCCTCGAGGCAGGTGATCAGATCCACGAGCTCTTGACGCATGGCCGCGATGCGACGAGAAAGAGCTCCGTCCATCTGCGAGGCCGCCAGGAGCATCCCCTCACGCGTCCGGGCCCGTATGAGCTCGTTCAACATCTCGGCGGCCGGCAGGTCCATCCGGCCGTTTTCCCACGCTCTCCTTGTGAACTCGCCCTTCTCAGCCGGCCGGCACCCGAGCCGCACGAGCTCCTCCATGATCTCGCCGAGCAGCAATACGTTGCCCGGCACCTGGAATTCGCAGACATCCTCCCCCGTGTATGAGCGTGGACCTGGGAAGCACGCCAACAGGCACTCGGGTATCTGACGCCCACGGGTCAGCAGCGTGATGGACCCTACGACGAGCCTGCCGCGCGGGAACGGCGGGTAGGAAGGATCGCGGCTCACGAACAGCTGGCCCGCCATCTCCAGCACCCCCGGCCCGCTCGCCCGCACGATCCCGATGGCCGCGTTCTGCGGATAGGTCGAAATCGCGCAGATGGAGTCAGCCACCGGGCGGCCTCGCCCGGGATCAACCGGCCGAGGGGGTGATCACGACGCGCCTGCAGAAGCCGTCGCCCGAACTGTGGGTCGCGACTCCCCCGTGCTCCTGGCAGGCCAAGTGGACGATTCTGCGCTCGTATGGGTTGAGCGGGTCGAGAGTGACCGGCGTGCCAGTCTTCCTCACCCGCTCGCTGGCGATCCGCGCCATCTCCCGCAATTCCGTCTCGCGGGTCTTGCGATACCCATGGCTGTCCAGGATCACGGGGACCTCCATGGTTGGGGCGCCGGCATGCTTCTCGAGCGCCCGGCGGAGAATGTGCTGGAGCGCATCCAGCGCCTCGGCCTTGCGCTGGAGGAAGCAGTCGCTGTCATCTCCGGTAATGTCGATCTTCAGGTGCTCGTCCTTGCATTCCACCGCGAAGGAGACGCGCAGATCGAGGTCCCCCAACCGCTTCTCGAGGCCGCTGAGGAATTCCACGAGGGACCGCCGCGCCTCGCTTCCGTCTGCCGGCACCGCCGTCATTTCTTCGCCTTCGTCCGCGCCGGGACCAGCCCGAAGCGACCCATCAAGTATTGCTGCAATATCGAGAGCACATTGTTCACAGTCCAGTAGAGAACAAGACCGCTCTGGATGTTGAGAAACAGGAACGTGAAGAAGACGGGCATGACCATCATCATCTTTGCCTGGATCGGATCGGCGGGCGGCGGGCTCATTCGCTGCAGGATGAGCTGTGTCACACCCATCAGGACCGGTGTGACGTAGTATGGGTCGCTCGCCGAGAGGTCTTGAATCCAGAGGACAAACGGTGCGTTTCGCATCTCGATCGAGACCGACAAGAGGTTGTAGAAGGCGATGAGGACGGGCAGTTGCAGCAGCATCGGGAAACAGCCGCCCATGGGGTTGATGCCGCGGTCCTTGTAGAGCTTCATGACTTCCGCGTTCATCTTCTGGCGATCCTCGATGGATTTCTTCTTGGCATACCGTTCCCGAATCGCGGTCATCTCAGGTTGCACCTGCTGCATCTTGAGCATTGAAACCGTGCTCGTGTAGGTCAGAGGGAAGAGGATGATCTTGATGAAGACGGTCAGGAGGATGATCGCGAGGCCGTAGTTGTGCACGTACCTGTACAGGTACTGCAGCCCTCTCAGCATCGGCTTCGCGACGATCCCGAAGTACCCGTAGTCCACAATACGATCCAGGCCGGAACCCAGCTGGCGGAGCAATGTATAGTCCTTGGGACCGAGGTAAACCATGAACGGCCGAGGTGGGATCTCCCTGATCAACGCCGCTTTGATCTTGTGGAGCTCCTCATAGGGTGCCGTGGACGCCGCCTTCACGGGGCTGGCGAACCGGGCAAGCATGACGAAGTAATTGTTTTCGACGCCGAGCCATTCAACAGATCCGACCTCGGATGCCTTGTCTCCGTCCCTCTTGATCTGTCCCTCCCGCTGATACAGGACGGTCCCGCGGAGCAGCCTGCTGTTCTTGGATTGGTCTGGTGAGGGATTTCCCAGTCCCGGCCCAAGCGCGATCGACAGGCCTTTCAGATCCGGGGATGCTGAGACGACTACCTTAATCTCGTAGCTGTATGGGTAGAACTCGTACGTCTTCACTACCCACCCGCCAGAAGCCAGCCGGGTCGACATCGTCAGGCGTGCCGACGCCCCGAAGCTCTGCAGGTCGATCGCATCGTGATCGGCTGCGTAGAGGGCGCTATTCAGCTCCATCGTCGTGGCGACGTCCTCGGCTGCGAGAGCGAAGGGGAGGAGATCCTTGGCTGCGGCCTCGCCGCACACGAGCTCGATCGGCTGCCTTTCGAAGTCCTTGTACTCCTTCAGCCTGAAACTCACCAGCCGCGCGCCTCGGTTCGTGAAAACCGCCTTGTACAGCCGTGTCTCGATCCGGACCTTTGACTCCCGTTCCGCGGCGGGCAGATCGGGTGGCTCGAGCTCCTGGACTACCTGCCTCGCGGGCTCGACCGCCTGGCCGCCCGATGGCTGGGCGGGCGGGGCCACTGCCTTCTGCCCCGACCCCGTACCCGCAGGAGCAGTCGGAGGCGGCGTCTTGCGACCAAAAAAGGCCCCGAAGCCGTATATGATCGCAAACGAGATTAGGATTGCTAAGAAAGCTCTCTTTTCCACTTATTCTCTCTATGGGACTGGGTCGAAGCCCCCGCGACAGAGTGGTTGGCACCTGAGCAGGCGCCAGAGGCTCAGTCGCAGGGCTCGCAGCGTGCCGTGCCGCTCGATCGCCTCGCGGGCATAGTCCGAGCAACTCGGCTCGAACCGGCACGCCGGCGGCAGGAGCGGGGAAACGAAGGTTTTGTAGGCCCGAAGGAGCATCAAAAGCGCGCCTTTCACCGGATTCTCGAGCAGGTGGACAGCAGGGCCCCGCGGAACCCCTCGAAACGCACGGTGACTGGTCTGGAGATCATGATGACGATGTCGGCGCACGCCGGGAACATGGAAAGATCCCGCCGGAAAATCTCCCGAATCCATCGCTTCATCCTGTTCCGCGTGACGGCATTCCCGGCTTTCCGGCTGACGGAAAGCCCGATCCGACTGAAGCCAAGATCGTTGGCCTTGACGACCAGCGTGGCAACTTGCGCGCTTACCCTCTTCCCGGAGCGGAAGACCGCATCAAACTCGTGCTTCTTGTGGAGTCTCTGCCCGGCCCTGAATCGCTCCACTCCTCAGACGCTGAGGCGCTTCCGCCCCTTGGCCCTGCGCCTCTTGAGTACGAGGCGGCCGCCCGCCGTTTTCATGCGCGCGCGAAAACCATGAGTGCGCTTCCTGCGCCGGTTGTTTGGTTGGAACGTCCTCTTCATCGCGGCTCCTTGTGCTTGGTCAAACCAGAAACTATAGAGCAACCCGTCAGATGTGTCAAACCGGGGAAGCAGGCCGCGATCCGCGAAGGCCGGGTCTGCGCCAGCTCGCCTCATCGGAACTCAGCAATGTACCTCGATCCCGCCCGCCGCACCGATCAAGGAAATGCCCCGGGTGCACGGAGTCACCGCACCTTCGGGTCTGGGGGCTCTCCCGCCTCTCATAGAGACCCGAAAAACTGAGATTCATGTAGATTGGTGTTGAGACCACTAGTATCATTGAGAAATCGGCCAAGTTCGGCTAATACCGACTCTTGTTCTCTAGATGAAGTTAGGAGGCGACTCACGGACTGCCGGAGATTTCGCTTGTCAATTTAGGATTTCGTATGCTATCGTCACTTGGTTCAGGATGTAGTTGTGGCGGTGTCAGAGAGTCTTGAGTTTTCAACAGGTGTGGGAAAATCTGTGGAAATTCTTTCGGTACGAAAAAATTTAGGCCGCGGCCAACGCGTCCAGACGCTGTCGCAGTAGGGGTCATGAAGGGCTGGAGCCAGGTTCTGGACCTACTCTCTTCGGAGTTGGACCCGGAGAGCTACCGCACGTGGATGGAGCCGATTGTCTACGCCGGTAGTCGAGGAGACTGCGTCCAGCTTCAGGTGCCGAATCGCCACTTCAAGGCATGGGTCGAGGATCACTATCTGGATCGCATCCTGACGGCTCTCCGGAAGGTGACCCGCTACTCTGACGTCGCGTTCTTCACCGAGGAGAAGGAGGAGGCCCCGATTTCGCTGCGTAGACCCATCCCGCAGAAGATGCGTGACGACCGTGGACTGAACACTCGGTACACATTCGACACGTTCGTAGTGGGATCGTGCAATCAGTTTGCGCACGCTGCATCGATGGCGGTTTCGAAATCGCCCGGGCACTCATACAATCCTCTCTTCATCTACGGTGGAGTCGGGCTCGGCAAGACTCATCTCCTCAATGCGATCGGAAACTATATTCATCTCGGCAACCCCGACACACAGATCATCCTGCTCTCCTCTGAGACTTTCATGAACGAGGTCATCAACTCGATCAAGAACAATCGGATTCCTGAATTCCGGAAGAAGTTTCGCTCAGCCGACGTGCTGCTGATCGACGACATCCAGTACATCGCCGGAAAGGACCGGACGACCGAGGAGTTCTTTTTCACGTTCAATCACCTTCATGAGCGGCGCAAGCAGATCGTGATATCGAGTGATTCACCGCCCAAGGATATCGGCGGTCTCGAGGAGCGAGTCCACTCCCGATTCGAGTGGGGGCTGATGGCCGACATCAGGCCGCCGGACATAGAAACGAAGGTGGCGATCCTCAAGCGCAAGGCCTCGCAAGAAAGCGTGGACATCGGTGACGATATCGCGTTGTTCATTGCGAGCAAGATCAGATCGAACATCAGGGAGCTCGAAGGTGCGCTCACACGCCTTGCTGCCATCGCGTCTCTCAGGCACGCCGACATCACGATGGCCCTGACCAAGGAGGCGCTCCGGGACATGGTCAACGTGGAAGAGAAGGTGATTACCATCGAGCTCATCCAGAAGGTTGTCGGCGAGGAGTATGCGCTGAAGATTTCCGAGCTCAAGGCGAAGAACAACGCCAGGAAGGTCAGTTTCCCGCGACAGGTGGCGATGTATCTCTCGAAACAGCTCACCGATTCCTCTTTGCCCGACATCGGGAGGGCATTTGGCGGCAAGCACCATTCCACGGTCATTCATTCGATCAACAAGATCGAATCCATCCGCAAGTCCGATCAGGAATTCAACAGGAAGGTCAACAGCATAATGGATAGATTTCGCTGATGTGGTGGGAATGTGCACAAACACCCCTGTGATTTTCCGCACACGAGCACATCGTTGATCCGATGTCCACAGCCTGGCCTGTTCTTGCTCTGTGCATGCACCTCTTTTTCAACGTATCAACTCCAAGATCGTCAAGGAGTTTCCCCACTTTCCCACGTTTTCCACAGCGATTCCCCATCACCATTAACTTCAAGTACAATCTAACATCCTATGGAATTTACAGTTAAGAAAGACGCGCTGGAGAAGAACCTGCAGCTGATGCAAGGTGTGGTCGAGACGAAGATCACGATGCCGATTTTGGCGAACGTGTGGATGAAGGCCGAAGAAGGTCTCCTGCACCTCAAGGCGACCGATCTGGAAATCGGGCTCGAGAACTGCCTCGAGTGCGATGTCCGATCCGCAGGAACGACGACGCTCAATGTGAAGAAGCTCTATGAATTCGTGAAACTCCTCCCTGATGGCGACATCCGTTTTCAGAAGAGCGATGATACTGGAGTCTTGCTGACATCCGGCAAGATCAGGAGGGAGATTCCGGAGCTGCCGCCGGTGGAGTTCCCGAGACTGCCGGATTTTCCCGTTGAGAATCGGGTCACGCTCGATGTGAAGCAGTTCTGCGATCTGCTCGTCCGGATCATGTTCAACATTTCGACCGAAGAGCAGCAGCAGCACCGGGGTTGTCTTTTCGTGATGACGCCCGAGGCGTTGATGATGGTGGCGACCGATGGACATCGACTGACCTACGTGAAGAAGGCAGACAAGTTCGGGCTCCCTCATCGGGTCCAGGAGTACAGGTTTCTGCTGAGCCGGAAGACGATTCACACCATCCTGCGGATTCAGACAGGAGAGAAGCTCGAAATGGTTTTGGGCGAGAACCATGTCTTTTTCGGCATCGGGTCCAACATCATTTCTTCACGGCTTCCAGAGATGAAGTTCCCGAACTATGAACGTGTGATACCGAAGGATCACGACAAGGTAATGACGGTCTCGACCGCAGAGTTTCTGCAGGCGTTGAGGTTCGCGAGCCAGGTGAGTACGGACAAGGCGAGACCGACGACTCTGAGGTTTTCGAAGAATGCGTTGGAATTGAGCGCGAGCGGGCCGGGTGATGGGAAGTTCGAGGAGCCGATCGCGGCGGAGTATGCGAGCGAGTCGATGGAGATCCAGTTTAACGCGCAGTATCTGATGGATTTTCTGCAGGTCGTCGGGACTGAACAGGTCCGGGTGGATCTGAAGGATCCCGGCAAAGCCGCGATCTTGCGACCCGCTGGCGAGGTTCCTTATGACTACTTCTACGTCCTGATGCCGATGCGGGTGTGAAGGGGGAATCGGGGCCACGATTCGCTGGGAGTGAGCCGCTGAGATTCCCGGGGAGGCGGTGCGAAACCCAGCCGACCGCGGGATGCGCAGGGTGACTGACAAAGGTATGGAAGAGGAAATTCAGCAACAGCAGGCCGAGCCGGAGGCGTACGACGCCGAGCAGATAAAGGTCTTGAAGGACCTGGAAGGGGTGAGAATGCGCCCCGCGATGTACATCGGAAGCGTCGGGGCGCCCGGGCTTCACCATCTCGTCTACGAGGTTGTCGACAACAGTGTGGATGAGGCGGTCGCGGGCTACTGCACGAACATCCAGGTCACGATCCATGTAGACAACTCGGTCACGGTCATCGATGACGGCCGAGGCATTCCTGTGGACATGCATGAGGAGACTCAGAGGCCGGCGGCGGAGGTCGTCATGACGATGCTCCACGCGGGTGGCAAGTTCGACAAGAAGGGATACAAGTACTCTGCCGGGTTGCACGGGGTGGGTGTTTCGGTTGTGAACGCGCTCTCGGAGCGGCTGGATCTCGAGATCTGGCGCGACGGGGGAGTGTTCCAGCAGGTGTATGAGCGGGGCAAGCCGGTCACTGAGCTCACGAAGGTGGGCACGACGCAAAGGCGCGGTACCAAGGTCACCTTTCTCCCCGATTCTCAGATTTTCGAGACGCTCGATTTCAACTTCGATAGCCTCTCGCAGCGACTCCGCGAGCTCTCGTTCCTCAACAAGGGAATCAGCATCGACATCGAGGACGAGCGCGCAAGCAAGAAACACCACTTCAGCTATGAGGGCGGCATAGTCTCGTTTGCCGAGCATCTCAACAAGAACAAGAACAGTCTCCATCCAACCCCGATCTATCTCCGAGGCGAGCGGGATGGCATCGTGATCGAAATCGCGATGCAGTACAACGATTCCTACAGCGAGAACATCTACTCCTTCGTCAACAACGTCAACACACACGAAGGTGGCACGCATCTCATCGGATTCAAGTCCGCACTCACACGCACGATCAACACCTACGCCACCGCCCAGAATTTCTTCAAGAGCAGCGACCAGAGCATTGAAGGCGAGGACGTTCGCGAAGGGCTCGTTGCGGTCCTCAGCCTGAAACATCCAAATCCGCAGTTCGAAGGGCAGACGAAAACCAAGCTCGGTAACAGCGAGGTCAAGGGCATCGTCGAAGCGCTCGTGAACGAGCATCTTGCGAGCTTCCTGCAGGAAAACCCGGCTGTCTCCAAGAAGGTGATCCTGAAGGCCATCGATGCCGGTCGCGCCCGAGAAGCCGCGAGGAAGGCGCGCGAGCTCACGCGTCGTAAGGGAGCGCTCGATATCGGAAATCTGCCGGGTAAGCTGGCGGACTGCCAGGAGCGCGACCCCGGGCTGTGTGAGATCTTCATCGTCGAAGGCGATTCGGCGGGTGGCTCAGCAAAGCAGGGCCGCGACAGGCGTGTCCAGGCTGTCCTTCCTCTCAAGGGCAAGATCCTGAACGTCGAGAAAGCACCCTTCGACAGAATGATCAGCTCCGAGGAGATCGGCACGATGATCACTGCCCTGGGCACGGGCATTGGCGAAGAGGACTACAACATCGAGAAGCTGCGGTATCACAAGATCATCCTCATGACAGACGCCGACGTCGACGGATCTCACATCCGCACCTTGCTTCTGACATTCTTCTTCCGCCAGATGAAGCAGATCATCGAGCGCGGACATCTCTATATTGCCCAGCCGCCATTATTCAAGGTCAAACGCGGGAAGACCGAGTTCTACGTGAAAGACGAGGGGCGGTTGCAGAAATTCCTGCTGCAGACGGCAGCCGAGGATCTGGCCGTGCGCCCCACGGCCACCCCCACCTACCTGACAGGGCCTCAACTGGCCGAACAGATCGCCCTCCTCGTTCAGAAACAGGAAGCCGTGCAGCTTCTCGAGAAGAAGGGATACGGCCGTCGCTACCAGGAATTCCTCCTCGGGCACAACATCGCTCACCGATCTCTCTTCGAGAGCCCGGATCGCCTGCCGCAGCTCCAGACCGCCCTCGAAGCCATGGGCTTTCCCTCGACCTTGGAGAAGGACGAAGAGCACGGCCTCTACCAGCTCAAGGTCCAGTTTGCCAGCAACGGCGCGGTCAAGCACAAGTTTCTCTCCGCCGCTTTCGTCAGCTCGCCCGAATACCGGAATCTCCTCAACCGAACCGTCCAGACTCGCCAGTTCGACCGCCCGCCGTTCGGTGTCCGACTCGGCGAACAGGAGGAATCCGTCGAGACGACCGAGAATTTGCTCGACATCTTCTTCGAGCTGGCCAGGAAGGGACTCACGATCACGCGATACAAAGGGCTGGGCGAGATGAATGCCGATCAACTCTGGGAGACCACCATGAACCCCGAATCGCGTTCTCTCCTCCAGGTCCGGATCGAAGACGACGTCGAGTCGGACGAGATCTTCACGATCCTCATGGGAGATGTCGTCGAGGACCGGCGGAGGTTCATCGAGGAGAATGCGCTCCTCGTGCAGAATCTCGACATCTAGATGGGACCACACATGGGTGAGGGTGGAAGGTAATCGTTCATGGACGTCACCGAACAGAAGCTGCCAGTCAACATAGAAGACGAGGTCCGGAGGGCGTATCTCGACTACGCTATGAGCGTGATCATCGGGCGTGCGCTGCCCGATGTTCGCGACGGCCTCAAGCCCGCCCATCGCCGCATCCTCTACGCGATGATGCGTGAAGGGTTGCTGTCCAATCGCAAGTACTCGAAATGCGCGGGCATCGTCGGCGAGGTCCTGAAGAAATACCACCCCCACGGCGATGCCGCCGTCTACGACACGCTCGTTCGCATGGCGCAGGAATTCAACATGCGCTACCTGCTGGTCGACGGCCAGGGCAACTTCGGCTCAGTCGACGGCGACCCGCCGGCCGCCTATCGCTACACAGAGGCGCGCCTGACCAAGCTCGCCGAAACGCTCATGGAGGATATCGACAAGGAGACGGTCGATTTCTCCAACAATTTCGACGAGACAACCACCGAGCCGCGCGTTCTCCCGGCGCGATATCCCAACCTGCTGGTGAACGGCTCCGAGGGAATCGCTGTCGGCATGGCCACCAAGATCCCGCCCCACAACCTCGGGGAAGTGATCGACGGCGCGGTGCACCTGATCGAAAATCTTGGCGCCACAGTCGACGAGCTGATGCGGCTCATCAAGGCGCCGGACTTCCCCACCGGCGGATACATCTGCGGAACAGCCGGGGTCGCCCAGGCCTATCGCACGGGTCGAGGCCAGGTCATCATCCGCGCCCGCGCGACGATCGAGAAGATGGGCAAGGGCGACAAGGAAATGATCGTTGTCACCGAAATTCCGTACCAGGTGAACAAGGCGAAGTTGGTGGAAAAGATCGCCGAGCTCGTCAGGGACAAGAGAATCGAGGGGATCACTGACCTGCGAGACGAGTCCAGCCGTGAGGGGATGCGGATCGTAATCGAGCTGCGGCGGGACGAGGATCCGGCGATCGTGCTGAACAACCTCTACATGCACACTCAGCTCCAAACTTCCTTCGGCATCATCCTCCTCGCCATCGTGGACCAGCAGCCGCGCACTCTGACCCTCCCCGAGATGCTGAGACAGTTCATCCAGCACCGCCGCGACGTCGTGCGCCGTCGCACGGCGTACGATCTGCGAAAGGCCGAGGCCCGGGCGCACATCGTCGCCGGCCTGCTCATCGCTCTCGACAACCTCGACGCCGTCATCACCCTCATCCGCGCATCGAAGACGCCGGAAGAGGCGCGGGCAGGACTCATCAGCCAGTTCTCACTGACCACACTTCAGGCCCAGGCCATCCTCGAAATGCAGCTGCAGCGGCTCACGGGCCTCGAGCGGAAGAAGCTCGAAGACGAGGCCGCAGCCCTCGCCCGGGACATCGCGCGATACAAAGAAATCCTCGGGAACGACGCCCTCGTCCTGCAGATCGTCAAGGACGAGCTGCTGGACATCCGAAAGCATTTCGCCGACGAGCGCCGCAGCGAGATCATCCCGGCCGTGGGAGAGATCAGCACGGAAGAGCTCATTGCCGAAGAAGAGATGGTCATCACCGTGACCAACACCGGCTACATCAAACGCACTGCGGCATCCTCGTACCGCAGCCAGCGGCGGGGCGGCAAGGGGCGGATCGGAATGAAGACGAAGGAAGAGGACTTCGTCGACCATCTGTTCATCGCCTCGACACACGCCTACATTCTGGTCTTCACCGACCGGGGCAAGGTCTACTGGCTGAAGGTGCATACGCTGCCGGACGTCGGCGCCACCGGGCGCGGCCGCCCGATCGTAAACCTGATCGGCGTGGCGGCGCCGGCGGGGGAGGCGCCTCCCGAGCGCGTCCGGGCGCTGCTCGCCACCAAAGAGTTCAGCGCAGATCGCTACATCATCATGGTGACGCGCAACGGGATCGTGAAGAAGACGCAGTTGAGCGCGTTCGCGAACGCGCGTGCCGGCGGGATCATCGCGCTCGGCATCGAGGAGGGCGACGAGCTGCTCGACGTGCGCCTGACCGATGCGCAGAACGAGATTCTCATCGCAACGCGGCTCGGTCAATCGATCCGCTTCTCCGAGACCGATGTGCGCCCGATGGGCCGCACGGCTGTCGGCGTCTACGGAATCCGGCTCGCCGAGGGCGATTGCGTCATCGGGATGGAAGTCATCGCTCCGTCCGAGACCCGCACGCTGCTCACGGTCACGCGCAAGGGCTACGGCAAGCGCACGGCACTGGGTGAGTACAGGTTGCAGGGACGCGGCGGCAGTGGGATCATCAACCTTAATGTGACGGACAAAACCGGCGAGGCGGTGGGCATAGCGTGTGTCGGGGATGAGGACGAGATCATGTTTGTGACGACGCAAGGTATGATCATTCGTGTGCGAGCGCGTGACATTTCGACCTACGGAAGGAATACTCAGGGCGTGCGAGTGATGGAGCTCGACGAAGGCGACGAGCTGTCGGCCATCGCCAAGCTTCCGGAGAGGAGCGATGCCGGAGAGGACACATCGACCGACGGCGACGCGCCTGCTGGAGAATAGCCGGCGCCGCTTTTGGCCGCCGGGATGCGAACGTGATGACCAAGGATAAGGGTGCACAACCCAAGGTGCGGGACGATGCGCTCTCCGCGTCCGCGTGCGCCCTGCACCTTCTCCACGCGGTGATGCTTTTTCTTGCCTGCGCTGCGGTCACATTCGGAAGCGACTTCTGGGAAGATCGGCCCTACGCCGAGTGGGACAAGGACGATTGCCAGCGACTGATTTCGAAATCGATGCAACAACATTCACCGTGGAAGAAAGATATGGGGCGCGCGGGTCGGATGAGCAAGGGCGCAGTCGTGTGGTATTCGGACACGGTGTGGCGAGCGTACTACAAGTTCAAGGGGATGTCGGAAGAGGAGATGCGCGAGGCGGCCAAGACGTGTCGCCCCGGGCTTCTGCTCGTGCTCTACTACCTGGAGGATCCAGGCGGGTACGCCTCTTCCTCCGGCCCCACACTGTCACCCGGCGCACTTCTGGGCGGAACCTATCTGGAGAACGGCCGCGGCGAGGCCATCCGTCCCTCGTCGAGACCAGCGAGCTGCCTGCCGTTTGTCGACAGGTACACGATCGTCTTCTACTTCCCGATCGACGCGGACTTGACGGGATTCCTGGGAGATGCGCGAGAAGTGACATTTGCCTGCGAGTCGCTGGGCGTGCGCCAGACCTTCGACCTCGACGAGATGCGAGTCAACGGTGAGCGGGACTGCTATTGGCGTGGAGCCGGCGGGGCGCGACCGCTGCCGGTGCCGGTGCAGGTCGCCCCACGACCGCGGCCACGGATTCAGCCGCTCCCGTTCAAGCTGTTTCCGGAGAAGAATCGATGAAGGATCGGCCCGGGGTGCGAGGAGTGGACCGTGGCTGACACTGGCAGCTGGGTCGACAAGACCGTCGACAATCGTTACAAGGTGCTCGAGAAGATCGGGCAGGGCGGGTTTGGCGAGGTGTACAAGGCGCGCCACCTGCGCATGGACCGGACCGTCGCGCTGAAGCTCCTTCGGGTTCAGCTTGCGGGAGACGTCGAGCACCTCAAGCGATTCGAGCAGGAAGCGAAGGCGGCCAGCCGCATCAATCACCCCAACGCCGTCGTTGTCTACGATTCCGGGCAGGCCGAGGAAGGTGTCCTGTACATCGCCATGGAATACGTGGATGGGGTGAGCCTGAAGCACGTGCTGAAGGAGGCGAAGACGCTGCCCCCCGAACGTGTGGTCCGGATCATCAAGCAGATCTGCTCGGCTCTTGCCGAAGCCCACCGAATGGGGGTCGTTCATCGCGATCTGAAGCCCGAAAACATCATGATCTGCTCGAAGGCCGGCAAAGAGGACGTGGTCAAGGTGCTCGATTTCGGCATCGCCAAGATCATCAGCGAGGATGCTCAGGGGCTCACACAGACCGGCGTGGCGTTCGGCACGCCGCGGTACATGTCACCTGAGCAGTGCGAAGGCAAGCCCGTCGACTGGCGCGCTGACATCTACGCGCTCGGCTGCATCATTTACGAGATGCTGTCGGGCCGGCCGCCGTTTGAGGGCGAGGTCACGACGGTGATGTTCAAGCACGTCACCGAGGAGCCCCGGCCCCTCCGCGAGGTGACGATCAAGTTTGATTCGGTGACCGAAGAGCTGGAGAAAGTCGTCTTCCAGGCTCTGCAGAAGCAACGCGAGAATCGACAGTCGGCCGAAGAGCTTGCACGGGAGCTCGAACACGCAATCACGATCAAGGTGCCAACCGACCAGATCCCACAGGCACCGTCGCCGCCTCCATCCAGGCCGCTGCCGCCCCCGCCGGCACCGCCGCCGCCCCCACCCCCGCCACCGATACAGGTGCAGGTC
>JACPPM010000196.1 GCA_016191015.1 Acidobacteriota bacterium | reverse complement strand
CTCTGGATCGCCGGCCAGAGCATGAACGTCTACAGCATGCTCGGGCTGATCCTGCTTGTCGGCATCGCCAAGAAGAACTCGATCATGCTGGTCGACTTCACGAACCAGATCCGCGCGCGAGGGCTCGAGCGCCATCAGGCGTTGCTCGAGGCCTGCCCGATTCGCCTGCGCCCGATTCTAATGACATCGGTAGCGACGATCGCGGGAGCGCTGCCGCCGGCCTTCGCCATTGGCCCCGGCGCCGAGCTCCAGCGCCCGATGGCCCTCGCCCTCGTCGGCGGCATGGCCGTCTCGACCCTGATGACGCTCTTCGTCGTCCCCGCCGCCTACAGCGTCCTCGACGACATCATCGAGTGGAACAAGGAGCGTCGACGGGAGGGCCTGGGCGTGGTCGCAGCGCTCGGACGCCTCCGCCGCCCGCACCCGGTGGTGGACTGAGATTCCCCCGCCGCTAAGCTAACACCTCCTGTCAGGCCGTCCTCTCCACGAATCGCGCTTTTCCGAGCAGCAGGAGCCTTCCTGGGCGTCTTCTGGCACGATTCTCAGTGTCGAACCGTCATCAAGCTCGACGTGACGCTCAGCGTCAGCAAATAGGCGGAACGGGTCGAGACCAGCTGAGATCGAATCCAAAGATAGAACGAAAGAAGGAGTGAGCCATGATCAAGAGGAGTGCTTACGCGCTCGCAGCTCTCGTATTGCTCGGCGCTGGTGTGAAGGCGGAGGAGGGAGGCGCGGGGACTCCGCAAAAGCCTGGAGCTCCTCTCATGCTTCAGGTCGTCTTCAATCGATACCATGGAGACGAGAGAATCGACAGTGTGCCCTACAGTCTGCCGGTCAACGCCAATGGCGGATCGACACGCGTGGTGATAGGGATCCAGATTCCCTTGAAGTATGAAGGGAAGGAGTTTCCGGGCAACGTGGTGTACAAGAACGCGGGAAAAGATGTCACCGTCAGCGCGGATGCTCTGGACGATGGCCGTTTCGAAGTGTCATGTTCGTTCGATCAGTCAGCAGTCTACTCGAACAATGAGAATGCTAGCCCTCCAGGCGGCGGCGAGGCGTCCCTTGCACCGCCCATCCTCAGGCATTTGAGCTCAGAAGCGATACTGGTTCTGCGCGATGGCCAAACCGCGCAGCACACCGTGGCCACCGATCCATTGAATGGCGATGTGGTCCGGGTCGATGTGACGCTGACGGTTGTTAAGTAGGTGCGCACCCTCCCGACGCAGCGCAGTCGCGACCCAACAGAGAAGCCCTACGGCCACTGGACCGCACATCCAAGGAATGCTGGAAGTCAAGAACGCAGGAACGGAGCGGCGGCTCATGCCAGAAACCTGGCACGAGCCGACGGAGGCCCTGCTTCGCAGCAAGAGACATCGGCCAAGTACGTTGTCCCCTCTGCCAGAGCTAGGCGATCCGACGCCGTTTCAATTCCTCTCGGAGGACGCGTCTCAACGTTTCTTCCAGAGGTTCTTTTTGCCTCCGTACGTACTCGACGAGTGCGCTATTCATCAAAGTCTGGTAATTCCCCTTGCCATGAGCACGCACCCGCGCAGCCGCGATCAGAATGGCCCGGAGAATCTCAATTGATCCACCACCACGTCTCCGCCATACTTCGGTTCGTATCCAGGGTGTCCATCGCGTGGTTCCAGACGTTGCTGATGTAGATAGCCGTCCCGGGCGCGAAAGGTCGCGTTTGGGAGCCGTGCACACCAAGCGGGTAGGCGTAGGTCTTGCCGTTGCTCCATATGTCGCCAAAGGTGATCATACCGTTCTGGACGGTGAAGCTCTCCTTGTCGTAGATCCTCCCGTAGTACGCCAACCTCCACGCGTCATAGCTCGCGTCTGTCAGCGGGTCCGGGTGGTCCTCGTCCCGGAAGTAGACAGTGTACTTCGTGTAACTTTGAGTGTATTCGATATCGAGCCGGTAAAAGTCATTCCGGCCGTTGACGCTGTAGGGCCACCAGGCGTCGTCAATGCCTATGCCGCCTTTCACGTCGGGGCTGACCTGCACCCACCAATGGATCGGGTACGGGTTTGTGGCCGCGGCCGGCGCATAGTACAGCGCGACGGGAGCTCCGCTCTCAACGCCCGTTGCTACAAGAACCGGCCTCACGACCGATCGATTCGGGGACCCCCGTGGCACAATCTCCGCGGTGCGTTCCTGAACGAGGTTGTGCAGGTAGTCCCTGACGAGCACGTACGTCAGCCGTGAGCTTGCCTCCTCCGACAACGGGCGGCCAATAGAGGGGACGACCGTCTGGAGAATGGAGTCGAGGTTCTCCGCGTACTTCCTCCGCAGCTTCCGGGCAATGACATCCAACTCCGGCGAGGAGCGCCGATTCTCGTCAACAACGTACCGGTTCGCGGCCGCTTCGATTGGACGAAAAAGAGCTCGCAACCGTGCGCCATTCCCGTCCTCGCCGGCGCGGACCGATGCCTCCTGGCCCCAGAGAGCTGTGGCCGTGAGGATCATCGTCATCGTGAAGATCGTTTGTCTCATGCGAACCTCCATGTTCTGCGGTTGGTCGAAAAGTGGGGGCAGGATCCGCGCGTCCTGCCCCGCCACGGACACTCACCCGCGCTCACCCCGCGGTGCCTGCCAGCACACATCACTTGATCCTCATTACGTGGTCAACGTAGTAGGCTCCCGCCCAATAAAACCCGATTCTGATCTCCTTGACCCTCGTCTTGTCGATCCCCGTCACGGCAGAAACAGGATACGTGACCAGAGCCCAACGGCCCCGCACCGTTCTCGTATTCCGGCCATTGGCAGAATCCGACCATGTGCTGAACACCGCGTTATTCTGATCGACGAGTGTGATTCTGACTGTGTTGCTTCCTCCGACATCGTACACGGTGAACCCGATCCTGTCGCTGCGTGTGATGTCCGTCGAGGACCCATCCGGCCGCCTGATAATCACACACCGGCTGTTCGTGCCCGGGGAGCCCGTCCAGTTAGTCACAAGCTTGGCACAGTAGTAACCATCGTAAGCAGTTGCGGACCCCTCGATCTGAGCTGTGGCCGAGCTCCCGGCACTGAACCCGGTCTGGGTTTCGAAATCATTAATCTTCTGCGTCTCATGTGTGTACGGTGACCCGAACAGATCCTGGATGACGTCATAGCCCCACTTGTAGACGTTGGGTTTCTGGATGAGCCCCATGTGCTCGCCATCTTGATCGATTTCGGCTGTGCAAAGCGTGAAGAACAGGAATCCCTTCAGGTTCACGGTGCCTTTCACCTTTGTCCGCACGGTGCTGTCGTACGATCTCACGATCCAATCCTCGAAATCCCGCTGCTTGTCGGCGGTGATCGATCCAGCTCCGGGGTCGTAACCCGTCTCGCACAGCAGGACGGGTTTCCCGACTCCGGCCCGCGATTGGACGTCGACCAGCTCCTCATACAGATCGTCTGTGGAGATGTTTGACGGATAGTAGTCGTACCCGACGACATCCAGCAGAGGCGCCCACGTGTTGATCGCGTCTTTGTTGAGCTGATGGAAGTTGAGCGTCGTCGTAGCCGCGCTGTCTTCGATCTTCACGGCGTCCGCTATGGCCTTGAGGACCCCTTCGCAGAAGCTGCCGCTCCACCATTCGGCCCCATCCCTCCAGGTGTAGCCGGCGCCGATCGGGTATTGGGTCTGCCATCCGGCCATGTTGATCTCGTTCTCGCACTGCCACCAGTGCACGGAGCTCTTGTATCGGCGGACGCAGGCGCG
>JACPPM010000195.1 GCA_016191015.1 Acidobacteriota bacterium | reverse complement strand
TCCGCGCAGATTACGCAGATACTTCCAGCATTCAACCGACGAGCAACTTGCTCCTCACTCTCGGGTCGGCGCGAAGCAATCGGCGACATCTGCGAGTCAATCTGTGAAATCTGCGGTTTCCGGGACTTTGCCGTAGCCTTGTTCGTGTACAGACACACCTTGACCTCTGGCGGCCCACGCAGTTAAATAGCGCCGTGTCACCCTTCAGCGAATCCGGCTTTCGTGTTCTTCTCGGCGTCGCGAGGCGGGTTGTTCCCGAGGTGGCGGGGCTGGATGCCGGCGGGCAGCAGCGCTTCCGCGGTCTCATCGAACGCGCGATCGGCTCGCGGCCGCCGGCTGTGCAACGGCAGTTCGGCATGTTCCTCCGCATTCTCGATGTGCTGCCGGTCCTGCGCTTCGGACGGACCTTCACGGCGCTGCGTGGCGAGAAGCAGGATTGTATATTGGCTTGGCTGCAGGGCTCCCCCATCTCGCTCTTGCGGAGCGCCTTCTGGGGGCTGAAGACCATGACGTTTCTCGGCTATTACGGTCAGCCCGAGGTTTGGCCGCGCGTGAGCTACTCGCCATCGAAGCGCGGCAACGAGATGCTGCATGTTTGAGAGGTCGTACGATATCGTCATCATCGGCTCGGGAGCCGGAGGCGGTGCGGTGGCAAAGGAGCTCGCCCCGCTCTGCCGCGACGGCGTGAAAATCGCGGTCCTCGAGTGGGGAGCGAAGCTGCGCGAGGATGAGTACACCGGGCGTGAAGTGGAGATGGCGGAGAAACTCTACTTCGACATGGGCGGGGTGCTCACACGGGATCGTACGATGACACTCGCCTTCGGCCGTGCGTACGGCGGGTCGACCGTGGTCTACACAGGGACTTCGCTGATGATTCCCGAGTCGGTGATCAGGAAGTGGGCGGTCCCCGGGCTCGACTGGACAGATGTCCGGGTGCGATCCGAAAAATATCTCCGCGAGAATAACGTTCATCTCTTGGAGCGCGACAAGCTCAACGACAACAATCGTCTTTTGTACGAAGGATGCAAGAAGCTGGGATACCGGGTTGAGCAGTTTCCCGTGAACCTGAAAGGGTGCCAGGGGTCGGGGTTGTGCAACCTGGGATGCCCGAATGCGGCAAAACAGGGGACTCATCGCGTGCAACTTCCGCTGGCCGAGGAGCTCGGCGTGGAGGTCATCACCAATTGCAGAGTGGAAACGATCGGCGATCGCGAGTGCATCGCGACCGTGACGACTCCGCCCTACGGCGAAGCGTCCCGGTGGCCCGACGGCCGATATCGGATCAGCGCGAAGGCGGTCGTCGTTTCATGCGGTGCCGTGAACTCCCCCGCACTGCTCCTGCGATCTCGACTCCCGCAGAGTCTCCCGGCGCTCGGCCGCTATCTCACGACTCACCCGGCGTTGATTCTGGTCGCCGAGCATGATCACGCGATCACCAACTACTACGGTCATCCAAAGAGTTTTTATTGCGATCAATTCGCGGAGTCCCACGGATTCCTGCTCGAAACGTGCATGTACTTCCCCTTCACGACGGCCAAGAACCTCATCGGCTTCGGACGCGAGCACAGTGAGCTCATGCAGCACATGGATCGCCTCCAGATGATCCTCGTCCTGGCGCTCGATCCCGCCGTTCCCGAGAACCGTGTGACGGTCGACGCCTCGGGTGATCCCGTCGTTGACTACACTCTGACCCCACCGGTCCTCTCCTCGCTTCTCGCGTCGATGCGGTACACGGCACGGATCTTCTTCGCAGGTGGTGCTCGTCGTGTCCACGCCCCGGCCGGCAGGAAGTTCTTCATCACCGCCGACGAGGTCGAGAGAATCGACGATGTGATCACGATGGACCAGCTCAAGCCGGGCAAAGTTTCCGTGACGAGCGCGCACCTGATGGGCGGATGCCGGATGGGACTGAACCGCTCAAGCTCGGTGACCGACGCATGGGGACGAGTCCACGGCGTGCCGTGGCTGTACGTGGCCGATGGGAGCCTTTTCCCGGCGTGCAGCGAGATCAATCCATACATCACGATCATGGCGCTCGCGGACAGGGTGGCCGAGCGCGTGAAGACGGACCTCCCTGCCCTCCGCTCGACATGAAGGCCTCCGGAGCGAGCCTCGTACTCCGGGCGCTCGAGGAGGAGGGTGTCCGTTTCGCGTTCGGCATCCCGGGAACGCACAACATCGAGCTCTACGACGCGCTCTCCCAATCGACACAGATCACACCGATCCTGGTCACGGACGAGCAGTCGGCCTCGTTCATGGCCGATGGGGTCTCGCGGAGCTCCGGCAGCCTCGGAGTCGTCAACGTCGTGCCGGGGGCGGGTGTCACGCATGCGATGTCGGGAATCGCCGAGGCTTTCCTGGACTGCGTCCCCGTGCTGGTGCTCACCTGCGGCATTCGCAACGATACGGGAAGGGCCTACCAGCTCCACGACATCGACCAACTCGCCCTGCTCCGCCCCATCACGAAAGCCGCCTTCAAGATCGAATCTCCTATGGAGATTTACTCGACGATGCGCCGTGCCTGTGGCCTCGCGCGCGAGGGTTGTCCGGGCCCCGTCGCCGTCGAGATCCCAGCCAACTACTACCTCTTGCGTCAGGACATCGAGCCCCCGGTCTTCGCGCCGGCGGACCGCCCATCTCCTCGACTTGACCATGCCTCAGTCACCCGTGCCGCCGAGATGCTGCGAACCGCCCGCCGCCCCATCCTCTACGTCGGTTACGGCGCCCATCACGCATGCGAACGTCTCCTCGAATTGGCCGAACGTCTCGGCAGCCCCGTGGCGACGACGATCCAGGGAAAAGGCGTCTTCCCCGAAACTCACCCGCTCTTTCTCTGGAACGGGTTGGGCGCATCCACGCCGCCTTTCGTGAGGAAGATTGAGACGGAGTGCGACTGCATGCTCGCGATCGGCTGCCGCTTCAGTGAGGTGGCGACGGCGAGCTACGGCTTCAAGCCACCCGAGTCACTGATCCACATCGACGTCGACCCGGGCGTTTTCAATCGCAACTACCGTGCTGCCCTGACGATTGAGTCCGATGCGGGCGATGCGATCGAGGCACTACTGGGCGATATCCCGGCGGCACGTCCACAGGCGCAGGAGACGATTGCGAGAGGACACCAGCACGTGAGGGAGCGGTGGGCGGAGCATGCCGGTGAACACCGGGTAACGCCCGCCGCCCTGTTCACGGCCCTGCAGCAGATCACGGATCGCGGAGCCATCTACGCGACGGATAGTGGAAACGGGACGTTTCTCGCCATGGAGCATCTGCGGCTGGAACGACCGGGTCGGTTTCTGGCGCCCGTGGATTTCTCGTGCATGGGATACGCTGTGCCCGCGGCCATCGGTGCGAAACTCGCGAATCCGCGTACCGACGTCGTGGCGCTTGCCGGTGACGGCGCATTCCTGATGACAGGTCTCGAATTGGCGTCTGCCGCCGCTTATAGTGCCGGTCTGGTCGTCATCGCTCTCCGCGATGGCGAGTTGGCCCAGATCGCACAGTTCCAGCGGACAACCCTCGACCGCGCCACGTGTTCCGAGCTCCACCCTTACAACCTCAAGTCGCTGGCCGCCGCCACGAACTGCGCGTACCTTTCGCTCCACCGCGACGCGGAGGCGCAGGGGGTGCTTCGGGAAGCGCTCGAGATCTCGCACACAGGCAAGCCCGTCGTGGTCGAGACGGCGATCGACTACTCGAGCAAGACTTATTTCACGAAAGGTGTGGTGACGACGAACTTCTGGCGGCTCCCTTGGTCGGACCGCATTCGCCTGTTGGCCAGAGCGATCGGGAGGAAGGTACTCTCATGAGACCGCTTCGCCTCGACTGCGGCGGATCGGTCGTCTTGACCACCAAGACACCCAGGTACCAGGGAGGAAGAGAAGGCCCTTGGCATCTTGGTGCCTTGGTGGTTCAGCGGGTCCGTACCGCGACTGTAGTTGCCTTCACTTCGGAGTGACGAAGTTTCCGACGATTCGGAAGTCGCTGCTCCCGTAGACTTCAGTGTAGACGACCAGGAACTTCTTTATATCCGAGTTGTATCCGATGACCGGCTCGGCTTCCGTCGTGCTGTTTGCGGCGATAGGGAATTCGTCGCCCGTGGGGGAACCGTTTGCGGCCATAAATTGACCGTAGATGTCCCAGGCCTCGGGGCCGGCGAAGTCGCTGTCAGTAGTAAAAACCAGGAGGGAATTGCCCTTGTCCGGATTGAACACAACCGAAGGCCTCCCACAGTCCTCAAAATTCTCGAATGTCTTCCGCTCGCCGCCGGCCGGGCTGCCGGTCGATGTCAGTAGGCGCGAGTAGATCCTGCCTTCGTTCGAGCTCCCTTCCTTCCACTTGTTCTCCCAGGCCGTGAGCCACTTCCCAGTCGTGATGTCCTGGGTCATCGTGACGTAGGAGGAGCGATCCCCGACGCCAACCGAGCTCACCTTGCGCGGGGAGCCCACCAGCGCACCGGCGTCCGACAGTGAGAGGAAATCAATGGTCTGATTTCGCGGATCCCCTGTCTTGTCTGGAGAGACGACATGACTCGCGAGGATCCCATATCGACTCGTCAGCGTCTGCCAGCTCAGGGCGAAGCGTTGGTAGCCCAGGTGCCACACTTTGCCATCCTTCGTCTGGTAGGCCATCTTCTGCACGAGGGCCTCGGCTCCCTGGAGAGCCCCATTCGACGAGATGAAGCGGGCGTAAATGCCATCGGTGGCGGCTGAGTAGTCCCCGCCGTCGGCGGTGTATAGGCCTTCCTTGGACCAGATGAGCAGGTACACGTTGTCGATGGGGTTGTAGACGAGCGCCGGGCGCCAGTTGAGCTTCTTCGATTCGAAGGCCACCTTCACCGCTCCGCCGCGCAGGGTCCCCTGCGAGCTCACCCTTTGGATGTACAGAGTGTTGGCATACTCGCCGTTGGTATTGGTCTCAAACGCGACGAGAAACTCTTTGGTCTTGCTGTTGTACGCGACAGCGAGATCTTCGCCGACCGTCTTCTTGCTGAGTGCGACGGGGTTGCCGCCGAGGTTGCCGCCCGTCTTGACCACTCTGCATCGTGCCTTGTTGTCGGTCGAGTTTGCCCACACGACCAGGAACTGGTCGAGATCGGTGTTGTAGGCGAGAACCGGGTCGCCGTTCTTACCCGCAACCGACCCTGAAATGACGAATGACGCCGATTCGTTCGCCGATGCCACTGACGAAATCAAAACCGCGAACACGATCGCTACTGTCGTTCTCACTGCGCCTCCCTCGATTGATACCCACGACATTCCCAACAACGTACAAGCTCCAAACCTAGCATCCGAGTCCCCGATGCGTCAAGTTTGTCAGGGGCCGGGTGGAACGATGAACACCGCATCGATGTCCAGATAGACCGCCACAGGCTCGGGGTCGGATCCGGGCGGCGCAGGTGTCGTCGCAGGCTTGAAGATCATCTCCCGCGCTGCCGCTACCGCAGCCCGGTCCAATTCCGCGCTGCCGCTGGTCGACTGAATCGAGGCGTCTGCAACCTTGCCGGCTGGATCGACAATCAGCCGCAGCCTGCACGGCTTATCAGGGACCTTCTCGCCCACAGCCAGATCCACCCTCACCGCTAGGCGAGGCGCCACTATGTCCCCGGCGATTTCCTGCGGTGCCCCGCCCCCCGTAGGCGGCCCGACCGCCGTCCCGTCCGTGTTGATCTCGATGCGGACCTTGACAGGGGTCCCTTCGAACAGCGCAGGCTCGAATGCCCACGCCATCACGGCCTGCCGCACGACTCCCGCACCGGCCACGTCCTTGCTCGCGAAGCGTACGTCCAGAACTTTCCCGTCCGTCCCGACCGCAATGTCGACGCGAGTCGCCGGCGATGCAGGAGCCGCGGGAGTCTTGAGCTTCGGCGGCGTCCACAATACGTTGCGGGCGTCGTAGAACTTCGGCTTGAGGGGCCCGGTGAGCACCTCGCCGGACTCCGCGGGCTCGAGTGAGTAGACTCGGGGCGGGACGGCGCGCCGCTGCACGCTGATCGTGACCGGGACCGGAGTGAGCGGGTTGTCGTTCAGATCTCGCGGTGCGTCTGCGATCGCCCGCGCGACCTCCAGGCCTGCAACTACCTCACCGAAGATCGTGTACTTTCCATCGAGTCGGGGAATGTTCTCGAGCGCGATGAAGAACTGGCACGAGCCGGAATCGGGGTCGGAATCGCGCGCCATCCCGACAGTGCCGGGGCGATAGTGCAGCGTCTGGCTGAACTCGGCCTTGAGCCTCCTGCCGGCTTCCCCATTGCCGTCGTCAGCGCGGTCGGCGTTCGTGGAATTGGGATCGCCACCCTGCGCGACGAAGTGAGGGATCACCCGGTGAAACGTGGTTCCATCATAGAACTTCTGCCCGATGAGCTCCTTGACGTAGGCCGTGTGTCCCGGCGCCTGTTCGGGAAGAAAGCGCCATACGATGTCCCCGAAGGACGTTTTCACCACGGCCACCTCTTCGACCGCCCCGAACGCGGGAACCGACAGCAGTGACATGCAGAGAACCCCAGCCAGGCCCGCGGCATTCGATCCGTCTCTCATCTCCCCACCTCTTCCTCAGCAGTCTATATTTCAGCCGATTCGCTTGACAAGTGATTGCGCCCCCGATACCTACTAAGCATCCTCATCGAGAGGAGACTGGAGTAGCATCAATGTTAAACGTTGGGGATATCGCACCGGATTTCAGGATCCCGGATCACATGGGACGCACGGTTTCACTCGCCCACTTTCGAGGCAAGACAGTCGTGCTCTGGTTCTACCCCAAGGCCGACACACCCGGTTGAACGGCCGAAGGTTGCGGGTTCCGCGACCTCAAGTCCGAATACTCAGCGAAAGGCATCGAAATCCTCGGCGCGTCGTTCGACTCGCCCGAAGATAACGCAGCATTCGCGAAGAAATTTGGGTTCAATTTTCCGCTCCTCTGCGACACCAGCAAGTCGCTGGGCATGGCGTATGGCGCCTGTACCAGCGCGTCTGACCGCACGGCCAGGAGAATCACGTACGTCATCGGAGCGGACGGGAAGATCTCGCAGGCGATCGGCTCGGTGGATGCACGGACGCACCCGGCCACCCTGATCGACTCGCTTTAGCCACCCCTCCGAACAAGGCTACAGCAAAGTCCCGGAAACCGCAGATTTCACAGATTGACTCGCAGATGTCGCCGATTGCTTCGCGCCGACCCGAGAGTGAGGAGTAGGTTGCTCGTTGGTCGAATGCTGGAAGAATCTGCGTAATCTGCGCGGAAATCCGCACCATCTGCGGTTTCGCACGGAACGGCCTCGCCCGAGTCGGCGCCTCGACTTTGCCGCAGCCCTGCCCCTCCGACGGTGCCCCTTGACAAAACGTCGCGGGGCGCCTATATTAGTTGTGTGATGCAACTAATGAACGGCCTGGAGATTTACAGGGCGCTCTCGGAGCTGGCGCGGCGGTACCAGTTCCGGAACCGTGAGGAGGTCTGCTGCTATGGACTCACGGTGTCCCAGTGCTACGCGCTCGAGGCTTTGTCACGGGAAGGGATCCTTGCCACTTCCGAGCTCGCGGAGCGGCTGGGGCTGGATCTCTCCTCCACGACCCGGATCGTCGATCAGCTCGTACGAAAGAAACTGGCGATCCGCAGGCGAGGGGCCTCAGATGCCAGGGTCCGTGAGATTGCGACGACCGATGCCGGACGGCGACTCGTCAACCGTCTCGACGAGGATTTCGGCCACATCATCGCGCATGCCCTGGATGGAGTGCCGGCTCCGGTGATCAAAGCGCTTCCCGGCATCGTCCGGCGACTGATCTCGGCTCTGTCTCCGGGCGGCGCCATGCCATGCGGTTGCTTCACGACCGACGCGCGAGCCGAAGGCACGAAGCCCGACTGATTTTTTTCGTCATTTACTTGCGTGACGCAAGTAGTAGGAGGTTTTGTTCGATGGAATCGACACAAGAGGGGATCAAACAGAATGTGCGCGAGCACTACACGAAGGCCGTGACGGGCGGAGGCAGCTGCTGCGGATGCAGCAGCAGCTCAGCGTCTATCGGTGACCTGCAACGGGGCCGTGTGGTTGCGGCAGCGGGGTACACGGCGGAGGAGCTGGAGGCTCTGCCCAAGGACGCGGTGGTGAACAGTTTCGGCTGTGGGAATCCGCTGGCATTCGCCGGTGTGGAACGGGGGCAGCTTCTTGTGGACATTGGGAGCGGCGCGGGGATTGATTGCCTGTTGGCGGCGCAGAAGGTGGGGCCTGAGGGCCGTGTCATCGGAATTGACATGACGCCCGTGATGATCGAGAAGGCGCGCGAAAACGCACGGGATGCCGGGGTGACGAACGCTGAATTCCGGCTCGGAGACGCCGAATCGATGCCTGTGGAAGACGGAGCAGCCGATTGGATCATCTCCAACTGCGTCATCAACCTCTCGCCGGATAAGCCGAAGGTCTTCGCCGAAGCCTACAGGGTTCTCAAGCCGGGTGGGCGGCTCTCGATCAGCGACATCATGGTCGAAGCTGATCTTCCGTGGGCGCTGCGTCACTCGGCCGAGCTCTACGCGTCCTGTGTTGCCGGTGCGATTCCGGAGTCGCAGTACGTCGACGAGATCAGGAAGGCGGGATTCTCGGATGTGCAGGTGACCGAACGGATCGTCTATGATCGAGACATGATCATGAGCCTGATCTCCGACAATCGCCTGCTGGGCACGCTGGCCAAGCTTGTCCAGGGACCGGTCGAGACGGCGATCGATCGCCATGTCGCGGGCAAGATCTGGAGCGCCAAGATCGTGGCGAAGAAGTGAGATGGGGAAGATGATGAGCGAGCTGACGTTCGCATCTGCTCGTCCCATCGACCTGCCCGGCGTCCGATCTCTTCTGTCGGACGCCGGATTGCCGAGTGAGGATATCGAGCCGCACATCGGGCATTTCATCCTGGCGAAGAACGGAGCGGGACTGGTGGGATGTGTGGGTCTCGAGCCGGCGGGCGCCTTGGGGCTCCTGCGTTCTCTGGCAGTGGCCTCCGGCTTCCGCGGGGGTGGGCTCGGACACGAGCTTTGCGACCGCCTCACGCGGCAGGCGAGGAACCTCGGGGTGAAGGAGCTCTATCTCCTTACCACGTCCGCCGAGGGATTCTTCGCGAAGCGGGGGTTCGCGAGAATCGAAAGGCGGGATGCCCCAGACGCCATCCGAGCGACCGAGGAGTTCCGCACGTGCTGCCCGTCGACCGCTGTGTGCATGAAGCTCGACATTAGTGGGGCACAGTACCCGTGAGCTCGTCAGCTCGCGCACGAGGGGCAGGCGCAGAGGCGACGGAGGCTGTCAAATGTGTAGATTCCGGTCGAGTGGCCATCGCTCCACTGGATGTGGATCGCGTACTTGCCGACCAGGCTGATCCCAAGAGGGTGGACGTCGCGAGCGACAGAGTCGGGGTCGAGCAGGGGGCGGCCCGACATCTCCTCCACACAGACAGCACAGGGGCAGCGCAGGCGCAAGTCGCGGGCGATGTATAGACTCTCGTGCCCGTCGTTCCACACGATCTTCACGTCGTGGAGATTGGCGCGGCTCACGGTCTTCGGAACCGGCTTCGTCCCGAGCACTGAGACAAACACGTCAGAATGAGATCTGGACGGAGCCGGTGAGCTCCTGCTGCATGTTCGTGACGCTCACCTGAGCGGCCAGGTTTTCGGCCACGCCGAAAAACGCACGGGACAGTGCAGATTCAGGGGCGGCGATGACCGTCGGGCGTCCCGCATCCGAGTCAACTCGAATCGAGCTCGCCAGCGGGATCTCACCGAGGAAGGGAATGGCGAGCCGGTCGCTCGCCCGGCGCGCTCCGCCATTGTCGAAAATGTTCTCTCGTTCGCCACAGTGACCGCAGACGAAGTAGCTCATGTTCTCGATCAGCCCGAGCACCGGAGTGTTGAGCTGCCGGAACATGTGGATCGCCTTTTCGGCGACGCGCAGCGCGACATCCTGCGGTGTCGAAACGATGGCCGCGCCCGAGATGGGGATGCGCTGGCAGAGCGTGAGCTGCACATCACCCGTGCCGGGCGGCAGGTCGATCACCAGATAGTCCAGCTCGCCCCACTCCACCCCGCCGAGGAACTGCTCGACCATCTTCGCCAGCATCGGGCCACGCCAGACCACGGCCTGATCATCCCGAAGGAAAAAGCCCATCGACATGACCTTGATCCCGTATTGATCGACCGGAATGATTCGCTCGCCGATCATACCCGGCGGCTCCTTCACACCCATGATCGTCGGGATGCTCGGCCCGTACACGTCGGCGTCCATGAGCCCCACCCTCGCACCCATCGCCGAGAGGGCGAGAGCCAGATTGGCACTCACCGTGGACTTCCCCACGCCGCCCTTCCCACTGGCGACCGGCAGGACGTTCCGGACTCCGGGGATCAGCTGCTCCTTGGCAACTCCCGGCGAGGGCCGCACCTGGGATGTCATGCGAATCTTGACGGATGCGACTCCCGGAATCGCCGACACGACGTCGCGCGCTTCCGCCTGCATCCTTTCCCGTACCGGGCATGCCGGCGTCGTGAGCTCGATGTCGAACGACACCGCGCCGCCAGAAATACTGACGTTCTTCACGAACCCCAACGCGACGATGTCCCGGTGCAAATCCGGATCCTGAACCACTCGAAGAGCCTGCAATACGGCCGCCTCAGTAATCACTGTCCCCCCTGCTACGACACGCGGGCCGCGTGAAGCGGGGCGCCGAGCTGCACGATCGTTTCTCTCTCGCGTCCGACGAGGTCGGCGAGAGTCGCCTTGTCGAGGACGTGCCAAAGGCTCGCCTCCAGCCGCCTCCAAAGCGCCCGAATCGAGCAGTCGCTCATGTGTACGCACGATGGGGAGATGCCCGTGTATTCCTGGCAATAGGCCGGCTCGTAGAGACGGTGGTCGAGCACCATCAAGACATCGGCGACACTCATGAGCGCCGGTGGCCGCGCAAGTCTGTAGCCACCCGACTGCCCTCGCACACTCACAACGATCCCCCCCTTGCGCAGGACACGCATCAGCTTGGCGACGTAGGCCGGCGTCAGGCTCTCCAGCTCAGCCAGATCCGCAATCTTCATCGGACCCTCACCATCCCGCTTCGCCATCTGCAACACACACCGCAACCCGTATTCTTCCTGAGACGTGAATCTCATCGGCGTTCTTCCTTCATCGGCATACCGCGTTTAAGTATACTGTTTAGTCAAGAATCGTGCAAGCGCGTTCCAGGCTAAATCCGCCCTTAACGCGCGCGGATTGTGGGAGGGCCGTCCCGACGCGTGGCGTCCCCACGCCAATCGCATGATCGCATGATTCCCCGATTGACCATCAGCCGTGCAGCTGATACTTTCCATCCCGTGGAGAGATCGGCCGCCGATGGACTCGGATATCGAGCTACCTGCGGTCCGCGGAAGCGACCCAGGCAGGGTGATGAGAGGGCTGACAGACGATGACGGACAGCGATGGCGCGCGTGATCCGAGGATCTACATGGCGGCGGAGCGCACGTTTCTCGCATGGATCCGGACGGGCCTTGCGTTCATGGCCTTCGGGTTTGTGGTTGCGCGCTTCGGCGTGTTTCTGCGCGAAGTCGTGGTGGTTGGTGGGGCCAACCCGGGGTCCGATGGACGGGGACTGGGGATCTCGCTGTGGCTCGGTCTCGGTCTTATCGGCACAGGAGTGATGACGTGTGTCATCTCAGCGCTTCGGCACACACAATACATTGCAGCCATTGACCAGGGCCGTTTCCGACACGTCTTCGGTTCGTCCCTGGCTTTCGTTATCGTGGGGCTGCTCGCCATCCTCGGCGTAGGGATGGCCGTGTTTCTGATTCGACTGTGAGTGTGTGTCACCCGGAGGATATCTGCAGATCGGCCCTCCGCTGAGCCGTTTCATCACAGACTGGAACTCGCCGCCGGTCTCCCGCGTACTATGTTGTGGTAGAGTCTGACAGGCTGCGGGAGTTGCAGGAGAGGATTCTGAATCGATGAGGGCGCCGATGGGATCGTCCGTGGCCGCTCTTCCGTCACACGGGAGTCTTCACTCCCCGCTGCGATCAACAATCCAAGGAGTCACAACATGGCATCATGGCACGTACCCCGGTTCTTCCGGGGGCTCTCACGGCGTGACTTCATCTCTACGGGGATGAAGGGTATGGCGATTGTGAGCGTCCCGATGTTCTTCGGACGGGATCCGCTGGCGGCGCTGACAGCCGCTCCCGCTGGAACGACACCGGCCGACCTGTTCGCCCGCTTCGGCATCGACGAGTCGATCCTGCGCCAGGTCATGGTGGCGGCGCTCGAACGGGGCGGCGATTTCTGCGACCTCTATTTCCAGCACACGATCTCGAGCTACATAGGGCTCGAGGACAAGATCGTCAACCAGGCCTACACCAGCGTCGACCTCGGCGTCGGCATCCGTGTGGTGAAAGGCGACCAGACCGGCTTCAGCTTCACAGAAGATCTTTCGGTGCCGGCGATGCGTGACGCTGCACGCACGGCGGCGGCGATCGCTGAAGGCCCTGCCGGGAAAGCTCCGACCTCCTTCACCCACCAGAAGCTGCCGAACCACTACGTGATCAACACCGGGTGGGAGAACGTGTCGGCGGACCGCAAGGTGCCGTTCCTCCAGAAGCTCAACGACCTGATCTTCGCCGGAGACAAACGCATCATCAAGGCCAGCGCGGCCCTCATGGACGACACCTCCTTCGTGCTGCTGGCCAGCTCGGACGGACTCATTACCTACGACTACCAGCCCATGGCGCAGCTACGGGCGAGCTGCTCGGCCGAGCAGGACGGCCGCCGCGAGAACAGCTACGCAGACCTGTGCGGGCGCGAAGGCATCGAGTTTTTCACCGCGGAGCGCGTCAAGACGATTGCCGCGGATGCGGTGCGGCGCACCGTGTCGCTGTTCGATGCGACCAAGCCCGAGGGGGGCGAGATGGAAGTTGTTCTCGAGGCCGGGAGCTCCGGGATCTTGCTCCACGAAGCCATCGGGCACGGCATGGAGGCCGACTTCAATCGCAAGGGGATTTCGATATTCGCCGACAAGATCGGCAAGCCGGTGGCCGAGAAATTCGTGACCATCGTCGACGACGGCACGAACCCCAATGTGCGCGGGTCGTTGAACGTGGATGATGAGGGCAACGGCACCCAACGCACCTACCTGGTGCAGGATGGGGTGCTCGCGAGCTACATGCACGACCGCATCAGTGCATCCCACTACAAGGTGCAGCCGACCGGCAACGGCCGCCGCGAGTCCTTCCGCTTCGCGCCCATGCCCCGAATGCGCAACACGTACATGCTGCCGGGACCGCACAAGCGGGATGAGATCATTGCCAGCGTCAAGAAGGGGATCCTTGCCGAGATGTTTACCAACGGTCAGGTCTTCATCGGCGCCGGGGATTTCACTTTCTACGTCAAGAGCGGGTATCTGATCGAAAACGGCAAGCTCACGCGGCCGGTCAAGGACATCAACATCATCGGCAACGGGCCCGAGGTGCTCCGCAAGGTGGTCATGGTCGCTGACGACTTCAAGATGGCTGACGGCGGATGGACCTGCGGCAAGGACGGCCAGGGTGTGCCGGTCTCGATGGGCCTCCCGACCGTCAAGGTGTCGTCGATCACGGTGGGCGGGGTGCAGTCATGATGGACCGTGCACAGAGAAAAGAACTGGCCTCCTGGGCCGTGGGCTATGCCAGGAAGGTGGGCGCTGACGCGGCGGCCGCCACGATCGAGCGAGCGCGCGAAATCGAGGTCGCGGTGAGGGCGCGCAAGATCGAGAAGTTAACCGAAGCCACGCGCAGCTCGCTGAGCCTCAACCTCTACGTCAAGGGCAAGTTCTCCGGCCACACCACATCCAACCTCAACCGCCCGGCCCTCGAGAAATTCATCGCCGAGGCGGTGGCCATGACCGGCTACCTGAGCGAGGATCCGTTCCGCATGCTCCCGGAGGAGAAATACTTCCGCGAGATAAACCCGGCCGACCTCCAGCTCCTCGACACCGCCTACGCCGGAATCGAGACAGCGCGCCGTGTGAAGATCGCCCGCGAGATCGAAGAGGCCGCCCTTCCCATGAGCGAACAGATCATCTCGGTGACGGCCAGCTATTCGGACGCACACACCGAGCGCACCGACGTGTACAGCAACGGATTCATGGGCGAGCGTGAGTCGACTGCGTTCTCGACGGGCGCAGATGTCACCGTGAAGGACGGCGAGAAGGGCCGCCCCGAGGACTGGATGTACACCACTGTGCGACTGCTGAACGATGCGCCGGCGACAGCCGAGATAGGCAAACAGGCCGTGCGGCGGGCCTTACGCAAGATCGGCCAGAAGAAGATCCAGTCGGGTGTCTACGACGTGGTCGTCGAGAACCGCTCGGCGGCCCGGCTGCTCTCAGGACTCTACGGCCCGATGACGGCACGCGCACTGCAGCAGAAACGCTCGTTCCTCGAGGGCAAGCTCGGTACCAAGATCGCTTCCGAGGCCCTCACCGTGACCGACGATCCCTTCGTCCCCAAAGGGTTGGGATCGCGGCGCTTCGACAGCGAGGGGCTGGCTGCACAGAAGCGAGTAGTGATCGAGAAGGGAGTGCTGAAGCACTACTACGTCGATAACTACTACGGGAGGAAACTGGGGATGGAGCTCACCAGCGGCTCTCCCTCGAACATCGTCCTCGCCGGAGGCACGCGGAGCGCCGAAGAGATGATCCGAGACCTCAAGCGAGGGATCCTGATCACGAGTTTCATCGGCGGCAATTCGAACTCGACCACCGGCGACTACTCGTTCGGGATCGTAGGACAGCAGGTCGAAAACGGCCAGATCGTAGGGGCCGTGAACGAGATGAACCTCAGCGGGAACCTGGGCACGCTGTGGAATCAGCTCGTCGAAGTCGGCTCGGATCCGTGGATCTACTCTTCGTGGCGGCTCCCGAGCCTGCGGTTCGCGGGGCTCGAGTTGAGCGGAGCGTAGCGCTCCGCACCGGGGATTCGCGGACAGGCGCGTCCGGGAACGCCCAACAGGGCGTCTCTGGGGCGTGCCGGTTCGCCTGCTCAGCGTCGAATCCGTGCGCATCCGTGAATCCACGGCCAAGGATCGATCGCTCGCCTCCGGGTAGGGGTCACGAGCCTGGCGTGACGGGGCGGCGCGTCCCTTCCACCGTGAACACGGCTTCGTGGTGTTCATTGGCGATGGCACACTGATCCTTACCTGCGGATTCGGGCAATTCAAAATTCAAAATCAAAAAACCGGAAACTGTTCGGTCAATCGTCGCGCGCGGCGTGCTCGGGTCGCTTATGAAAGCCGTCCCACACACGAGTCAACAAGGTCAAGCATCTCTTGACAGAAAGAAATCTCGACCGCTTCGGTGCCACGACGAGCGTTGCATCTGCGCTAGGTCCGTCACTCAGCCTTCCCCCGCTTTTGCATTTCTAATTTTGCATTTTTAGTTCCCGAATCCGCGCGTCCTACGCGCGGATTCAGGGGCATGCATTCTGGATTGCCCGTGACCTGCGCTGCTGATACACTCCTTGCTGTGACGCCCTGATCGAAGATTGCCCGACTACCCCCCAATAGGGGCGCTCATCAGCAAAGGACGAGAGGAGATTTCATGCGCCCTTGGATAGGTAAGTTCATCGGCGGTATTGGCGTTGTCCATACTTTGTTCGGGCTGCTGGGATTTCGCGGGCAGCTCGCGATGTGGCTCGGCGAAGGGCTTTGGAACACGGTCAACGGGCAGGCTGAACGCGAGTTCCCGTTCTGGTTTCTCTCCTTCGGGATCCTTGCGATCATCTTCGGGCTATTTGTGGATTGGGTAGAGCGCCACTTTGGGGAGCTCCCACGATTCCTTGGCTGGAGTTTCCTGGGTCTGACAGTCGCTGTCGTTGTGATCATGCCCATCTCCGGTGGTTGGTTGATGTTCGCTCCGGCAGTTGGTGCCATTCGTCGGGCGAGCCGCTCCAGGAGCGGGTCCGAAAGGGGCAGGGCGGGAGTCTGACTCGCACCCACATCCCACCGCTGCGACTTGACCCGGAGCGGACGGGTCCGAAGCCATCCGCTTGGCTGAGGGCAACGGCGGAGTCCTTTCCCCGGACGGCAGGACGGTCCTGTTCCTCTCGCTCGATAATCCGCCGCGCGCGATGCTGGTACCGACCGGGACCGGCGAACCACGCACGATCGCGCTCGAAGGAGTGAGCTCCGGTCTGGATCCCGGCTTCTTGCCCGATGCCCAGGGATTCGTCTTCGTGGCGCGCGATCGGGAAAACCGGGGGCGACTCTTCCTGCAGAAACTTGCAGGCGGACCGCCCGCGCTCCTCCTCGACCGGGACCTGGACACCAATCCGTGCTCTTCACTCACCCCTGTCTCGCCTGACGGCAGGTGGGCCGCGGTCTACGCTGCCGACGGAACGCTGTTGATCGCTGACCTGCAGAACGGGAGCGCTCGTCCTCTCTCGCCCGGAGAGCCCGGTCTGGGTGCGCTGAGATTCGTTGCGGATGGCAGGTCGCTCATTCTGATGCGTGTCGGCACCCCACCGGGCGCACTCCTGCGATGCGATGCGACGGACGGCGCCACGACCCTGTTGCACGAGCTCTCGCCCCCGGATCTGGCCGGAGTTACCCTCATCGCCTCCGCCGTCGCGACGCCCGACCAGCGCGCCTACGCATACACCTTCATCAGGCAGATGTCGGAGCTGTACCTCATCCAGGGGCTCAAGTAGCGATTCGTGACTTTATCGAACGAGTCTGCATTCTCTTTCGTGAAACCCGGGCTCGATCGGGGCGTAGTAGAGAGTGCGGAGTTACGGCCGCTTCGCGGAGAGCCCGCTCGATGCGGAAACGCTCTAACGCACTGGAATACAGAGAAGAGGGAGACTGAGATGAGATCCACATCGTCCATCGGGATGAGGGCACTATTTCCGATAATGACGTTGCTTGCGGCCATGGCCGCGACCGCGATGTCGAAGCCGGCCGCGGCGCCAGCACGGGTAAGCGGCGAGAACTGGAAGGTCGACGATGCACACGGGCCCGCCAGCGTTGTCACGTTCACAACGGACGAGGGAACCTGGATGAGTCTGGACGTCCATCCTGCGGGTGATCGCATCGTCTTCTCGCTGCTGGGCGACCTCTACCTCCTGCCGATCGGCGGCGGCGAGGCCCGGCGGATAACCAGCGGCCCATCCTACGACGTGCAGCCGCGCTTCAGCCCCGACGGTAAGTGGATCGCCTTTACCAGCGATCGCAGCGGGATCGAGAACATCTGGATCTGCGATCTGGAGGGCTCCAACTCACGTGCTATCAGCACGGAGAAGGAGAAGACGGTGAGCGCGCCGGAGTGGAGCCCCAGCGGCGACTACATCGTCGGGCGGAAGCGCACCACTGACACCTCCTCGATCGGCACGATCGACCTCTACATGTGGCACATCAAGGGCGGGCTGGGAGTCCAGATCACGAAGAGGGAGGATCAGCCGGACGCGGCCGACCTGGAGTTCTCGCCGGATGGGCGCTTCTTGTACTTCTCGGCCCGAGACTCACGCTATCGTTACGACCGCAATGTGGACGAGGGAATCTGGCAGATCAAGCGCCTGGATTTGCGGAACAACCAGACGGTGCCGCTCTCACAGGACTGGGGAGGCATGGCCGCTCCGCGGATCTCCCCCGATGGGAAGCTGATGGCCTATGTGCGGCGGGTGCGCACGCAGACACGGCTCGAGCTGATGGACCTCGCCACAGGCAGCACGCGCGTGCTGGCTCCGGCGGTGCAGAGGGACATGCAGGAGGGGTTTGCTGACCACGGCGTTTTCCCGGGCTATGCATGGACCCCGGACGGCGGAGCCGTCGTGGCGACCGCGGAAGGTCGGATTTGGAAGTGGGAGCTCTCCACGGGGAACCGTACGCTGATCCCGTTCACGGCCGCGGTCGAGCAGCGCGTGTCGCAGGCGCTGCGGACGCCGCGTCCGGCGGTCCAGGACATGGTGCGAGCGCGGATCGTGCAATGGCCGGTCGAGTCCTCCGATGGGGAGACCCTGGCGTTCTCGGCGCTCGGCCACCTCTACACAATGGCGCTTCCGGGTGGGACCCCCAAGCGCCTCACGGCCGGGGACGATCTCGAGTTCTCCCCGGCTTGGTCGCCGGATGGGAAGGAGGTCGCCTACGTCACGTGGAACGACAAGAGCTACGGGCAGGTATGGGCGGTCACCGCGGAGGTCGGGTCCGTGCCGCGCCGCGTCACGACGAACGCGGGACAGTACGCAAATCCGTCGTTCTCGCCGGACGGGTCGAAGATTGCCTATCTGAAGGGGAGCGGCGTGACGGCGCGCGGATACGATTTGGGCGAGGAGATCTGGCACGAGGTGCAATGGGTCGAGGCCGGCGGCGGAGCGGGCCACTTCGTCGTCGGCACGAAGAACCGCGGTAGCAATCGGCGCATGGCGAGGCCGTTCTTCTCTCGCGACGGCGAACGCATCTTCTACCTTGAAGACGATAAGACAGAAAAACCCACGGAGGTTCCTAAGGCGATTCTGGTGTCTGTAAAACTGGACGGCACGGATCGGCGCGTGCACATGAGATGGGGCATGGCCGAGGAGGCGTTGGTTTCGCCCGACGGAAGGTGGGTGGCCTTCATGGAACTTCACAATGCTTACGTCGCGGCGTTCCCCGAGTGGAGCGGGCAGACGGTGGAGGCCTCGTTGACGGATGCTCCGCTCCCCTTGTGTCAACTCAGTGACGAAGGCGGGGAGTGGGTGAGCTGGTCGTCGGACAGCCACCGTGTGGGCTGGATTTTCGGAACGGCCTACCATCGCCTGACCCTCGAGAAGGCCTTCGCGCAAGCTCAGGCCGAGGAGAAGAAGAAGCCCGCCGGTGCGAAAAACGCCCCGCCGGCAACGGAGGAAGCGAAAAAGCTTCCTGAGTCCGAAAGGATCGAAATCAAGCTGGAAGTCCCACGGGCCCGCCCCTCAGGGCTGGTGGCCTACACCGGCGCGCGGATTGTGACGATGAAAGGCGACGAAGTGATCGAGCGCGGGACGATCGTCGTCGACGCCGACAGGATCGTGAACGTGGGCGCCGAAGGGCAGGTGTCGATCCCGGCCGGAGCGCGCACGGTCGACGCGGCGGGGCGCACGATCATCCCGGGCCTCTTCGACGAGCATGCCCACCTGCATTACACGACCCTGGACATCCTCCCCCAACGCCCCTGGAAGTACATGGCTAACCTGGCCTATGGCGTCACGACGACCCACGACCCATCGGCGGCCACGCACGAGGTATTCGCGCAGGCGGAGATGGTCGAGGCCGGACTGATGACAGGGCCGCGCATTTATTCGACCGGCTTCGTTCTCTACGGGGCCGACGATCCCAGCCGGGCCCAGATCAAGAGCCTCGACGACGCACGCCGTCACGTTCGCCGGTTGAAGGCGCTGGGGGCCATGAGCGTGAAGTCATACATGCAACCCGGGCGTGATCAGCGACAGTGGGTGATTCAAGCGGCGCGCGAGGAAGGGTTGATGGTGGTGCCCGAGGGCGGCGGGAACCTCGAGGCGGACATGACGATGGTGATCGACGGCCACACGACACTCGAGCATTCGCTGCCGGTCACGCCGCTGCGCAAGGATGTCGTGACCCTGCTGGCACGCAGCGGCACGGCCTACACGCCGACGCTCCTCGTGGCGTACGGCGGCCTCTCGGGCGACAAGTGGTTTTTCCAGCACTACGATATCTGGAAGGACACGCGGCTGCTGCGGTTCGTGCCGCAGAGCGTCGTAGACCGGCTTGGGCGCATCCGCAGCGTGATGGCGCCCGACGATGAATGGCACCACATCGACGTAGCCACCTCGGCCAAGAAGGTCGTCGATGCAGGCGGGCGGGTCTGCCTGGGCGGGCATGGGCAGATGCAGGGGCTCGGACCGCACTGGGAGATCTGGGCCTTCGTGCAGGGCGGCATGACCCCGCTCCAGGCGCTGCGCGTCGCGACGCTCGCTCCCGCGCAGGCCCTCGGCCTCGACCGAGACCTCGGCTCGATCGAGCCCGGCAAGCTGGCCGACTTCGTGGTGCTCGAGCGCAATCCGCTGGAAAAGATCGAGAACACCGACTCGGTCGAGATGGTCGTGAAGAATGGTGTTGGCTACCGTCCGGAGGATCTGCGGGTGTGGTAGGGGGCCGGAAGACGGGGTGGGCAGACCCCGGGACTCTCGCGATGTCGCCTTCAGGCGGTCGATCCGGAGTCTCCGAGGCCGCACGAGAACGGGCATGGCACTATGGCGAGGGATATCGAACGCATCTTTGGCATGGGTCAGAGCTGAGCTTTGCAGGCACACGGGCGAGATCGTCATACCGGCTCGGTGCCGGTGCATCGTGTTCGTCGCGTCTGTCGAGGACAAGGTCGCAAACTGGATGGGTCTCGAGATCGAACGCGAAAAGGCCCGGATAGTGCAAAGCGGGCGGGACCCCCCAACGCGGCTGAGCCGCAACCAAAAAGGTTGCGTCTCAGCCGCGCGTGAGAGCGTGGAGCGTGGAGAGTGAGCGCGTTCTTCCGAGCCACCCCGATCGGCCGAGACGACCGCTCCGTTCCTGCATTCCTCCCCTCCTGCTTTCCTGAGAGGAGTTCGGAAGATCTAGCCGCCTCAAATTTCTTGCCATTTCGTGTCAACACGCAACTTGTAAGACACTACGGCTTGACCTTCATCCCGGCTTTCACAGCAAGGGCCTTCTGACGGGCGTCGAAGGTGTAGAAGTGCTTGACCCCGAGTGCGGCGGCCGCAGCTACGTGCAACACGTCAAAAGCCCCTGTTCCAAGCCTTTCCGTACGGGCCGCGCTGAGAGTCTCCGCCTCCGTGTACACTTCCGCCCATGAAACGGGAGTTTCGAGAAGCGCGCCAGTCTTCGTATCGATTTCGATTTCCTCGAGCACGGCTCGGCAGCGCTTCACGGTCAGAACCTTCCGAAACACGGCGAGCCGAAAGGCGTTGCGCAGCTCATGCCGGTGCAAAGGCGTGAAGGCGAGGGGAGCTTTGAGCGTATCCCCGATGGGCCGGGCCCGCGGGCTCGGCCTGCCCTTGAGCGCAGGGTCTCTCTCGCCCGCCGCCCCTCGGAAGAATGGCGTGCTCAATATCGCCGCGCGTGATTCTATGCCGGCTCGTCGATTCGGACACGGCGAATCGCCGCGCACCGGCCCGTCTCCGAGGATAGCTCGATGACGACTCCCTGGACTGTGCCGCGGCCAGTTGCGGATTCGAACTTGGTCGGCATCGATGTGAGGAAGCGCAGGAGCGCCTGCTCCTTGATCACCCCGATGACCGAATCGATCGCTCCGGCGAACCCGCAGTCGGTGATGTAGCCCGTGCCGCCCGGCAGCACGCGCTCATCGGCCGTCTGCACATGGGTGTGCGTTCCCACCACGGCCGAAACGCGACCGTCTACATGCACGCCCATCGCCTGCTTCTCGGAGCTCGCCTCGGCATGCATGTCCACAATGATGATCTTCGAGTGCTTCTGAAGCTCCGGAAGCAGGCGATCGATCGCCTGGAAAGGGCAGTCGACCGGGGGCATGAAGACGCGCCCCATCAGGTTCACCACGACTACCGTCTCGCCGGAGCGCGTCTGAGCCGTTCCCCAGCCGTAGCCTTTCAGGCCCGGGGGGTAGTTGACGGGCCTGAGCAACCGCGGCTGGCTCTCGAGATACGGCATGATCTCCTTCTTGTCCCAGATGTGATTACCGGTGGTGAGCAGGTCGATCCCCCAGGAGAGGAATTCCTCCGTGATCGGCGGTGTGATCCCGAATCCCGCCGCGGCGTTCTCGACGTTGGCGATCGTGAAATCGATATTGTTGTCGAGGATGAGCTTGTTCAGGTTCGAGCGCACCATGGTGCGCCCCACCTTTCCGTTCACGTCGCCCAGGAAAAGGATGTTCATTATGCTCCGATCATTGACTGCATTGTGGTGCTGAGGGGGTGAGTGGAGCGCGGTGTCGAAGGATCCGGCGCATCCGGCTCCGGCGCGGCTCGGGGCCCACCCCGCCGGGCCGCGTCACTTCGCGTAATCAATCGCGCGTGTTTCGCGGATGACGGTCACCTTGATCTGCCCCGGATACTGCATCTCGCTCTGGATCTTCTTCGCGATGTCCTTGCTCAGCCAGATGGACTGTTCATCCGATATCTTGTTGCTCTCGACGATGATCCGCACTTCGCGTCCCGCCTGGAGCGCATAGGCCTTCGCGACGCCCTCGAATGAGTCCGCAATCTCTTCGAGCTTGCGCACCCGCTTGACGTAGTTTTCGAGCATCTCGCGGCGGGCTCCAGGCCGTGCCGCCGAGATGGCGTCGGCGACCTGCACCAGGATCGATTCCAGGCTCACGAAGTCAGCGTCGAAGTGATGGGCCTCGATGGCGTCGAGCACTTCCTTGCTCTCGCCGTGCTTCCTGCACAGCTCAACCGACAGCTCCGTGTGCGTCCCTTCGGTTTCGCGATCCACGGCCTTACCGATGTCGTGAAAGAGGCCGGCACGCAGCGCGATCCGGGGACTCAGTCCAAGCTCAGTGGCCATGAAACCGGCCAGAAACGCCACTTCCTTCGAGTGCTGCAGCATGTTCTGCCCGTAGCTGGTCCGGAATTTCAGCTTGCCTAGCAGGTAGAGCATCTCAGGGGGGATGTCGCCCTGGCCGAGCTCGAGCGCCACGCTCTCCCCCTCGCGCCTCATCCTCTCGTCCAGCTCCTTCTTCACCTTCTCCACCACCTCCTCGATTCGCGAGGGGTGGATGCGCCCGTCAGAAATCAGCTTCTCGATCGCCATTTTGGCGATCTCCCGGCGGACCGGATCGAAGCCTGACAGGATGATGGCCTCCGGGGTGTCATCGACGATCAGATCCACGCCGGTGGCCTGCTCGAGAGCGCGGATGTTGCGCCCCTCGCGGCCGATGATCCTGCCCTTCAAGTCCTCGCGCGGCAGGTCAACGACCGAGACGGTGGTTTCTGTCGTGTGGTCGACCGCGCATCTCTGAATGGCCATGCACACGATCTTCTTCGCGTCATTCTCGGCCTTCAGCTTGGCCTCTTCCTCGATCCTCTTGACCATCAAGGCTCCGTCTCGCCGCGCATCGGATTCGAGACTCTTGAGCAGAACCCTTTTCGCGTCTTCGCTGGTCAGGCCTGCGATCTGTTCGAGCTGTCTCTGCTGGTCCGCAATCATTCCCTTCAGCTTCCGCTCGCAATCCTCGATCGTCTTCTCCCGGGCTTTGATGTTCCGATCCCGCCCGGCCAGCTCCTTCAGGCGCTCATCCACCTCGGCGAGCTTTCGCTCGAGGTGTTCCTCCCTCTGCGCCAGCCGGCGTTCGATCCCGTTCAGCTCGTTGCGCCGCTCCTGTGCCTGGCGATCGAAGTCCTGTTTGAGGGCGTAGAACTTTTCCTTCGCTTCGACCTGCGCATCTTTGCGGAGGCGTTCCGCGTCTTTCTCAGCCTCCGATACTGTCCTCTTGGCCAGCTCTTCTGCCCGGCCAATCGTCTGCGCCTCTATCTTTTTCCGGCTGCGAAACCAGGCAGCGTACGCACCCGCGCACGTCACCAGGCCTCCGCCGACTCCGATGATGAATTCTGTGGTCAATGTGCACCTCTACCCCGGCCTCAAAACTCATTCCCTTCCTATGCGCAATCGGATTCATTTTGTGGTTTGGGTTGTACTTTGCCGGATGGCGTGAATATTTTGGACCCCGCTGTGCCGTGTGGATGTCCGTTTGAACCTGTCTTACAGGTGGTCACCCTATCCGTACATCAGGCTTCTGCGGCCCCATGACCGCAGCGTGCACACCGCACGGAAAATCGGGCTCCCATTCAAAGGACTGTTGGCTCAAACATCATCAATCCATCACGGGCACAGCAGGGATAGAACTCTCTTCCTCCAACCTAATGATTGAACCAAGAGACGGGTCTTGTCAAGCCACTCGAACGCCCGCTGGGATTCGGAGCAGACTTGGCCGCAGTACAGCCAGCATGTCATCCTGAGGCTCGGCGCAGCCGGGCCGAAGGATCTTCTGCAAGATCCGTAGGCCATGGAGGAGATCCTTCGTCACCGGGCTTCGCCCGGCTCCTCAGGATGACGTCACGTTCATACCCGTGTGCGTCTACTCCGAATCTCAGAACGCCCGGGACAAGGTCATTCCCGGCCATCCTTCGTGCCCCTCGTCCACGTACCCGTTACCGACAACGCCCGCGGACAGTGGGTCGCAGCGCTCAGGGACCCGCGTCTCTCGGAGGATTCCCGATCAGCGGGGGCGCAACGCCTGGTCCAGCGTGACCCCGAGCTTTCCAGCGGTGCCTTCGATCTCGCTCTTCTGTCTATCGAGCTCCGCCCGGCACAGAAACAGCTCGTGGGCTACATGCACGGCCGCGAGAATCGCGATCTTGGCAGTTTCAACCGTCATGGAGCCCGCCGCGATTTCACGCATCTTGGAGTCGACATAGGCGGCAAGCGCATTCATCTCCTCCTCCGTCCCCTGCCCTTGCAGAGTATAGGACTGACCGAAGATCTCTACTCTAGCGTTCTGAGCCATTCGATCCGTCCAGGGACCAGGGGCCAACGGGTCCGTGAGACATGAGGATCCGTCATTCCTCCGCGTCGAGCACGGATAGTTTCTGCAGGATCGACTCGACTCGCGTCTTCACAGTATCGCGCTCGGAGCGAAGAGCCTTCACCTCCTCGTCACTCTTCGTGAGCGAGTCAACGGCGGTGCGAGCTTTCTCGAGATCGTGCTGCAATCGCTTCGATTCGTTCTCGGTTTTCTTCAGCCTCTCGGCCATCGTCGCGTTCTCGGCGCGAAGCTTTGCGATCAGATCGACCGCCCCGGCCACTTTTTCCTCGAGAACGCGCAAACTCTCCATCAGATATCCTCCTCTATCTTCTCACAGATCCGAGCGTCGCGACCGCTTCCACACACCGCGCGTGCAGCTCATCAACCTCAGCCGACGTCAGCGTTCGCGTTGCCGACTGGTACCGCAGCCTGAGCGTCATCGATTTCTTACCTCCGGGGAGCTTATCCCCCCGATAGAGATCGATCAAGGTGATCGAACCCAACTCCCTGCCGCCGGCGTCTGCGACGGCCTTCACCACACTCGCATACTCCGTACTCTCATCGACGAGAAACGACACGTCCCTCCAGCTCGCCGGGTACCTCACAACCGGCGCGTAGTCCACGCGTCGACCGATCCGCAGAGCTAGTGCATCGAGATTGATTTCGGCAAGATAGGCGGGGTGCCTCCCGTCAATCGTCAGCGGCTCGATCCAGCCCACCGCTGCGCCTCCAGCCGAGATCTCGGCTGCCGCCGTGCCGTCCCTCCTGCGGAAGGCGACCCACTTCGCGGCAACCCGTTCGAACAGCTCCTCGATGATGCCCTTCACCTCAAAGAAATCGGGGCGGTCCGCCGGCGCGCGCCACGTGGGCTCGGCCGTCGCTCCGCCCGAGACCAGAATCCCCAGCGCGGCACTCTCTCGCTGCCCCGCGGGAAAGACGTGACCCAACTCGAAGAACCGGAAGTCCTCATGCCCATTGTTGATGTTGTGGAGGGCCGCTTCCCGCATCCCGGCCGCGAGCGACGAGCGCAGGTGCGTGCGTTCGGATATCGCGTTCCTCAGGGGGACCATGCCGGCGGGATCGGCCGGCGGCTGCACAAAGGAGTAGGTGATCACCTCGGTCAGCCCGGCTCCGACAAGGAAGTCGCGGATGTCCTCCTCGAGCGCCAGGTGCGCCGGCAGGGGCTCGGGCTCGGAGTCGAGCGGCGGCAAAGCAGCAGGGATTCGATCGTAGCCGTGGAACCGTGCGATCTCCTCGATCAAGTCGACCGGCGAGCTGACGTCGACACGGTGCGTGGGAACGCGTGCCTGAAGTGACTCCGCCCCGTTGAGCTTGACGGTGAAGCCGAGCAGATCGAGGAACCGCGCGCATTCCTCGGCGCCGATCTCGACTCCGAGGAGAGCATGCACATCGGCCACTTTCAGGTCGATGACCGCTGGCGGCCGTGTGGCGGATTTCACATCCAGGTAGCCGCGCGCGACGACACACCCCATCTCCTGCAACAGGTGACAGACCCGATCGGCCGCCCGCGGCGGCGCCTCAGGGTCGCAGCCCTTCTCAAACCGGGCCGATGCCTCGGTCCGCAGGCCCAGCCGCTTGCTGCTGCGCCGGACATTCATCGGATCGAACAGGGCGCTTTCGAGCAGGATCCGTGTCGTGCCCGCGCTGATCTCGCTGAGCTCTCCCCCCATGATTCCCGCCAGCGCGACCGGCTCCTTCTGATCGGCAATGACGAGAACCTCGGGGTCGAGCAGACGGTCGACAGCGTCCAGCGTCCTCAGGCGCTCACCCGCCTTCGCCTTCCTCACGCGAATCATGTGCCCGCCGAGTCGGTCCAGGTCGAACGCGTGAACGGGGTGCCCCATCTCCAGCATCACGAAATTGGTCACGTCAACGACGTTGTTGATCGAACGGAACCCGTGGGCATCGACGCGTGACTTCAGCCAGGCGGGGGACTCGCCAATCTTCACCGACGTCAGAACCCGCGCGCAGTACCGCGGGCAGAGGTCAGGAGCATCTACTACGACCGTAGTGAGATTCTCGATCCGCTGCCCCTCTTCGACCGGGGATGCCGGGCGCGTATGCAGATTCGTGCCATAATAAGCGGCCAGCTCGCGCGCCAGCCCGATCGCGCTCAGACAGTCCGGCCGGTTCGACGTGATGTCGAGGTCGAAGATGTGATCCTCCCAGAGCTTCGAGACCGTGTCGACGGCGTGTCCCATGGAGGTCAGGGCCTTGGCAGTCTCGAGCGGGCCGGCCGGTAGCTTGGCCAGATCCCGGAGCCACAGATAGCTGATCTTCACTGCTCAGCTCCTGAACTGCGAGAGGAAGCGGTAGTCGTTCTCGAAGAATAGGCGCGTGTCTTCGATACCGTGCTTCAACAGAGTGATTCGGTCGATGCCCATGCCGAAAGCGAAGCCCGTGACCTCTTTCCTGTCGTACCCGACGCGATCGAAGAGGGCCGGATGCACCATTCCAGCGCCGAGGATCTCGATCCAGCCGGAGTCCTTGCAGACCCGGCAGCCGTTTCCCTTGCAGAGGAAACAGGAGATGTCCACTTCGGCACCGGGTTCGACGAAGGGGAAGTAGCTGGGCCGCAGGCGGAGCTTCACGTCGGGGCCGAACATCATGTGAGCGAAAGTCTGAAGCGTGCCCCGGAGGTGCGCAAAGCTGATGCCTTTTCCGACCACGAGTCCTTCGACCTGGAAAAACATCGGGGTGTGCGTGGCGTCGGTGGCGTCGCGGCGGAAGACGCGACCCGGAGCGATGATCCTCAGCGGGGGCTTCCGGCGTTCCATCGCGTGAATCTGCACGGGCGTCGTGTGGGTCCGGAGCAGAAGATCGTCGGTGACGTAGAAGCTATCCTGAGCATCGCGAGCCGGGTGGTCGCGGGGGATATTCGCGGCCTCGAAGTTGTAGTACTCGGTGTCGAGCTCGGGGCCGTCCTCGATCGAGTAGCCCATCTGCATGAAGATCCGGCAGATCTCACGCCGGGTCTGGGAGATCGGGTGGATGAAGCCGCGACGGGGTCGAATGCCCGGGAGCGTCACGTCGACGAGATCGACGATGGCCTGCTGCGCGGCCTCGGCGAGCTCGGCGCGCCGCTTCTCGATCGCCTCCTCGACTCGCCTCTTCAGCGCATTCGCGCGCTGTCCGACCGCGCCGCGCACCGAGGGGTCAACCTGCGGCAGTTGGCGCATGATTTCCCCGATGTGCCCGCGCTTGCGAGAGAGGTAGGCATCGTGGAGGGCAGTCAGGGCACGATCATCGGCACACGCCTGAAGCTCGCCGTTGAACCGGGCTTCGAGAGCTTCGATGTCCGTGAGATCCATCCGTGAGTCTCAAGTCTAAGGTTTCAAGTTTCAAGTTGTCGGAAGCAGCAGTTCGCACACGCCCACCGCCAGGCCTGAGGAATCAGCCTCCCGCCGGGTCACGATGCGCATCGTCTGAGAGAGACATCCGCCAAACGGTCAGGCCCGACGGGCGTGTGCGTTGCGAGGGGCACGTCGCTCTACCCCTTCGCTTCGCTCAGGGCTTCGGCTCTCAGGCGCGGCACGGCCCGTTTACGCGGCCGCGGGCTTGCGCGGCGACCGTGGCGGGAACTCCCTTGCCCGGGCAACCAGCTTCTCGAATGCCGGCATGTCCTTGGCGGCGATTTCCGCGAGGATCTTGCGGTCGAGCAGCAGGCCGGCCTTGTTGAGACCGGAGATAAGCCTGTTGTAGGAGATTCCGGCCTTCCGTGCGGCCGCGTTGATCCGCGCGATCCAGAGGCTGCGCATCTCGCGCTTACGCGTGCGGCGATCGCGGAAGGCGAATACGCCCGCCCGTTCGCTCGCCTCTTTTGCAAACCTGTACAGCTTGCTCTTACCGCCGTAGAACCCCTTCGTCAGCTTCAGGTATTTCTTACGCTGATTCTTTCTCTTATATCCACGCTTCACCCTAGGCATTGTCGGTCTCCTTCCCGTCTATCCGTACGGCAGCATTTTCATGACGCGCTCGTGGTCCGCCTTGCTGACGAACCCGGGCATGTCAAGCTTGCGTTTGCGGCCGGTGGCCTTCTTCGTGAGGATGTGGTTCTTGAAGGCTTTACCGCGCTTGATCTTTCCCGACGCCGTCAGCCGGAACCGCTTCTTTGCTCCTCTGTGGCTCTTTAACTTTGGCATGGTGTACTGTCTCCTTGGTCTTTTTCGGTGAGATGATCGCGAAGAGGTTCCGTCCTTCCTGCTTCGGTTGCGACTCGATGATCGCGATCTCGGCCAGCTCGTCGAGGAGCCGCTGGAGGACGTGGCGGCCAAAATCGGTGTGCGCCATTTCGCGTCCACGGTACATGATGACGGTCTTCACCTTGTCGCCGTCCGCCAGGAACCGCTCGCAATGCTTCTTCTTGAACTGGTAGTCATGCTCGTCGATCTTGGGCCTGAACTTGACCTCTTTCACCTGGATATTGCGCTGATGCTTGCGAGCTTCGTGCATCTTCCGATCGAGCTGGTATTTGTACTTGCCGAAGTTCAGGATTCGACAGACAGGCGGGTTCGCCTGCGGCGCGACCTCGACCAGATCGAGATCCGCTTCTCTGGCAACTCTGAGGGCGTCGGCCGGCAGCATGATACCGAGCTGCTCCCCGTTCGCGCCGATGACTCGGATTTCACGGGCGCGAATTCGTTCGTTCACGCGGATGTTACTGTGCTCGATGGGCCAACCCTCCTGTTACGTCGATTCCTATGGCCGCGGACTCTTGTCCGCGATGTGTTTCTTGATCTCGGCGATGAAATCGGGAAGCGACCGCGCGCCGAGATCTCCGGAAAAGCGGTTTCGAACCGAAACCACTCCTTTTTCGGCCTCCCTGTCTCCCACGACCAGCATGTAGGGGATCTTCTGGTTCTGGGCCTCGCGGATCTTGTAGCCGATCTTTTCGTTGCGCGAATCCACCGTCACGCGGAGGTTCTCGCTCTGGAGCGTCTCCTTCACGGTCTGCGCGTACGCGACCGCTCGATCGGTAATCGGCAGGACGATCGCCTGAACGGGCGCAAGCCAGATGGGGAACGCTCCGCCATAGTGCTCGATCAAAACTCCCATGAAGCGCTCGATCGATCCGAGCAATGCGCGGTGGATCATGATCGGGGTATGGTGGTTGCCATCCTCGCCCATATAGCTGATGTTGAATCTCTCCGGCAAGTTGAAGTCGACCTGGATAGTCGTGCACTGCCACGCCCGGTTGATCACATCCTTGATCTTGACGTCGATCTTCGGGCCGTAGAAGGCGCCGCCGCCCTCTTCGACGGTGTAGTCGAGCTGCCGGGTTTCGAGTGCCTTGCGGAGCGCGGCGGTGGCGCGATCCCAGTTCTCGATCGTGCCGATGAACTTTTCGGGGCGAGTCGAGAGATAGATCTCGAACGCTTCGAAGCCGAACGACTTCAGCATGAAGAAGGTGAAGTCGACCAGACGCTGGATCTCGGCGTCGAGGTCATCGGGACGGCAGAAGATGTGTGCGTCATCCTGAGTGAACCCGCGGACGCGCAGCAGCCCATGCAGCACACCGCTCCGCTCATAGCGATACACTGTCCCAAACTCGCAGAGGCGGATCGGCAGATCGCGATAGCTGTGCAGCCGGCTCTTGTATATCGTGACGTGGAAGGGGCAGTTCATCGGTTTGAGCTGGTACTGCATCTCGTCCATGTCGATCGGTGCGAACATGTTCTCGCGGAAGAACTCGGTGTGCCCGCTGGTTTTCCAGAGATTCAACCGGGCGATATGCGGCGTGTAAACCGGTTCATAGCCGTTTTTCAGGAGCTCGCCCTTGAGGAAATCCTCGGCGATCATCCGCACGCGCGCCCCTTTGGGGTGCCAGAGGATCAGCCCCGCCCCGACATTCTGGTCCTCGATCGAGAACAGGTCGAGCTGCGGGCCGAGTCGGCGGTGGTCGCGCTTCTTGGCCTCTTCGAGAAGCGTGAGGTGCTCCTGGAGCGACTTCTCGTCGTAGAAAGCGGTGCCGTAGATTCGCTGCATCGAAACGTTCCGCTCGTCGCCCTTCCAGTAGCACGCAGCGACACTCAGCAGCTTGATCGCCTTGATGTGACCGGTCGAGGGGAGGTGTGGGCCGAGACAAAAATCGACGAAATCGCGCTGCTCGTAGCAGCTGACGCTCTCCCCGCCCTTATCGCTGATCAGCTCGACCTTGAGCTTCTGCCCCCGCTTTTCGAAGACGGCCAACGCCTCCTGCCTCGGCACCACCTTCCGGACGATCGGAAAGTCCGCCCGAACCAGCTCGCGCATGCGCGCCTCGATCTTCTCCAGGTCCTCAGGGGTGAAAGGCTCATCCTTCTTGAAATCGTAGTAGAAGCCGCTCTCCGTGGCCGGACCCACGCCAACTTCGACACCCGGAAAAAGGTCGGTCACAGCCTGAGCCATCAGGTGTGAGGCTGAATGGCGCAGAATCTCGAGGGCGTCGGGCGAGGCAGGAGTGATCGGAACCGCACGGCCGCCATGGGTCAGCGCAGTTCCAAGATCATAGACGTCCGCGCCGACACGCAGCCCGAGGACAGGATCCCCCGCCACAGCAGTGGCCACGTCCGCCAGTGTCTCCCGAACGAGTGTGCCTGCAGGGAACTCCGACGACTTCCCGTCTGGAAACTCCAGCCTCAGAGGGCTCTCCACGCCAATCACCGCCTCACCAGCCTACACGTATCCTGCAGTCTCAACCAGATCGACTCGGTGCTGCATCTTGTTCCTTCTGACTCTCCGGCGGTGGTAGGCGCGGACGGACTTGAACCGTCGACCTCTACCATGTCAAAGTAGCGCTCTAACCAACTGAGCTACGCGCCTCCAGATTCCGTACCCTCCAAAGATAAGTTCCCCCTCGGGGGATCGAAACACGCAAAGTAACAGAATTGGGCGGGGCAGTCAAGATTGTGGCCGGCTCGCGGCCAAGACTGCCGGGAAGTCACAGATCGGTTCCCTGCGAGTCCTTTTCGGCGGAAACCGCGGATTTCGCCGATTGCGCAGATTGATCACGCGGACGCATCCAGCCTGCGACGGGAACATCGCGGCTCTGCGCTCCGTTGTCCTCACGATGCCACGGTGCACTTCTAAACCGCGCGCGACCGCCCGGCGATGAGGGACATGTATCCTGTCAGCAGGCCGAGGGCGACGACGGGCAGGAGGAAGTCGCAGATGAGGATCGGGCCGGCCTCGAAGATCCCGCGCCCGCTGTGGATCGCCTGGCGGATGTGGCCGATGCCGGTTCCGAAGTAGAAGACGGATGCATTCACAGCAGTCGCGGCCCAGAACCCGCCGCGCAGGAAGATGCACAACAAGCCGGTCACGGCGATTCCGAGGTTGGCGATGCCCACTTCGAACTGAAAGAGCCCGTTGCCGGGCCAGCCGACCTGATCCGCGGCCTGTTGAGGATAGAAAACGTGTCCCGCGAACCCAACTGCGCTCTGGAGACCGAAGCCGATCACGAGAACATAGAGCAGCAGCACCTCGGCGACCCGCTCGGGTGTGCGTGGTGTCTTCGACACGAGCAGGTGCAGGAGGGCGCCGATAACCGTTAGAGCGCCGATGACCGCTGGGATCATTCTCACCTCCTCGTCTCAATCGTGCGGGAGACGATACGGCTCCGCGTCGCTACGTGGTCCGCGGCGGGATGCGGCTGCAGGCGAACTCGGCAAGAGCCGTGATCGTGAGCGAAGGGTTTGCGCCGAGGTTAGCGCCGATCACCGATCCGTCCATCACATAGAGTCCCGGGTACCCGAACACCTCGAACTTCGAGTCGACCACACCCTGATCCCGGCTCGCCCCGATCGCGCATCCCCCCATGATGTGCGCCGTCGTCGACTGATCCATGAGGACCTCATTGATTGTGCTCTGCGGAACGGCATCCAATTCTGCCGCCAGTTCCCGCGCCACATCATTGGCAATCGGGATGAAGGAGGGTACATGAGGCTGCCCAGGGGTGGGTTTTGATGTCAGCGTCGGGCGGAAGGGCCAAAATACCTGGCGTTTCTGGACGAGGCGCGTGTAGTTATCGTTAGTCTGCATCACGAGAAGAACCTCGGACTTTTCCGCTTTGCCCCAGGGCTTCATGACGCGGAGTGTCTGGAGCGGATGGCGGAGGAGAGTTTTCGCCCATCTGAGCTGCCTCGGCGCGCCGGGACCGCCATCGGTCAGCGGCGTGCCGAGCATCAGGACGACGTCGGCGCCGCGCGGGAATCGCACCATTTCCATCCTCGTTCTGCTGTCGACATGAACCTCCGCCTGAATTGCCAGCCCTTTCCAGAGGTCACCATGGGTGCGGGATGTGATGCCGAGGAGTGCCTCGGAGTTGGTGCGGGTGTAGGCCCCGAGCTCAGGGGAGAGCTGGGTGAGGCTGCCTCGCCGCCCACAACTCATGAGCAAAGGCACCGTGCCGAGGACTCCGCCCGCCAGGACGACTTTGCGAGCCGTGAATGCGCCGCGATCGGGGAAGGCCCGGTCCGTCGACTTCCTCCAGTGCACACGATACCCGCCTCCCGCCAGAGGCTCGATCAACTCGACCTGTGTCTCCGCGACGACCCGGGTACCGATTTTCTCGGCGAGGTAGAGGTAATTCTTGTCCAGCGTGTTCTTCGCCCCGATCCGGCAGCCGATCATGCACGCGCCGCAGTGCGTGCACCCTTTGCGCCGCGGTCCCTGGCCATCGAAGTAGGGGTCGTCTACTTCGACGTCCGGTTCGCCGAAGAACACACCAACATCGGCCGGATGATACGTCTGTCCGAACCCACGCCGGTCGGCTATGCGCCGCAGCGCCTCGTCGCCAATCCCCTGTTGCGGGCAGGAGACGGAGCCGAGCATCCGGCGCGCCGTTGCGAAGTGCGGCGGCATCACGGCGCGCCAGTCTTCGATCCCCTTCCAACGCGGGTCATCCCAAACCGCGTCGGCGGGCTCGAGATGAGTGTTGGCGTAAAGCAGGCTGCCTCCACCGACTCCCACTCCGTGTATGACCAGGACGTCTCGTAGGAGATGAAGCGCCCAGGTGCCATAGCACCCCAGCCACGGCAGCCAGAAAGATTTGGGAATGTTCCAATTGGTTGCCGGGAAGTCCTCAGGCCGCCACCGCTTGCCTTTCTCCAGAACCCAGACCCGGTAACCCTTTTCACTGAAGCGCAGCGCAGCCACGGAACCCCCGAATCCGGATCCGATGATGATGACATCGGTGTCGAAGTCTCTCGTCGGGCTCGATTCAGACATGGTCTTCGGCGGTCACTCTATGTGTGCAGATGCATGGCGTCAAATGGACTTCCGGCGCCGCGGTCCTGGAACGGTGCGCTGCGCAAGTCGGTGCCGCTACCTCGCAGCGTATGAGCTCATCTGGGCGTTACGGGAATGATCCTGATACTGGGCCGGATCGCGCATCCCCGTCGTATGGCACCAGCCGGTTTTGTGGCCGCGATTCACGGCCCCCGAGAGCTGTCCCTTGGACTTCTCGGTCGTCCCATCCTCGGGATCGGAGAGGACGAGGTCGGAGGCGATGTTGCAGTAGTCGTATCGATACCAAACATCGGTGAATGACGTCGTGGAATAGTTCACCTTCGCTCGCGCCCAGGTCGGGATTCCGGCGAGCCATAGTGAGGCGCCATCGTAGGTGAGGTCCCAGTTGGTGCCGCAGCCGACGCCGAAGATCTGGCCGAGCAGCGCGAGGTTACCCGCGAGCGAGGTGCCCTGATACGGCGTTCCGACTGACTGGATCAGGCGCGATCCGGTGGCGTAGTCGAGGCCGCTCCAGTAGTACGTGTAGAGGTGGAGCGACGCGCACCCCCCCTGGCTGTGGGCAACCACGCCGAAGCTGCTGTTGTTCGCGCCGAAGCTCTGGATCAAGCGCGCGAACTGATCATGTGTGCGATTCTGTTTGAGGTCCTGGAAGACGATGTAGTTGCTGAAATCAGAGGTCGGCCAGACAAGCCCACTGCAATATCCGTGGACCAGCATCAGGACGGGACCGCCCGCGGCCTTCGCGGCCGCCGGATTCTCGCCCATCAGCATCTCCGGCGGAAGCGCGGCTGCATCGCCTTCAAAGGCACGGTAGGCCGCTCGGGGCAGATCCAGAGCAATCCGGTCCCTACGCGCGACGATCACGTGGGTCGCCGGGTCGACGATTCGCAGGTTCCTTAGCTCGAGGTCGAAACCTCCCGTCACACCGGCCAGTGAAACGTAACGCGCGTCCACCTCCAGCTCGACGTCGCGCGTCTCTCCCGGCCCGATGTCGAACATCCGCTGGCTCCACGCCACCGGCACCCCGATCTCCGATCCCAGGCCGTATAGGTCGCATCGCAGCTCGAGCGATCCGGCATCGAAGTCGGACTCTGCCTGCACCCGCGCGCGCAAAAGGACCGTGTCCACTGTGCCGTCGGCCGCGCCGTCGGCATTCGCGTCGACGTTTTCCGCGCGGGCCGACACGATGGTGGCCAATGGTTTGACGATCGGGAATACTTGAGCCGCAGATCTCTCGAAGACCGTCCCGTCGCCGGTGAACCCGGAAGCGGTCGTCTCGACCGTGAAGAATCCAGCGCGCGCCGGTCGGAACTGACAGCCGTAGATTCCGTCACCCGCGTCCAGATCCCCGTGAGATCCATCGTCGTAAAGTGGCACCGCCGTTTGCGTCGCTGACTCCTGATCTCTGATCGTCGCTCGCAGGTCGAGCACCGCATGCGGATCCGGGGTGCGCCCATCGACGCTGGCGAACGCGCGCAGCCCTACGGTCCGGCCGAGCAGGAAGTCGTAGGAAGTGAAGTGGGTCACGAGGAGGTTCTTGTTCCCGGTCGAGACAAAGACTGACGCGCCGGACAGACCTGCCTCACCTTCGATCCTCAGGTTCCAGACTCCCGCCGCGGGACTCTCAATCAAGTAGGTCCTACCCACAACCTGCCCCTCGGTGCCCCTCATCTCCTTGGCCTCGGCAGAGCTTCGTGCGCGACCCTGCGGATCACGCAAGGTCACATCCCAGTCGATGCCCTCACCCGACACCGCCGCCAGCCGCAGGGGGGCCCCACCCGACACCACGATGTCGCGTGAGAACGGCAGCCTCTCGACCGCAATCCGAACATAGTCAGATCTCTGAGCGTTGGCAGTGGGCACGGGTTCGCTCCGCGTGCCGTCTACAAGCTCCCGGCCGGGGCCGGTGATGACCTTGTAGGCCTCGTCGCGTGCCATCAAGGATGTTGTCGATGCGGCGAACACTCCGAGCAGAACAATGCGCTTCATGGATTCTCTCCGGCTGTGGGATTTGGGGCCACTCGTCTTCAATTGTGACTCGTGCGGCTATGGTACGGGTCGCGGCCGCCGGTGTCAAGAACGACTGGGCCCGTGCGGCTCGACGGCGGGCCGGGAAGGAAAGCCAGGACCGGCGCTGACCCTGCGCCCTGCGGGAACAGGTCAGCCAGGATGATGATGATCACGCCCCCAGGGTGGACTCTGACAGAGTCCTCGCGTGCATTGCAACTCCAGGCGTAGGAGAGTGGTCGCATGGATCCCGTAAGCACCCCCCCACGAAGCTCGTCCCTTCACCACGGCGAAGTGCCTCTCGGCTCCTCGCCTGTAATCTGCGTACCCCTCCCTCCGCCTCACGCCGGTCATGACACGGGGCCTTGCTCCGGGATGCGGCCGGATTCCATCTGCAGCACACGCATCGATACTCGCTCGGCTTCTTCCGCGTCGTGCGTGACGTAGAGCAGGCACGCGGCTTCTCTCTTCAGCTCGGACCCGATCACCGACAGCATGCGCCATTTGAGACCGCGGTCGAGGCTGGTCAGAGGTTCGTCCAGAAGCAGATGGCGAGGGCGGGGAGCGAGGGCTCGAGCGAGCGCCACCCGGCGCGACTGGCCTCCCGAGAGCTGGCTCGGATAGCGGTTCCCCATCCCCTCCAACTCGATCATCTCCAGCAGCTCTCCTGTTCGCCTCCGGGCCTCCCGCCTCCTGAGCCCGTGCACTCCGAACAGGATATTCTGCTCGACCGTCAGGTGAGGCCAGAGAGCCGGTGTCTGAAAGACCATGCCGATGTCTCGAAGATGAGGCGGCAGGACCCATGATGGATCGCTGGCCCGCCGGCCGTCGACAAGCACGATTCCGTCGTCCGGTTTCTCGAGCCCCGCGATCAGCCGCAGCATCGTCGTCTTGCCGCACCCGGAGGGTCCAAGTACGGCGACGGAAGAGCCAGCAGGAATATCGAAGGACACATGATCGACCGCGTTCGGCCCTTCAGGGAAGTGCTTTGTGAGCTGATGGACGGCGATCACGATCGTCCTCCGCGGTCTGTCGAGAGGCCGATGATGTTCCATCCGCCAAGAATCGCGAGCGCGAGGCCCACCGCGCCGATCGCGACAGCCGTCATCACCAGGCAGAGACCGGCGACAGTGCCGGAAGCACCGTAGTGGAGGTAGTTGTAGATGCGCATCGTGAGCGTCGAGGCTCCGGCGGGGGTGACGAGGAGCGTGGCGCCAAGCTCCCCGATGCTCAATGCAAACACAACGCACGCCGCGGCTGCCAACCCCGGCGCCAGCATCGGCAGGCGGACCTGGAGCCACGTGCGAAGAGCGCTGGTCTGATGAACCCGCGCCGCATCGATCAACAAGTGATCAAGACGCCGCCACTGAGCCAGCATGATCAGTGCGGCGAACGGTGCGAAGCGAGCTGACGTCGCCATCGCAGGCGCAAGACTACTGCCGTAGAGGTCGATCCACGCCGGGCGGTTCCACATCGTGATGACTCCGATGCCGGCCAAAGGCGCCGGAATCGCAAGCGGCGCGGTCGCCAAGAATAGCCAAAGTCGCGCCCGGTGCCCGTGTCCATCCAGCTCCTGCGCCACAGCCAGGCCTATCGGCACGCAGAGGGCGACGGTCACGATCGCCTGCCAGGCAGAGTCCGCGATGTCGCTACGGGCGGCCGCAATCGACAACGTGAGGCTCTTCCACGAACCGGTCGCGACGAGCAGGCTCAGGAGTGGCACCGCGATCTGCATGACCATCAGGGCCAAGGCGGCGCGCCGTAGTTGTGTGAGCCACCGAGGCATTGCGAGCGATGGGGAGGGCTCGCGTCGGCGCCACGGCGGGCTCTGCGCGGCGCGCTGAAGCGGAGCCTGGCACAGGACGGCTGCGAGAGCCGTGATCGTGAGAATCGGTAGCGCACGGAGAAAAGCTCTGGCCGGCTCGTTGCTCGCACTGTACTCGGCAAAAACGTCCAGGGCCGTCACATTGACCGAGCACAATGACGGCACGCTGTAATCAGTGAGGGTGAGAACGAAACCAAAGACACCACCCACGATAATGTACGGAAGAGCCAATGGAACGGCGACCTTCAGGAAGACGTGGGAATCGGCACGCGCGACGCGCCCAGCCTCGATCAGCGCAACGTCGACAGATTCGAGTCCGACCAGGGCGAAACCGGTGGAGACCGGCAGCCAAGTCATCGTGAGGATCCACCACGCACCCAGCCAGCCGGTCATGGAAGAAAGCGACTGGAAATGGAGAAGCGTCGTGAACGCCGTCCAGGTGGAGGTCCAGGCCAGGGCATGGATGTAGGGCGGAAGCGGAGCGAGCAGCAGGAGCCCCCATCTGACATAGGCCCGCGCCCCGGCTCTCCATTGCCATAGCGTGCAGGCCACAAGCAGGCCGATCGCCGTGCTGGAGAGTGCGACGCCCGACGCGAGGCCGACGCTTCTGATCAACAACACCGCGCGCCTCCCCGACGGCAGCGCCAGGAGGAGCCAATCGAAGTTGCTTCTTGTGACGGCGCGACAGGATTCGACGACCAGGGCCCCCACAGGCCCGTAGACGATGACAAGGAAAAGCACCAGCCCGGCACAGTGCAACGCGGACGACCACCCGAGGTGTCGGGATCTCATCGGTATGTCTCGATCCGCCGCGTTCACTTCACGGCCCTCCACGCCCTCACCTTACCGAACGAAGATCTCAGTCATGTCATGCTTCGCGATCTCGATCTGACGGAACACATCCTCCAGCCTCACCGCCATTCCTTTGACTCGCGATTCGGCAAGACACGCGGGTGCGGTGTCCGTTTTGCGCAACGGGATATCGCTCCAACCGGCAGCGATCAGCTTCCCCTCGACCTCGCGACTGCCGATGAAATCGATGAGCAGGCGACCCATGGCGGGATGAGGCGCCCCGGCGATCAGAGCCACGGTGCCGGGTATCACCAGCGTCCCGATGCCGTCCGGCGACTGGTCGGGAATGACGATCTCGACGGGCGCTCCGTCTCGAACGGCGCCGCACGCATCGTCCGTGTCGGTCAGCCCGATGCTCAGTTGGCCGCTGGCCACGAGGTCGCGCACGACGGAGTTCCCATCCACCACGCGTGCACCGCGCGCGTGGAGCTTCCTGTAGAAATCTCGCGCTGCCTCTGGCCCAATCGCGGCGTAGAGGGCCGCTGCCTGCGTTGCTGAAGTCCCGAACATCGGATAGGCCAGGCCGATCTGGTCGCCCCGCCACGCCGGTGCGAGCAGATCGAAAACGGACCTCGGGAACTTCGCTCGCGGAACGAGTCGCGTGTTGACGAGCAAGACCCGAGCCCGCCCTGCCACGGCCGTCCAATACCCATCCGGATCGATGAGCTGCGCCGGCAGGTCGGCCGAGCAGGACGAGCGATAGGGCGCGAGCGCGCCCTGCTGCCTGAGGAGCATCGTCTGTGAGAACTCGCCGTTCCAGAACACGTCGGCGCGGGGGTTTCCGTTTTCCGCCATCAGCCGATTCACGAGTCCCGTCGTCTTGGCAGCTTCGACATCGCAAAGCGATTTCACGCGGATGCCGGTTCTTGCCTCGAACTCCATCAGTATCGGCTCCGAGTACACCTGATCGACAGACGTGTACACGACAACCGTGCGATCCGCGATCGACGATTCGTGGCGAGGGATCCGGCTCACGCCATTGTCCGTGGCCAGCCAGTAGTCGCCATGCGAATCTTGCAGCATGTGCTTCACTTCGCGCCCGGCGAGCCCGTCCTCGTGAGCCAGAACGCGCCAGTTGTTGCCATCGTGCACGGCGGCGCCGTCGTACTCCGACCCGAACCAGAGGAGGCCGAGGCTGTCGCGGAAAATGCAGCAGACTTTCTCGCCGGCGAGCCCGCTTTCGCGAGTCACCGTGGTCCACGTGCCGCCAGCAAGCCGGCTGGCGCCTCCACGGTACCCCGATCCTGTACCGATCCACATCGAGCCATCGGGTTCCTGCATGATCGATGTGATTGCGTTGTGAGCCAGCCCGCTGCTCGTGTCGTATGTGCGCCATGTTTTGCCGTCGAATCGCGTGAGACCACCGTGAGTCGACGATGAGGCGCCGAACCACATGACGCCATCCTTGTCTTGGAAGATGACGTCGACGGAAGGTGCCGCCAGTCCGTCGCCGGTCGTAAATCGCTGCCATGTTTTTCCATCGTATCGGAGCGCCCCCCGGGGAGTTCCAACCCAGAGGTCGCCGTCTCGGTCCTCCAGGAGCGACTTCGCCGAATCACCCGGGTACCCTTCAGCCGCGCCGTAGCTCTTCCAGCTCGCGCCATCGAGAAGCGTCAGGCCGTCTTCGTGAGCGATCCAGAGGCGGCCGCCGCGATCGACCAGCAGGTCTTTCACGAAGCGCAGTGAGGGTTGCCCCGGCAAGGCGGGACGGAGCGTCGCGGTCGTTCGATCGATCGCGCAGAGGCCATCCCTTCCGCCAGCCCAGATGAGGTCGCCGCGCTCCCGCAACACCGAAACCTGATAGGGCGGCCGGACGACCGCCCAGCCGCTCGGTCGGTGCGTCGTGGGTATCGACCTCTGGATCGATACGGCGAGTGCGCCGAGGAGCACGAGAGCGGCTCCAAGCCGGAGGATTCTCCGCCCCGCGGACCCATGCCTCGGCGCGCCCGGAAAGCTCAGCCCGCACTCGCCGCAGAACCGTTCACCAGGCTCGACAGTGGAGTTACAGCGAACGCATCTCACTCTGAATGTGCTCCAGACGGCGCATCACGGCAGGTTCGAGCCGCTGCACCTAGACCACCGGCGTACCGCAGGACGTGCAGAACTTCTTGTCGGGCGCTGCCGGCTTTCCGCAACGGACATTTGGGCATCGTCGTTGGGTCGAGGTGATTCTCCTGGCAGGCGTTCCGCATCTCAAGCAGAAGTTCGACCGAGCGCGAAGCGGGGATCCACAGGCCGGGCACGCGGGTTCCTTCGCCGCGAGCGCCAGGATCGCCCAGTATGCTTTTCTACGCATGTAGAATTTGTCGGGTGGCGTGCGCGGGACCCAGCGGTTCACTTCCAGGCGGTGCCATCCGAGCTGGGTCAGCGCGACGGTCCAGGCCGTGTCCCGTTCGTCAAAGACTCTGAATCGAGCATGGAGAGCGGCGAATTCCTCGGGTGGGAGTTGGTGTGCGTCTCGAGCGAAGCGCAGGGCCGCTGCCATCGCCTCCACCTCCTCTCGCGAGACCGGCTGTCGAGGCTTTGGACGGGGGTCTGAGCGGGTGGCGTGTTGTGGGTGCATGATCCGGCTCCTTGGTCTATCCTGCGGTCACGAATCCAATTGGGTTCACCGTCGGCGGCTCAGACCTCCAGCGCGGGTCGAGCCCCGGCAGGAACATCCGCACGAACCAGTCCTCATCGCGCCTGTTGGCGGCCTGTCGCGCCCGCCGAAGATGATCGATCTCGTGGAGGTCGGCGCGGAAGGCGACCATCGCTTCGGTGAACCCATGCTGTTGCGTGAGACGCTCAAGGAGGTTTCGAAAGGCGATGTCGGAGAGATGGATGTAACCGATGCGCAGCTTGTTGTAGGTCACGTCCCTGTAATCCATCGGGTAGGGGAATCCACTCCTGAAAAGGTGTCCCACCAGAACGGACGGTTCGAGGTAGCAGGCACCGCCGATTGCGTAGACTTTCATGATCAAGTCGATGAATTCGCAGCCCCAGCGGCGGAGACCCAGGTCGAATCCCCCGCACTGACGATAGAGCTGCTTTGTCATGAAGACGCAGCAGCCGCCGGCCGTGGCCATCAGACGCGTAGGGTAGCGGAGATTCTGCCACACGAAGCCAAGGTCTTCGTCGATCGTGAGCACCTGTCCCGTGGACGGATTCGCCGACCAGGTCTCTTCGTTCAGTGTGCTGACATCCGGGGTAATGGCGATGTGAGGCCCCCATCGCAGCAGCGTTCGCTCCAGAGCGGCCAGCCACCCCTGAGGCACCGAGACGTGCGCATCGAGAAAGACGATGTGATCGTACTGTGCGAGTCGCGAGCCCTGGTGTCGTGCTCGGATGCAGCCGACGGATTCTCCGAACCGATAGCAGCGGAGCCGTCGATCGCCGGCGTGCGGGACTCGCGAGAGAAAGGCGAAGCTGTCATCTGTGGATCCGTCGTCGACGAGCACGATTTCGAATTCGGGCGTATCCGTGTTGCCGACAATCGACTCCACTGTGCGGCGCACGTTGTCACCTTCGTTGTGAGCGGCAACGACAATGGATACCGCGCCATTCGCCGATTCGGCTGTCATGGTTTTCCTTCGAGCAAGGCCAGCAGATCCACGGTGGGGCGCTTCTGGCGGCTGACGATCCAACTTCGGAACCGCTCGATCTCCGGCCGCATTGTCTCGAAGGCCTGACAGCCCCCTTCGTACCCATACTGGCCCGCCTGCCTCGCCTTCAGCTCCGCGAACCGTTCCGGCCCGAGATTGAGATAGACCGTCACCAGGTAGTTCACCATGAGCTGATCCCATGTCGGTGGACGGACGAAGTAGCTCTTGTAGTAGTGGCCGATGATCGCCGTGGGCTCGATGTAGCAGTCGTGCCCCAGAAGAAAGGCTCGCAGGCAGAGATCAAGGTCGTCCGTCCCATGGCCTGGAAAGAGCTGGCAAATGCCGCCGATATCGTCGTAGAGACGCCGCGTCATCATCATCTGGTGCCCTGAGAGCCAGGGGACCCGGCCACCCTTCCTGACTTCATGCAGACCGATGTGATAAGCCCCCTGAAGCGCTGTGTCGCAGCTCCATCCGTACGTCACCACGGATGTCGGTCCCCACACGACCGGATCCAGTACACTCACCGCGGGGCCCACGATCGCGTTGCCGTCATGACGACGCAGGCAGTCGTAAACATTGGAGAGCCAATCCGGGCTGAAGCAATGATGGGCATCGATGAACTGGAAAACCTCACCGGTGGCAAGCGTCACGCCCTCGACTCGCCGCTTGAGATGCCCTTCCGCCTGGTCGACGCGGACGTAGCGAAGACGCTTGTCGCGCGAGTATGGAGGGAGGAACAAGAAATCGCACGAATCGTCTTCGGATGCATCATCAAGGATAAGGACCTCGTAATCAGGGTAGTGAGTGTTTCTGAGAAGGCTGTCGATGGTGCTGCGCAGTCTCGACCCTTCATCATGTGTCGGGAACATGATGGAGATGCGTTCGCGACAGCCGAGCATGGGCGGAAGTGAGGAGCTCCTGGAGCGGCCGGACTCTGCCCCCGATGCCATCCCGTAAGTCAGCGAATCGATCCGCACGGGGCGCAAGAGCAGCCGCTCCTTCAGCGCCTCCTCGGCCACCCGGCGGGGCCCCTCGAAGCCGGTTGTGTCGTGGATCGCGATGATGCCGCCGCATCGCACATGCCCGCGCCATGCCTCGAAGTCGCTCTTGACAATCTCGTATTCGTGGCCGCCATCGATCCAGAGCACGTCGATGGGCCTTCCGTCCCAGGAGGCTTCTGCGGCGAGGGAATCCTTGAGAATCGGTTTCACAGCGTCCGTGATGCGGAGGGCCTGGAGGTTGGCCTGGAATTCGTTCCACGAACGGATTTCGGAAAGCGTCGTGCCGAGATACTCTCCGATGTCACGCGCTCCGTGGTGGTGATCCACGGCATAGACTGGAGCGCCTTCACCGGCCAGAGAGCCCAGGGCGAGAGCGGCGGTGGAGCGACCTTTCCAGCTTCCGATCTCCACGATGGAAGAGGCACGCGGCGTTTGCCGGGCCGCCGCAAAAAGAATGCGTGCCTCGGCCAACGTGAGCCAGCCTTCGACAGAGTCCACCAGTTGCATGGCGCCCGATAGAACATCGGTCGAGCAGGGCGAGCGCGTGAGGACGGCGAGGTTGTTGCCGAACCAGCTCGGAGCCCCGGCTTCCGCCCATTCGTGCCGAAGCTGCGACGTGTGGATGAGATCCAGCTCGTAGCCGCTTTCCCAGAAGAGAGCGAGCCAGTACTCCCATGGTTGTTCGTTGATGTGGCCGGCGCCTCCCTGGCCTGTCTGGGCGGCGCTGAAGAGCACCGTGCCGGACAATGAGCACACGGTATCGATGAAGGCTCCCGCGCGCTGTGGATCGATCGACTGCCCCACCTCGAAACAAAGCGCGAGATCGTAGCGCCGGTCGTGCGCGAATGGCCGATTCAAGTCGTGAGCGACGAGATGGTCGCGGCCCACGCGACACTTCGCGATGGCCACCGTGGATTTCTCCACCCCGAGGACATCGACGCCGCGCCGGAGAAGGTGCTCGAGATAGACCCCCGTGCCGCATCCTAGATCGACGACGCTGCGGGGGTCGAATTCCCTGACAATCGTGTCGACGATGGACTCGGCCGACGGTACCGTGGCGCATTCCACGGCATCGTGATAGGCCGCATCGAAGTGTTCGGGCGCGACCCCGGCCGCTACGATTTTGTCCATACCCCAGCGATCGACTGGAAGATAGTGATGCTCAGCCCGCGATTGCTCGTGTCGACTGATACTTTGGGACCCTTGAAGAACAGGGTGACAGTCCCTCCGAGGCTCAAGCTTCCGATCGTTATCCCAGGCCACCCAGTGATATTCCCCAGCCCCGCAAAGTCCTCGAGTGTGACGGCGTCTTCCGTCGTGAAGGGATCGGTCCAATCCGAAATGAAGGTGGCGCCGGCCTTGCCGATGCCCTTGGCGGGCCCAATTCCGTAGAACCGGAGCGTAATCGTCCTCCCGTAGTCAAGACCGCCCAAGATTGAATTGGAGACTTCTTGGACTTCTATCGTCATCGCGGAAGCTCCGCCCCCTGGCACTGACACATCCAATCCGCCGCGCACGCGCAGCCGGAAGTAGTTTAGCTTACGACGCTCTGGAGTTGGAGTGGGAGTTGGAGAAGGCGACGGCGCGGGTGTTGGACCGGGTGAAGGCGATGGAGTTGGACTTGGTGTCGGTGAGGGCGTGGGGATCGGTGTTGGCGACGGCGTCGGGCTCGGCGTTGGTGACGGAGTGGGTGACGGTGTCGGTGAGGGCGTGGGCGAGGGCGTCGGACTCGGTGTTGGTGACGGCGTCGGGCTCGGTGTTGGCGAAGGCGTGGGTGATGGTGTCGGGGATGGCGTTGGGCTCGGCGTCGGCGAAGGAGTAGGTGATGGTGTCGGGGACGGAGTTGGACTTGGTGTCGGGGAGGGAGTGGGACTCGGCGCTGGCGACGGTGTTGGGCTCGGAGCAGGAGACGGCGTCGGCCCTGACGAGGGCTCTGGGGGAGGCGCGGGGGATGGGGTTGGCTCCGGCGATGGCACCGGCGGCGTGGGTCGACCACCCGGGATTCTGCACGAGCACACTCGGCTCCCGCCCTCAGAGATGGAGCAGGTCACGGTCACGATCTCGCCCGGCTCGAAGTCGTGACGATGCATGGGGATGGTGACGACATCGCGGGGGTGGAGCGCGACGCTCGAAACCGGTATCGAATTGTGAGAGGAAACACACGTGACCATCGCGGACGGTTCGGATCCGACATTCGCAACGACACGCGTGTCGATCTCGTAAGACTTCGTGCCCTGCGCATCGCCTTGTCCGAGGAAGATAGGGATCACCGTGCACTTGATGATCGAGTTTGTCGTGCTGACAGCCTGTGTCGGCGTTGGGCTCGATCCGGCTCCGGCGACGAGCGGCGGCTCGGGCGACGGGCTGGGCAGCGGCTCTGGAGACGGAGAAGGTGTTGGCGTGGGCGCCGCCGTGGGAGTGGGAGTCGGCGATGGTGATGGGCTCGGGGATGGTTCTGGCGACGGCGATGGGCTCGGGGATGGCTCGGGCGATGGAGACGGGCTCGGCGAAGGACTCGGACTCGGGCTCGGGGACGGCTGCGGCGACGGAGTGGGTTCGGGTGACGGTGAGGGCTCGGGGGATGGAGTCGGAGGTTCTTCGTCTTCCCCTTCGTCGCCGGTGTCCACAACGGGCGGCAAGTCGTCGCCTGTGCCCGCCTCGCCCTCGTCTTCTCCGTCCTCGTCATCGCCCGGATCTTCTGTGGGTGGGAGGCCCTCACCGACGACTGGCGGCGGTTCAGGCGATGGTTCCTGCGGTTTAACCCCCGTGCCGCCATTGGCTGCTTCGCCGGCAGCGTCACCGATCCCGGTCCCGAGTCCAGTACCGAGGCCGACTCCCGTGCTCTGACCGGCGAGCGCGAGCCCGCCCTGGTCTACGAATCCAGCGGGGTCATTCGCCCACTCCGAGAAGCCCCCGTCGTCGGCCCAGAGCCGCGCGGCTGCCAGCAGAGTCCCACAAATGGACACGAACAGTTGCAGCACCCCTGCCGAAACGGGCCCGGAAGTCCCCTTCCTTTTGCCTCGCGCCACCCTCAGGCCGTACGAAATCAACGCGGAGACCACGCCCCATAGGGTTGTCGCAAATATGAAGAGAACCGGCGAGAGCGGACTACCTCCGCGGATGACGTTGACAGTGGGGACAAGCAGGTTCGTAGGGAAGACACCGACATCGTCGTATCCGCCGCTCAAGCTGACTGCAAAGAAGTGGAGCGCGGCCCCAACAATGGCGCCTCGAACAAAAGCCCTGGCGCGTGACCTGACGATCCTGAACGGGAAAAGCAGCAACCCTTTCCAGGAGAAGTGCCCGTCACGATCGAAGATGCCGGTGTGCGACTTGATGAACCCCCACAGGGAGGACAGTGCCGTGTGCAGGTAGCTCGAAATCCTGTCTGCTCTCCTCTGCAACTCCTCCTTCTCATCGCGCAGCTTCGCCGCGTCGGCTTTGAAAACAGCCGTTTTCGAAATCTTGTCGTAGAACGTCTGCCGCGACGCAGTAAAGATTGTGAAGCAGCCCAAGAGCACAGCCAGAGACGGCAGATAAACGAGAAGCTGAACGAGCATCGGCGGGCAGTTCACCTGAGCGGCCACCATCGCCACGAAGTTGATCAGACAGGAGATGCCGACCTTGAGCTGCCAGCGACGCGTGAGCGCCTCGAATCCGGCCGCCGTCCCATCCGCGCTCAGCACGACCAATCCGAGAATCCTCTTGCCCGGCGTGTACTTGAGCATCACCTCCAGGAAGAAATAGGCGGCACCCAGGAAAGGTGGCAGCCATGGCAACCGGAGAATGAACAGGACCACAACAATGAGAACCGTGACGATGACCGAGTCGATGAGAATGGCGGCGAAACGGAGAGGAAACCCCTGCCGGTCAGTGGCAGCCAGCATATCCGGCTCGGGAGCGCTCAAAGTATCGCCGCGATCTCAACCGTCCACTCAACACGGCGGAAACACTTTTGCACGAGAGACGCGGACACGGGCGCCTGCGGGGACGATCCTAGAGCGACTCGTCTGCGTGCATCGTCGCCACAACGCCCGATGTGAATATCGCACGGTCAAGGGATTGCCTAGAGCTTGAGGAATCAGAGTGCAGAGCTATTCTACTCCGTGTACCCGCACTGTCAATTCACACGCTTGACACCCTTCGTGGAAGGCTGCTATTTGTAGCGAGCATGATGCCGTCCTCGCTTACCCGACCGCACCGACGGAGCCCGATTCTCTCATCGTGCCGGAAGATCTCGTCATGAGCCGGTTGCTGCTCAGGTGCTGGAGAGAGGAAGACACTGCGAGTGTCCGCGAGACGGAGCTGCAGCCGGGTAAGACGTCCATCGGTCGAGGGCCCGACAACGTCATCTGTCTCAACGACACCGGTGCATCGCGACGGCACGCTCATGTTCGATTCGACGGGAACCAAGCTGTCGTGGTCGACGATAAGAGCAGCAATGGAACCTGGCAGCATGGCCGGCGGATCACATCGCAGGAGATCAGGCCAGGTGATCGTTTTAAGATCGGGTCTCATGTCTTCGAGCTCGTCGAGTCGGCCAAGTCGGCCGCCGCAGGGAGCACGCGCGTGGAGCACGGTGGCCCTCCACCTGTCCCGCCTCCCTCGGCGCATTCTCCGGCCGAGAGTGCTCGACAAGGGCGCCAATGCCATCGCTGCGGCACCGACTTGCCGCCCGACGCGGCGTTCTGTGATCACTGCGGCCTGAAGCTCGCTCGTCCTTGACCCTAACGCGGCGGAGCCGCAACCAAACAGGCAAGACCCAGGCACGCTGCAAGACCTTTCCGAGCACCTCTCAGGAAGGCAGGAAGTTAGGAAGGCAGGAAGGGGTCTGTTCGATGCCACCCTGAGCTCCGGAGATGACTGC
>JACPPM010000022.1 GCA_016191015.1 Acidobacteriota bacterium | reverse complement strand
TTTCCCCTCGGGATTCAGGACGCGCCTGCATTCCATCTATGAACGGTTCCCGACGTTGTCGAGGATCACGTCGTATCGTTGCGCACTTCTTGTAAAATCCTCTTTGGTGTAATCAACGACCTGGTCCGCGCCGATTGATCGGACCATGTCCAGGTTTCTCGTACTGCACACGCCCGTCACATGTGCGCCGAATGACTTGGCGATCTGCACCGCGAACGTCCCCACGCCTCCCGACGCGCCGTTGATCAAGACCTTCTGACCCGGCTGAATCTTTCCTTTGTCGCGAAGACCCTGCAATGCGGTGATTGCCGCAATTGGCACACAAGCCGCCTGCTCAAACGTCACGCCGGCAGGTTTCAGCACCACCGCTCGATCCTCGCGAACTACCACATACTCGGCCAGGGACCCGGTTCTCCCGCCGAACACATCGTCACCTGGTTTGAACTGCTTTACGTTCTTGCCAACCGCTTCAACCGTACCCGCAAAGTCAACGCCCAGTCGTGTGTCCTTTGGTTTGCGCAGCCCGGCCATCAACCGCATCAGGTACGGCGTCCCTCTCATGAAATGCCAGTCAAGTGGATTGACGGAAGCCGCGCGAACTCTCACCAGGATCTGGTCGTCCCCTGGAGTCGGCTTCTCAATGTCCTCAAGCTTGAGAACATCGGGTGTACCATACTCGTGATAGACAATAGCTTTCATCAGGTCACCCTGAGCAGCGCTGCTGCGATCGTCGGATGTGTTGCCTGAGGTCGAGGACGCGAAAAGCGCCGCCACTAACGCGAGTGAAATCGCCCCTGCGCTCCAACCCGCTTCCCCTCGAAGCCTCGGGCTATTCTTGTCTGAATTCCTTTTCATTGCTGCATCGACTCCCGCGCAAACGTGCGGCGAGCTTCAACTGTACGATCTGTCATTTCGGATCCTCCTCGCAAATGTGGAATTACGCCGCACGGCGGTTGTGCTCAACGTAATCTGCCTCTCAGAGCGGCCACGAGCGCGCCCCCCATCGGAACTCAATACGAGGACCGGGGCCCGGAAGTTCCGCGCTTCTCTCTAGTGAAAGCTCGCCGCCGCCTGACTGTTGATGAGAGCGCTCGGCTCTGCTGGTCCATGTGCTCAGGCGCAGGTCGGCGAGAAACCCGCGGCGTCAGTTCCATCCTGTGTGCCGCGAGGGCAAAACAAGAAGAAGCTACTCACAGAAGCGAGGTCCGCTGACCTCCGGCGTACACTCCATGACCCACGCCGTTCGTGGAGTATGGGCGACCCCGGCTCCGCAGTCGAGATCGCTCAACCAGCGCGTCTCCGCGACTAGCGGCGACCGCCTTGGGTCGAGAAGAGACGCTGGAGCTCCTCGTACATTTGCGTGCCGGTCATCTGCCCCGTCCGGACATTCCCGTGGTCTTCGCGGCTGTACTGCGCCTCGATGCCGGCGCCGTACCCCTGGATCGAGATCTCCGGGCTGAACTGCTTGCTCTGCGTGCTGTAGGTCTCTGCGCGGTACTCGAAAGTGACATCGTCTCCAAGCTCTTTGAAGAACTCGTTTGTATCGCCCTCCAATAGCTGAGTCAGTGCGTGATCCCGCGTTTCCTGGTCGAGCGCGCCTTCGATCTTGAACTGAACCTCTGCTCCGCCACCCTTGCCAAATGCGTCTCCCTCTCCTTTGATGCTCACTGTCGTCGACTGTGCGACCTCGCCGAGATCGACCGGGAGCTGCTTCAAAGTTTTCATCGGGTCCTCGAGAAGATTCTTCGGGGTCTCCGGCGGCAGCTCGAAGCTGAATGAGGTGACAATTTTGGCCTCCACATTGCCACCACCGACGGGGTGTTTGATGCCCGACTCTGTCTCCTTGCCGTCCGTCCCCGTCTGCTTCTCGGTCACCCCTTGCCCCAGGTTTATCCCTCCGCCGACGGCCGTCTCCTGATCGACTGTCACCTTGAGATTTCCGGTGAATTTCCCCTCCTCGTCGAGCGGCGGGAATTCGATTCGCAGTGAGGTCTCTTTGCTCAAGTTGCCGCTGACTCCCAGCTCCCCCGGACCCAGCCCCCAGCTCGCCGCGATCTCACTCGCCATCTGCCCCTTATACTCGATCGCCATCGGATGCTGCTGTAGGAACGCGATCTCGTCTGGGGACAGGCCTTCAGGGGGGCGAGTCGCCTTGAGCTGGTCCATGATCATGCTTGATTCGCATTCCTTGCCCAACAGCTCGATCGCCCGGGCGACTTCCTCGGGAGAGTCAAACGTCTGCTCAACCTTTATGCTGCCCCCGAGCATGATCTGTCCTTGGACATCTGATCCGGCCAACTTTGAGCCCAGCTCGCCATACAGACCCACTGCCAGCCCGCTATCCATCGAAAGTACGTACTTCGGAGGCTGGCCCGCTTCTTCCACACGTGTGATCTCGACGTTGGCGAGCTGACCTTCGAGCTTGCCGCCTTCGACCGAGGCACTCATCCCCAGCGACACCGTGATCTTGTCGCCGTCGCTGTCGAGTTGACGGACGGCATCTGTGATGTGCAGCGGATCCTGCACACTGGTGCGCGGTTCGTCAGCGATGCCCCGACCATCCTGCCCGGCTGATCGCGCGGCCGGCGCCTCGCGGAACATGAGCTCTCTGGAGCCGGCGCCAGGTCCGTGGCGCGCGATCGTGAAGTCGCGGGCCTGTCTGCCTCCATCGCCAGCCCCTCGTGCTCCACTCTGCGCAGTGTGATCGAAGATCGTCGGTTGACGCGCGGCCTCGTAAGCGTCGGACCACTTCGGCACGACAGGCGCCATCGCCTGCGTCGGCAGCCGATGTTCAGGCAACCGCAATTCCGTACCCCCCTTGAGTCGCCCCATTCCGCTGACGTGCGGATTGGCTTGCGCCAGCTCACCCGCGTCAACCCCGTGTCTCGCAGCCAGATCGCCAATCGTCTCGCCCTGCCTCGCCACTACCGTCTTCGCGGCCTGCGCCTCCTGAGGCGGGTTCGCCACCCCGGCTCGCTCGATTTTCGCACTCATCAGTCCCCTCCTTGCGGTCTCGGATCATCATGTTCGCGAAATACATCAGGGGTCGTCGGCCCCCCTCCGTGATAGTATGGAATCCGACCGTTGAAACACCGTTGAAGGACCGTTGTGGGGGCGCGTCCGCCCTGCCGGGAGCCTGCCCCAACGCTTTGTTCGCGAGGCCGGAGATGGAGACGGATGTCAGATTGCGCATTCGGCTGCTCGGTGGCTTCGAGATCGAGCACACCGGCGCGAGGGTCCGTCTGGAGACGGTCAAGACGGAGGCCCTCCTGGCCTACCTTGCGCTTCTGCCCGGCCGCCATCCGCGCCTGAAACTGGTCGGGTTGCTCTGGGGAGGCCTCCTTGAAAGCCGCGGTGCGCGAAACCTCAGGCGGGCCCTCTGGGATCTTCGCCGGCACCTCGCTTCTGCCGAGGAGGCTGTCCAGCTGGTGGCAACGCGGGTCACAGTGGAGCTCGTCCCGCAACCCGGCCTCTGGGTCGACGCGGACCAGTTCCAACGATCGTGTGCCGGTGCCGGACCTGCCGGCGAGATCGCGGCACTGACGGAAGCGGTCGATCTTTACCGCGGCGATCTGCTCGATGGCCTCTTCATTGAGGATGCGCCCGGGTTTGAGGACTGGCTGACGATGCAGCGAGGACGGTTCCGTGATCTTGCCGAGACCGCGCTAGCCCGCCTCACCCTGCTCCATCGCCAGAGAGGCTCCTATGAGCTCGGACTCCTCTGCGCGCGCAGACTCCTGGCCATCAATCCCTGGCAGGAGAGCGCACATCGCACTCTGATGGAGATGCTGGTCCTTGCGGGTCAACCCGGAGCGGCTCTGAGTCACTTCGAGACGTGCAGACGCGTTCTCGCCGACGAGCTGCATACGACCCCGTCGCAGGAGACAACAGCGCTGTTCGAGCGGATTCGGGCAGGCGCGATGGAGGAACGTGAGCAGGATGGCAGCTTTACACCGTCGCAGTTCAGTGCTGGCCACTCCTTGCCGATCCCTCCCACTCCGTTCATCGGGCGCGACGATGAGCTGGCTGGGATCGACCGGCTCCTCGCCGATCCGTCCTGCCGCCTCCTGACTCTGTCCGGTCCCGGTGGGATCGGAAAGACGCGGCTGGCGCTGGAGGCAGCCGCGCGGGAAGCCGCGCACCCCCCCGGCGGACCATTCCCTGACCACGTCTTCTATGCACCGCTGGAAGGGCTGGAGTCGCACCAGCATCTGGCGGCGGCGCTCTCTGACGCACTGCGTCTCACTGCCTTCGCACCGGGATCGGCCCGAGCTCATCTGCTCGACTTCCTCCGCGGAAAACGCCTGCTCCTGGTCCTGGACAATTTCGAACATCTGTCCGAGGGGCTCGAGCTGCTGGCGGAGATCCTGACGGTGTCCCAGGGTGTGAAGCTTCTCGTCACGTCGAGGGAGCGGGTGCGATTGAATGGCGAGTGGGTGCTGGAAGTGGGAGGACTCAAGGTCCCGGAGATGTCTGCTGCTGAAGGTGCCGCCGAGACGGACTCGGTCCGGCTTTTCGAGCAGACGGCGCGTCGATCCCGGTTGGGATTCACTCTGTCCGGTGAGGAACTTCCCCACGTCGTTCGCATCTGCCGCCTTCTCGACGGAATGCCGCTCGGGATCGAGCTGGCCGCTGCGTGGGTGCGCGCCCTGCCAGCGCAGACGATCGCTGAGGAAGTCGAGGCCAGCCTCGATTTTCTCGAGACCACCCAGGCCGACATTCCTCCCCGCCAACGGAGCCTGCGCGCGATCTTCGAGTACTCATGGGATCGGTCCTCGCTCCGGGAACGGGAGGTCTTTGCGTCACTGTCGCTCTTCCGCGGCGGCTTTCGACTCGACGCAGCCCGCGCCGTCACGGGGGTGTCGCCGGGCACTCTCGCTTGTCTGGTCGACAAGTCCCTTCTCCGGCACGACTCGGCCGGTCGATACCACCAGCACGTTGTCCTGAGGGGCTACGCCGCGGCAGAGCTCGCTCGGGACGCGGCGCGCTCCCTGCGGCTCGGCGGCCAGCACGCGCAATTCTATGCGACGTTTCTTCGCAGCAGAGAGGAAGCCTTGCATGGGAGCACACAAACTCAGGCATTGGCCGAGATCGATGAAGACATCGAAAACGTGCGCGCTTCTTGGGAATGGGGGTGCGAGCACGCGGAGGCAACTGTGATCGAGGGCGCGCTGGAGAGCCTCGTCACCTACCATGACGTGCGGGGCCGATTCCAGGACGGTGTGCGATTGATCGACTGCTCGCTGCAGGTCTTCGTGGATCCGGCGCTCATCGGCCGACTGCTCACCGCACGCGGAGGCTTCCTCTGCCGGCTGGGACTATACGCCGACGCCGAGCTCGCGCTCCAGGCCGCCCTTCCCCATCTCAGCGGCCCGGCCGGTCGTCCGAGTCGCGTGACGGCTCTCATTCACTCGGGTGATGCGCTCTGTGCGCAGGGGAAGTACCTGGAGGCAAGGTCGCCTCTTGAGGAAGGCCTCGATATCGCCAACGACCTCGGAGATCGGCGAGGCACTGCCCGGGCCTTCGACGGCCTCGGCCAGGTGGCCCTCGATATCGGCGAACATAGCGAAGCGGTGCGGCTATTCAGCGAGAGCTTGGCGATCAAGAGAGAGCGCGGCGATCGACTCGGAGCCGCCGCCTCACTCAACAGTCTCGGCTCCATCGCCCACGATTCCGGCGACTATCTCGGCGCCCGCCGCTTCTATCGGGAGAGCCTCGACATCCGCCGAAACGTCGGGGACCGGCGAGGCATCGCCATATCGCTGAACAACCTCGGGCTCATCGCCCACCGCCTCGGCGAGTACGACGAAGCCGAGCGCAGCTACCTGGAGAGTCTGGCGATCAAGCGCGACATGGGCTACCGTCTTGGCGTGGCCATCACGCTCGACAACCTGGGCAATCTGGCGTGTGAGCGAGGTGATCACGAATCGGCGCTACGATGGCTGCGCGAGGGGCTTGAGACCGCACTCTCAATCGCGGCAGAACCGATGGTGCTCGAGATCCTGGTGAGCTGGGCCGTTCTCATCTCCAAACAAGGAGACTCACCCGGGGCTGCAGCACTTCTCTCGGCGGCTCTCAACCATCCGGCCAGCGAAAAATGGACCCGCGAGCGCGCGCGCCGACTACTCTCTGCAGTCGAGACATCCCCCGCCCCCATTAACGATGCGCTGGTATCGCCACAGACCTGGCCGGCGGACCTGACCCAACTCGCCTACGCGCTCGTCCGAAGAAGCGGCCCAGGCGCCCACTAGAAGCCGTATCCGACCGGCCCGTACCCCGGCACGCTCACGTAACCCTGGCTATTGTCGGAGTTGCAGTTGCCCGCGCTGAAGGACGTTGACCAGAAATTGTCGCCGCCCCCGCCGGCAGCTCGGCCCTGCACTTGGGCCTGGAGTTGCTGCGCCGCGAGAAAGAGGTTGATGAGCGGGACGTCAATGCCTTCGACACCTGCGTTGCCTGCGGCGTCGAGCCAATACGACCCCGGTTGCACGGGCGATCCACTGACCTGACTCAGGAAGATCCATTCGCCGACCGGGAGCTCTCTACCGTTCAGGAGCACGCCGCTGTCGCCCCGGGATGCATCGCGCGGGACGTGGCCGAAATTGTGGCCCGCAGCAATCGTGCCCGCACAGGGCTGACCCATGAGCCCGTAGAGCCCGCTCCTGGCGTCGTACCAGTAATCGCCCGAAGCCGGGCGTTGGCCGTAGAGCATCGTCAGCTCTGAGAGCTGGCTCTCCCCGAGGACGGTGCCGTTGATCCTGACAATCAACTCCGCTACCGGACTCTCGTGCACCAATCGCTGCGAAACGACCTCCGAGATCTGTGGACGCTTAACCGCGTTTTCCATATTCTCCTTCCTTCCCGAATCGACCAGGGTCCGCGCGCCGTCAGATGCCGCCCGCGGGTGATCAGACGCGCCGGCGAGATCTCCGATCACCGCCGGATCGCTCCTGCCAACCCAACGCACCACACTCACAGTGACAGCGGACAGGATCGCCACAAACAGAACCACTACTGCCGCAACTATTTTCATTCCCATCGCCTCCATCCCGTAGGACGGACGCGTCGGGCGCCCGCTCTCAGGGTCAGTCAAACGGTGTGACCAGGGTCACCTCAGCGGCGGGAGAGGAGCGAATTACTCGGCCTGCCCGTACTTCTTCAACTTTTCGTAGAGGGTAGAGTAGGCGATTCCCAACCTCTTGGCCGCGGCGGTCTTGTTGCCGCTGCACGCGTCCAGCGCCTTCAGAATCGCGATCTTCTCCAGGTCGGCGAGCGATTCGGGATCGGGAGAAGTCTTGCTTCCCGCACGCCTCAGAAACGACGCGATGTCGGATGCTTCGATCGTCTCCCCTTCGGTCAGCAGCACGGCACGGTCGACCAGATGACGCAACTCCCTGACGTTTCCCGGCCAGTCGTAACGCGTCATGATGTCGAGTGCTGCGCCGGAAAACCTCTTGATCTGGCCCGTTGTCGCGCTCTTCTCCAAAAACCTTCCGACCAGCACTGAAATATCGTCCCTGCGCGCGCGCAGCGGCGGCAGGTGAATCTGAACGACCGAGAGGCGGAAGAAGAGGTCTTCGCGGAAGCGGCCCGCCGCCGTCAGCTCGTCGAGATACCGGTTGGTCGCGGCCACGATTCGCGCGTCGACCGCGACGATCTGAGTCGACCCGAGCCTGCGTATTTCCTGTCGCTCCAAGAAGCGCAGCAGCTTCGGCTGTTGCTGGAGGCTCAGCTCACCCACCTCATCCAGAAACACCGTGCCGCCATGCCCGAGCTCGAAGATTCCTTGTTTGAGGTTCAACGCCCCGGTGAAAGCCCCTCGCTCGTGCCCGTAAAGCTCATTCTCCATCAGATCCTCGGGCACGGCGCTGCAGTCGAACACGATAAAGGGCGCCTCGGAACGAGAGCCGAGCTTGTGAATGGCGCGCGCCACAAGCTCCTTGCCTGTCCCCGTCTCGCCCGTGATCAGGGTGGTGAGCGACGTCGGAGCGATCTTGCGGATGAGGCGGAATACCTCGCGCATCTTCTCGCTCCGTCCGTACAGACCCGCGAGCTCGGACTCGACCGGCCCCTCGGATTCCGCACCCGTTCGAACGAGCTTCAGCTCCGTCGTTCCGATCCGCAGGCATGATCCTGGATCGACGAATACCTCTCTGACCCGGACCCCGTCCAGGAGCGTCCCGTTCGTACTGCTCAGGTCCCTCAGCAGATACCCCTCCGCGCGCTTTCGGATTTCGACGTGGTAGCGCGATGCCGTGGGGTCCGACAACACCAGGTCGTTGTCGGGCTCCCGACCGATACGGACCGCCCGATCGTTCTGCGGAATCTCAAAGACCCTTCCCATGTCGGGGCCTGCGATCAGCTTCAGTGTCAGAGGTATGCCCGGGTCACGAGCTTCCTGACGATCGCGGATGCCGCGAGTCGTCTCCTCGCGTCCACGACTCGCTCGTTTGTCCGCGCCCGTGTCGGGTTTCTTCACGTGCCAACTGTCCCTGATGCACGAGAATATATCGTTGCCCTACTTGCAGATCAACACACGAGTGCGCACGGGAGCGACGGAGGTGACGGAGCGGACCGGCCCTTATCGTGGGATCTGGGCCGTCTTGACAACCCCGCCCCCCTCCTCTAGATTCGATCCCTCAAAGCGCGTTGCATGGAAAAAAGAGAAGTCGTCAAAATCCTCTCCGAAATCTCGACTCTGCTCGAGCTCAAAGGCGAGAACCCATTCAAGAGCAGATCGTATTCGAACGCTGCGCGCGTGCTCGAAGGAACACCCGACGATCTGGCTGCGCTGACCTCGGACGATCGCCTCGAAGGGTTGAAAGGCATCGGGGAGGGCATCGGCAAGAAGATCCGGGAGCTCGCGACGACCGGGACGCTCGTGTACTACGAGGAGCTCAAGTCCGGCTTCCCGCCTGGCATTCTCGAGATGCTTCGGATCCCCAATCTGGGGCCGAAACGCGTGAAGATTCTCTACGAGAAGCTGGATGTGAAGAGCGTTGCCGAGCTCGAGTACGCCTGCAACGAGAATCGGCTCCTGACTCTTCCCGGCTTCGGCGAGAAGTCCCAGGACAACATTCTCAAGGGAATCGAGCTCGTGCGGAGAAGCTCGAATCAGTTCCTCTTCAGCGATGCGTGGGAGGAGGCGGAGCCTCTCCTGGAGGCGCTGCGCGCATCGCGCAAGGTGGCTGAGGCGAGCGTGGCGGGGAGCCTGCGGCGCCGAAAGGAGGTCGTCAAGGACATCGACATCGTCGCCGCCTCTGAGCATCCCGAGGATGTCATGGACCTGTTTTGCACGCACACCTCAGTCGACGAGGTACTCGAGAAGGGGTCGACCAAATCGAACGTCCGCTTGAAGTGCGGCATTGCCGTTGATCTGCGAATCGTTCCGGTCGAGGCGTACCCGTTTCTGCTCCACCATATGACCGGCAGCAAGAACCACAACATCGCTATGCGAAGCCGCGCCCAGAAGATGGGGCTCAAGATGAGCGAGTGGGGGCTCTTCGACAAGTCCGGCCGATCGATGGCCTGCCGTGATGAAAAAGAGATCTTCGCAGCGCTCGGGCTCGACGAGATCCAGCCGGAGATGCGCGAGGATATGGGCGAAATCGAGGCGGCGGAAGAGCACGCCCTGCCCGCGCTGATCTCTCGCGAAGATCTCGCCGGCGTGCTTCACTGTCACACACACTACTCGGACGGGATCTCCACAGTGGAGGAGATGGTGAAGCGGGCCGCGGAGCTGGGGTTCGCTTACATCGGCATCTCGGATCACAGCCAGTCGGCCGGATATGCCGGCGGGCTGAAAGAGGCTGATCTGCAGAAGCAGTGGAAAGAGATCGAGCAGGTGCAGAGAAAGTACCCGTCGATCCGGATTCTGAAAGGCACGGAAAGCGATATCCTCGTCGACGGCAGTCTCGACTATCCCGACGCGATCCTGCGAAAGTTCGATTTTGTGGTAGCGTCGATCCACAGCCGCTTCAACATGGACGAAGACGAGATGACGGCGCGCATCCTGAAGGCGATCGAGAACCCGTACACGACAATCGTCGGGCACCCGACGGGCCGTCTGCTGCTCGGTCGCGACCCGTTCAAGGTCAATATCGACAAGATGCTGACGGCGGCGCGCAAACGCGGCGTCGCGATCGAGCTGAACGCGAACCCTCAGCGCCTCGACCTCGATTGGAGATTCCTGAAAAAGGCGAAGGAGATGAAGGTGGCAATCACGATCAACCCGGACGCGCACAGCGTCCATGGGATCTCGGACGTCGAGTACGGATGCGGGATCGCCCGCAAAGGCTGGCTGGAAGCCGGCGACGTCCTGAACACCAAGGACGCGGCCGAGCTCACCCGGTTCGCGGAGGCGCATCGAGGCCATTCATGAAGAAGAAGACAGGCAGAGGAACCAGGCGCGAGGAGCCGGCTGCGCTTGCCGCGCGCGCACGGGAAATCCTGAAGATCCTCCGGAAGCACTATCCCCAGTCGAAGACCGCACTTGAGCACGAGGACCCCCTGCAGCTCTTGGTCGCCACGATTCTGTCGGCGCAATGCACCGACGCGCGGGTCAACATGGTCACACCGGGGCTGTTCGCGAAGTACCCGACGGCGGCGGCGTTCGCGGCGTTGAGCCAGGAGGAACTGGAGGTCGAGATCAAGTCGACCGGGTTCTACCGCAACAAGACGAAGTCGATCCGCGCATGCTGCCAGATGCTCGTCACAAAGCACGGAGGTCGGGTGCCGGAGACGATGGAGGAGCTGGTCCAGCTTCCGGGCGTCGGGCGCAAGACGGCCAACTGCGTTCTCGGCAATGCCCATGGCATACCCTCCGGCATCGTCGTCGACACCCACGTTCACCGTCTCTCGAACAGGCTCGGGCTATCCGACAAGAAGGATCCGGAAAAGGTGGAGCAGGACCTCATGGTGGTTGTCCCGAAAACGAGCTGGATCGCAGTCGGCAACATGTTGATCGATCACGGCCGCAAGATCTGCAATGCGCGCAAGCCTCTCTGTGGGCGTTGCCCGCTGCTCAAGCTGTGCCCGTCCGGGGCCGAGCTCATGGCTGCCTCCCATGCTGGCGCTTGAAGAAGCCCAGCGGATCGTGCTGGAAAACGCGGCTCCGCGGCCGACAAGCAGGGTGGACGTGCTGCAGGCTCTGGGCGGCAACCTCGCCGAAGATGTCAGGGCGGATCGGGATCAGCCGGAGTTCGACCGATCGGCCATGGACGGATATGCCGTGCACAGCGAGGATCTGGAAACTGCCCCCGCAACGCTCGCGCTGCACCCGGGCGTGATCGCCGCCGGGTGCTGGCCCGAGCTCAGGCTCGACCGAGGCCACGCCGCGAGGATCATGACAGGGGCACCGCTGCCGCAGGGTGCGGATGCCGTCCAGATGATCGAGGAGACGCAGGTGGAAGACGCGGGTGTAAGGTTCTTCAAGGGCGTGGAAAAATGGGAACACGTGCGCCGGCGCGGCGAGGACCTGCGTGAGGGCGAGGTGGCAGTTGCGGCTGGGACTCGGATCACCCCTGCGGTCCTCGGGGTGCTGGCTTCATTCGGTTGCGCGACAGTGAGCGTCTACGACCCACCGGTTGTGGGTGTGATGACGACCGGGAGCGAGCTCGTGGAGTACAACGAGGTGCCGGGTCCCGGACAGATCCGCAACAGCAACAGCCTGGCGCTCCTGGGCCTTCTGTACCGGCACGGAATCGAAGGCGGCTACATCGGCAAGATTCCGGATGAGATCGAACAGATCGTCGAGGCGCTGGGCCGAGGCATCGAGTCGGCGGATCTTCTACTCGTGACAGGGGGGGCATCCGAAGGGGATTTCGACCTGGTCGCCGCCGCGCTCGCGCGAATCGGCGCCACCGTTTTCTTCCACAAGGTGGCGATCAAGCCCGGCAAGCCGGTCAGCTTCGCAAAAATGGGCGGCAAGGCCATCTTCTCTCTCCCCGGCAATCCGGTCTCCGCCGTCGTGGCGTTTCATCTGCTGGTTGATCCGTACATACGGAAGCTCACGGGTTCTGCGGATCCGCTACCGCGCGTGTATCGGGGGCGCTTGGCGAGGCCGTTCAGGAAGGGGGGCCCGCGCCGTCACTTTGTGCCGGCCGTATGCAGGAATGCTCCCGTGGGGCTCGAGGCGGAACCGCTGGAGTTTCGCGGGTCGGGCGACATGGTCGCCTTCGCCAAAGCGAATTGCATGATCGTGGTCGCGGAAGGCGATGTGGTGCTGGCTCCCGGTGCCGAAGTGGAGATCCAGCTTTTGGAGGACCCGCGTGCCTGAGAAATTGAGCCACCTGGATGAGAATGGGCGGGCGCAGATGGTGGATGTGTCTGCGAAGGCGGCGACGAAACGAGTCGCTCTGGCGCGCGGTTTTGTCCGCATGAAGTCGTCGACGGTGCAGATGATCGCCGAGGGGAAGGTGCCCAAGGGCGATGTCTTCGCCGCAGCGAGAGTGGCAGGGATCATGGGGGCGAAGCAGACCTCCAGTCTGATCCCGCTCACGCACCCGCTCGCCCTCACGAGCGTCGCAGTCGATCTCGAAGCCAAGAAGGATGGAGTCGCGATCGAAGCCCGGGCCGAATGCATCGAACGCACAGGCGTCGAAATGGAATCGATGACGGCTGTCGCCGTCGCCGCGCTCACGATCTACGACATGTGCAAGGCGGTCGATCGTGAGATGATGATCGAAGGGATCTGTCTTGTCCGGAAAGAGGGCGGGAAGTCCGGGACCTATCAGAGGGCCGAGTGAGGGGAATGGAAGAAACGGCGATTCAAACATTGTCGGCAGAAATCGCGAAGGAAAGGCAGCTCGAAGACCGTTTGCGGTCACTCGGTTCCGTCATCGTGGCTTACAGCGGCGGCGTCGACAGCGCCTATCTTGCCTTCGTGGCGCATCGCGTGCTCAGCGATAGAATGTTGGCTGTGACCGCCGTGAGCCCGTCGCTCTCTGGCCATCAGCGGGAGAAGGCCAAGAGCTTTGCCGAACAGTTCTCGATCCCGCTCGAGCTCGTCGAATCACACGAATTCGAAGATGGGCGCTACCTCGCAAACAACCCCGATCGATGTTATTTCTGCAAGGGTGAGCTTTTCGGAATCCTGAAGGAGATGGCGGGTGCGCGCGGGTTCGCGGCGATTGCCTACGGCGTGAACGCCGATGACATGCGCGATTTCCGGCCCGGGCACAAGGCGGCTGTCGAAGCGGGGGCCGTCGGTCCCCTCCTGGACGCCGGCCTCACCAAAGCCGAGATCCGGCGTCTGTCGGCCGGTCACGGACTGCCGACGAGCGAAGATCCGGCTTCGCCCTGCCTCTCCTCGCGCGTGCCGTTCATGGAGGAGATCGACCTCACCAAGATCCGGCAGATCGAAGCAGGGGAGCAATTGCTGAGAGAGATGGGATTTCCCGAGATGCGGCTGCGTCATCACGGAGAAGTTGCGAGAATCGAGGTGCCGGTTCAGGACCTGCAACGCCTCATCGATCCGGCGATTCGCAGTACGCTCAGCGACGGGCTCCACAAACTCGGCTTCACGTGGGTCACTCTGGACATCGACGGCTTCCGCTCGGGCTCCCTCTCAGCCGAGTACAGGAAAAAGTGAAAGTCGCCAGTCAGGTCCCGTTCAGCAAGCTGACGGGGTATAGCAACATCTTCACGGATCTGCTCGAACATCCCGCGAAGGTCACAGCTCTGTTTTCGTGGGATTTCCGGCGTGAGGACGACTGGAAGAAAGTGCGGGATCTTCGACGACCGCCGCATCGCCAGGCGCTCGCTCAGCTTCTCATGGAGCAGAACGCCGGATTCGGTGCGTCCGAAGAATCGATCGATGCGGCACGGGCGATCGCCGATCCATCTACATGTGTAGTAACCACGGGGCAGCAGCTCTCGATCTACGGCGGCTGCCTCTTCTACTTCTATAAGACGATCACAGCGATGCGACTCGCGCGCCGCCTCTCGGATTCTCTCGGTGTGCGCGTCGTGCCGGTCTTCTGGATGGAAGGCGAGGATCACGACGTGGCTGAGGTCGATCACATCTACATGCCCGGAGAGAAGCTGGAGAGGCTCCAGGTCGAAGGGACCGAAGCAGATCGGCGTCCGGTCGGCGGCCGAAAGCTGCCCGAAAACATCGCCGATTTCCACGGCCGGGTCGCCGATCTGCTGCCGCAGACTGAATTCAGCAAAAGACTTCTGGAACGCCTGTCAGCGGCCTACCGCCCGGGTCAGACCTGGTCATCGGCTTTCGGATGCCTGTGGGCCCAGCTCTTTCCCGGCCTGGTGCTTCTCAACCCCTCCGATCCGCGCATCAAGTCGCTCGCCGCGCCGGTCTTCCGGCGCGAAATCGAGAACGCGCGAGAAATCGGGGAGGTGATCGCGCGGCGCGACGAGGAGGTCTCGGCGCTCGGCTACGATCTGCAGGTGAAGACCGGGTATCCGAATTTTTTCTGGCTCGACGACGGAGAACGCCGGAATGTGCGACATCAGAACGGTCGATTCCAGCTTGCCGAGAGCGGCGAAGACATCACGGAGAGACTGTCCCGGTTCGAGCATTTTTCGCCCAAAGTCCTCCTGCGGCCTCTCGTCCAGGACTATCTGCTCCCAAACCTCGCAACGATCGCGGGACCGGGCGAGGTGGCCTATTTCGCGCAAGCGGAGGCTCTGTTCGCCGCGCACGGTGTCACTCCGTCGATCCTCTACCCACGAGCTGCGGCGACCGTTCTGGAGAGGGCCGGTGCCCGGCTGCTCGACAAGGATGGTCTGCCCTTCGAAGCGCTCGTTGACGGACCGGCAGCCGTCTTCGACAAGGTGAAGCCCGAGCACCCGGAAGAGAGCCAGTTCGCCGACGCAATCGCGCGGATCGATTCCCTCGCGACCGGCCTGGTGACGATCGCAGCTCGAATGGACCCCACACTGACCAACGCCGTCGCGACGGCCAAAGAGAAGATCGACTACCAGCTGACTCACCTGAGATCAAAATTCACAAGGTCGCGCTACCAGCGCGAGGAGGTCCTGGTGAAGCGGATCGAAACCGCCTGCTCTCTCTGTTTCCCGTTGGGTCTCCCGCAGGAGCGCGTCGTCGCCGGGATCTACTACCTTGCGAAATTCGGCCCCGGATTCCTCGAAGACCTGTACAATACTCTCGAGATCGGGATCGGCACCCACCAGGTTCTCGCGGTTGACTGAAATGATCGACAGACAAGACGGCACCAAGATGCGAAGTAACCCGTTTCTTAGTGTCTCAGAAGTCGAGTGGTGAGACGAAATGGCAAGAACCTGTTCACCGCAGAGACGCAGAGGACGCGGAGAAGGATTCCCCCCTCTGCGCACTCCGTGCCTCTGCGGTGAAATGGCATACCCATGCACCCACGCCTCTTGGTTCCGGCTAGACCGCGTTAGTCTGTTACAAGTTGCGTGTTGACACGAAATGGCAAGAAATTCGAGGCGGCTAGATCTTCCGAACACCTCTCAGGAAAGCAGGAGGGGAGGAATGCAGGAACGGAGCGGTCGTCTCGGCCGATCGGGGTGGCTCGGAAGAACGCTCTCACTCTCCACGCTCTCACGCGCGGCGGAGACGCAACCTCTTTGGTTGCGGCTCCGCCGCGTTAGGGTCTTTGTGTCTTGGTGGTTTGTCTAAATGCCACTCAGAATCGGCATCACCTGCTATCCGACCTACGGCGGGAGCGGCATCGTCGCGACGGAGCTGGGGAAGGAGTTGGCTGAGCGGGGGCACAGGGTGCACTTCATTTCGTACGCGCTGCCGCAGAGACTCGAGCGCTTCCATCCGCGGATCTTCTTCCACGAGGTGGAGGTGATGAGCTATCCGCTGTTCGAGC
>JACPPM010000197.1 GCA_016191015.1 Acidobacteriota bacterium | reverse complement strand
GCTTTCCTGAGAGGAGTTCGGAAGATCTAGCCGCCTCAAATTTCTTGCCATTTTGCGTCAACACTCAACTTCCTAGACACTACAGTTCGTCGAAATCCTCACCTCTCCCCATGTTGCGTCCATGATTTCAGTCTCGGGGCCCGGTTGAAACGGCTCTTCCGCCTCTTATAGAGTGACGCAGTGCGGAAACTCCTGCAGCAGCTTTTCCCCCACTTCCGCACGGCGAGGAGACAATGGAAACGCCGCCGTCCTCCCCATTTCCGCCTCTTCTCTGCCTCGCCGCCGTCACCATCGCATGACCTGCCTCCCGCCGAGACCGAGCGGATCAATCGGGCCTCGGAGAAGTACTTCCAGCGTCGCGAGCCGCGGGAGTACTGGCTGAACAAGCCGTTCTCGGACAGGGAGCAGGCAGGCTGGTACCTGTGGCGATTCGGACTCCTCCTGACAGGCATCAATCCGGGCCCCGCAGATCGGGTGCTGGATTTCGGTTGCGGAACCGGATGGACATCGCACATGCTGGCCAGGATGGGGGCGGAGGTCGTTGGGATGGACATCTCGGGCGAGGCGCTGGAATTGGCGCGGGAGAGTGCCGAACGGAGCGGACCGTTGCCGGGCGGTGCTTCCCTTCGATTCGAACATTTCGATGGCCAGCGAATCCCCGCTCCGGACCAGTCCTTCGATTTCGTAATTGTTTTCGAGGCCCTTCATCACCTCCCGAATCCACAAGCCTTGCTGTGCGAGTTCGCACGGGTGCTCTCGCCTCACGGTGTGCTGGGGTTTGCCGAACCGGGCGTCGGCCACTCCGAGGAGGAGATCTCGGGAGACGAGGCCGGTCAGGGAGTCTTGGAGCAGGATGTCGACGCGGAGCGGTTGTCCCAGAGCGCGAGAGCGGCTGGTTTTGGCGAAATGGAACTGTTCATCCCGGGCATCCATCCGCACAACTACTCGCTCCCGATGTCGCGTGCGCGCTGGTTCCTGCGAGGAATCTCATGGCTGGTCCCATCGGACTACACGAGGCTCTCAATCCTGACCGGACCGATCGGGATCCTCCGCAAGGGTCCATACTCAGTCACGTCCATCCATCCGCAATCGCACAGGGCTCTGATACGGAGCCTTGTCTCATCCGTTGCCAGCCCGACCTCGGCGAGGTTCGATGTCGCGCTCACAGTCACCAATCCGACGGAAACGGTCTGGCTGAGAGAGGGGTGGCGCGGGCGCGGCTGCGTGCGTGCTGGTGCGCACCTGATGAATCCGGAGCGGGAGATGCTGGAGTTGGACTATGGGCGGGCCGAGCTTCCCTACGACGTGCCCGCAAACGCCTCCGCCAGCCTGACTCTCCGACTGAGAGCCCCGGCCCAACCCGGACGATATGTCGTGCGCATCGACCTGGTGAATGAAGGGATCTGCTGGTTCGAACGGTATGGTTCAGCGGTGGTTGACGTGCCGCTGGAAGTGGTGCAGAAAATCGACACAGCAACCGACCCGATCAGAACCTGAACCCCAGCGCAGGATTGATCGCGCGTTAATCTAGTTGACTCGCGGGAGGATCGAATCATATGGTCGAGAAGAAGGAGGATCCGTGATGACAGCGCTCCGCGTTCCCCTGGTGGCCGTTCTCGTCTCGGGCTATTTCGCCGCTTTCTCGGAAGGAGCCACGGCCGATGCGCTCGCTCTCCAGACCGTCATGGCGCGCGCAGGCGAATACTTGATGGCCTATGCGAAGCAATTCTCAGCGACGATCGCTGAGGAGCGCTACCTCCAACAGGTCGTCGACCGGGGAGGTGTCACCAGACAGACCCGACAGCTTCGGTCGGACGTCTTCATGATATGGCTACCCGAGAAGGGGGAGTGGGCTGGATTTCGAGCCGTCTTAGAAGTCGACGGAAAGGCGTTGCCGGACAGGATCGAGAGACTGCGGAAGCTCTTCTTGCAGTCACCAGCCGAAGTCCTGAACCGAGCGCGTGAGTTCGCCGACGAAAGTGCCCGGTACAACATCGGGTCGATCGGTCGCAACATCAACCTCCCGATGATGGCGCTGGACGTGGTGAAGCCGTCGAACCAGAGCCGGTTCACATTCAAGGAATCCGATGAAGAGACGATCGATGGAAAGACGGTCTGGGTGATCGAGTTCGTCGAACACGATCGTCCAACACTCGTGAGAACGAGTGTCGGAGACATCTTTTCGCAAGGCAAACTCTGGATTGACCCGATTGAAGGGCGCGTCGTCAGGAGTGAGTTCATAATCGGATCAACGACCGGCGACCTTCGCTCCGATGTGGTCGTCACCTATCGCCCCGACGCCGGATCGGGCCTATGGCTGCCCAGCCGGATGGATGAACTTCATAGCCGGCCGAGCCGGCCGCTCTCGGACCGGATCAAGTGCACAGCAACCTACGGCAACATCCGCCGCCCCGTTGTCGAGACACAGGAGAGAGCCGATGCGCCAGAGCACTGATTCGGATCTAATGGGGAAGAACGCGAACAGCCGAGTACTGCGACGAGCCAGCGGGCGGGTCCATTCAGGCCTCTCAACCGCCAACTCGTTCGTCCCCTGCGCCGAGGACATCACCGCCGACGGATCCGCATGCCGACCCGTCCTACCGATGTAGTGGCTGTCCGTTCGCCCGGACGATCGCCTGGGCTCTCCACCGCGTTCGGCCGGATTGATCGAGTTTGCAGAGGATATCGGCCAAAGCGGATGGATCGAATCCGGTCCGTTTGAGGTATTGGCCGGCCAACTCGTCGGCCTCCAGCTCATCCTCCTGGATCTTGCTCGCCAGACTCGGCAGAACCGCGCTCGACCGCCGGTGCCCCCTGGCGACGAGCTGTTGATAGCAGAACAACTCCGCCCCATGCCGCGCGGCCATGTGAGCGATCTCATGGGCGATGACAGCCGCCAATTCATCGGTGCGGCTCGCCAGCTTGAGCACCGTCTCGTCGATGAAAAGGTAGCCCCCCATCACCGCGCACGCCTGCAGGCTGCCATCCGCTGTTACGTGCAGTGTGAGGTCGCCCTTGTAGTCGCTGTTTTTCAGGATCTGCTCGCTGAGATCCCGGACCTTCGAGATGGCTGCCGAATCGGTCGATATTGTCAGCGAGCGGCGCATCCGGGTTTCGATCTCCGCCCCGATCCGGCGCTCCTCCTCGAGACCAAGAAAGTTCGGGAAACCGTACACTCCTCGGTTTATATCCCGGCTGCCGATACGATTCGTATCGCCGTGTCTGGCGGCGCTCAGCGGAAGTGCTCCCGCCATCACCACCAGCGGTGCGAGAAGCCGGAATCGCATACCCTCTCTCCCTCGACGTAACTTCACCGAACATAGCAAGCCGGCGGCGAGTCCGCCGTACTTTCGGGACGGGATGACATCATATCGGGACGAATGCGAGCGGCCATGAGACGACTTTCCTCCGAGTCCTGACCGGCCGCACTCAGGCGTCGGAACGCCCCTGGGCTAACGTGGGATCTGAATCTTACCGAAGAAAGGATGCGGAGGCGTTTCTCGGGACTGTATAATGACTCGGGATGCGGACCCCTCCTGTTCCACCCGCCCGACATTCTGGGAGAGGGACGAGCTGACCCCACGGTGAACCGACCATGATCTACGAATTCTGCGGTATCCGGTTCGATCCTTCGCGGAACATCCTCGAACGTGACAAAACCGAGATTGTTCTGACGCCGAAGGCGTGTGATCTTCTGAAACTCCTTCTGGACAATCCCGACCAGGTCCTCTCGCGCGACGAGATCTACAACCGGCTCTGGGCTGACACTTCCGTCTCCGACTCGGCGCTCTGGTTCCAGGTCTCGCGCCTCCGTGATGCCCTCGGGCCGATGGCATCGCTGCTCAAGACCATCTCGCGCCGCGGCTATGTCTGGTGTACCCCGGTCGGGTCCGATACCGAGCCGACCGCGGTTGCCGCACTTCGTTCTGAGAGGCCCTCGGCGGACTTCCCGTCGTTGATCGGGAGACGGAGCGAAGTCGAGGAGCTCCTCAAGAGGCTTCGCATGGCGGGCGCGGGGGAGTGCCATCTCGTCGCGATTTCGGGAGAATCCGGTGTGGGCAAAACGCGGGTCGTGGAGGAGCTCGAGAAGCAGGCGGCAGCGCGGCGGATACCCGTGTATCACGGTCGGTTCGTTGAGGGAAGCGTGGGCCCCCCGTACCATGGACTGGTGGAGGCGATCATCGAGTCGCTCCGGCTTGCGAAATATCCTGCGGGTGCCGAGGCCACGCCCCTGACGGCGCTCGCCGACCCACTGATCCAGTGCTTTCCGACCTTTAGCGAGGTCGGCGTGCTCCGGGCTGCAGCCGGGCGCGAAGCAACGCGTGATTCCGGCCTCGGCAGCCGCACCGAGGTGTTCGATCTGCTGGCGCGCGCATTCATCGCGGTTGGCGGGGGGCGCCCACAGATTCTCGTGTTCGAGGACATCCAGGAATCCGAAGCGTCTCTGGACGCGCTGCAATACGTGGTCCGGCGGCTCGCTCCGACTCCGACTCTGGTTGTCGCGACGATCCGGACCGATCGTGTTGCACCCAACCACCCGGTCTACCGGTTCCTGGAAGACTTTCGGAACGATCGGCATTTCGCGCACATCGAGCTGGCGCCGTTCTCGCGCGGTGAGCACGCGGAGTTCGTGGCGCTCCTCGCACAGGGGCGGGAGTGCGGTGAAGATCTCACAGGGAGGCTCTACGAGATCACCCTCGGCAACCCTCTCTGGTCCCGGGAGATGTACATGGCCCTCGCCGAAAGGTCGAGCGCGGCCTTGGACTCCTCCGGCGGGAGCGCGCTGTTGGGTCCCTCCGATGTGGCCGAGGCCGATCTTCTCCCTGCCACGATCGAACAGGCCATCGAACGGCGGCTGCAGAAACTGTCCGAGGAGCTCCGCAACCTGCTCTCGATCGCGTCGGTCGTGGGCCGCAGTTTTCGGCAGCAGGACCTGCGTCGGCTGTTGGGGAGAGGTGCCGATCTGGAGGCATCCCTGACTGGCCTCATTCAACAGGGATTCCTGAGAGAGGACGCGGGGCACGGTGAGCGGGTCTACAGCCTCATCAGCCCGCTCCTCGCCAGCGCTGTCTACGCCTCAATACCTCGGCAGCGGAGGCGCGAGCTCCACAGGCGGTACCTGCGGCGGCTCGAGCAGTTTCCCCAGGAGCAGCTCGATTCGCGTCTGACGCAACTCCTCCACCATTCGGTCCGCTCCGACATGCCCGACAAGATCGTCATGTATGGAGAACGGCTGTCCAGGGCATCGCTGCTCCGGTGGGACGCCGACTCTGCAATCCACGCTGCCCGGGCAGTGTTGTCGTGCGTAGACGAGGTCCCGGTGAGGCGCATTGAACGAACGGCCGAAGCGCACCTAGTACTGGGGCATGCACATCGGATGAGATGGGAGTGGGACGCATCGCTCGCGGAGCTCAGAGCCGCCATCGCTCATTTCCAATCGTGTGGGAACGAGAATGCCGCCTGCTCGGCCACAGCCCTGGCCTGCACCGTGGCCTGGGAGGGGCGAAGGCTCACCGAAACGGAGTACTGGCTCGACAGAGGACTCAGGCGATGCCGAGCCAGCACATGCACGGAGCCGCTGTCGATACTCCTTACTCAAGGCGCGCTGCTGGCCAACCTGAGTGGTGATAGCGCGAAAGCTGACGCGTATTGGAAAGAGCTCGAGTCGATACCGCATCCCAGCGTCCCCAACGCACCGGACCCCTCAACGCAGTCGCTCGCGTCCCCGTTCCGTATGCCAGGCGCGCGGCGGCGACTCAGCGTCCCTATGGTATCCACGGTTTCCGAGCTCGACCCGTCGCTCCTCTTCACCGTCGCCCACGGCAAAGTGCTCCCTCTCGTCTTCGAGACGCTCACGCGCCCGGGAGAGGAGACCCGTATCACTCCGTGGCTGGCGGCGGAGTTTCGTGCCGAAGAAGGGGGACGCAGTTTCTACTTCCGTCTTCGAGAGAATGTCCGATTCCATGACGGCCGAGTCGTGACCGCACAGGACGTGCGGTTTTCCTTCGAGCGACTCCTGAGAAACGGCGAAAGCCACAGTCGTTGGCTCCTGGAGCCCATACGCGGCGCGACTGCGCTGATGGCGGGCGCGCGGAACGATCTCGAGGGGTTCAGAATCCTCTCCACCACAGAATTCCGAGTTGAGCTGGAGCGGCCGCTGGCGTTTTTTTCCGCGCACACCGCCCACGCGGCCACCGCGATCGTTCCGGAGGGGAGCGAGTTCATCGGACGGACATGGCGGGACGGCGTTGTTGGGACCGGGCCGTACAGAGTCGCGAGATTCGAACCCGCCCACTCCATGGTGCTCGAAGCGAATCCAGCCTACTGGAGGCCGGGCTTGCCCAGGAATGCGGGACTGACCTTCGAGTTCGACATCGACTCCAGCGATGCTCTTGACGGCTTCGCCAACGGCAGGTATCACGTGCTCACCGACTTGAGCCCGACCGATCTGAGGCGACTCAGGTCGAAGCCGGGCCTCGCCGGCCGGTTCTACGCGCAGCCGGGGCTCCAAACTGCTTACATGACGTTCAACGCCCACCGAGGTGCCTTCGCGGATATCGGACTGCGGAGAGCCGCGGTGGCAGCCGTCTCAGGGGGAGCGCCGGTCGACGAGCTACTCCAGGGGCTCGCCTTCCCGGCTCGACAGCTCCTTCCCCCCGGACTCCTCGGTCACGACCCCAATGCACCTGCCTGGGGATCGACAGAAATCATGAGAGCGTCCGGTGTGGATATCGTCGGAATCGTCAACCCCATGTTCGAGGGGCCGTACGCCGAGTTCGCCCGCAGACTGCTCGATCGTCTGAAAGTGGCCGGTTTCAGACCTCGACTCCTGGAATGCTCAAAGGCTGCCTACTACGAGGCCCTCGACAAGGCGTTGGTCGATTTCGTATTGACGTGGTGGGCTGCCGACTATCCTGACTCGGACAATTTCGCTTACGGGCTGCTCCATTCGACCAAGGGCATCGTCGGCCGATTCTGCGGTGCCGACGCTCTCGATGCGCTCATCATGGACGGACGCACAGGCGAGAGTTTGGAAAAGCGATATGAGGCGTATCGATCGATCGAAGAGTTGATCCGTCGGGAATCCTTGCTCGTGCCCCTATTCTACGGCCAGCGGTTCTGTTTCGCTCAAACTGCCTGGGAGGGAACGCGTGTCACGTACTTCGCGCCCTTCATCGCATTCGAAGAGATGCATGCCTCGGATCCGCCGGAGAACGGCTCGGAGGAGCAGTAGACATCCCCGAGTGGTGATGCCGTCGGAACAAGGCTCAGGTCGCGCGCCGGCTGCCGCGCTGCTCAACGGCCTCGACCTGGTCGGGGAGAGGATCGACGAGATCCGGGTAGTGATCTGCGGAGCGGGTACCGTGGGAACGGGATGCGCACGGCTATTGCTGCGCCTGGGAGTACGCGCAGAGAACCTTCTGGTCTACGACGTCGCGGGTTTGCCGCACCCGGATCGCGCCGATCTACACGAGTACCAGCGCACCTTCGCGCGAGCGAACCCGGCACAGCAGCTGGCCCAGGGGCTCCGTGGCGCCGACGTCTTCATCGGGGCCTCGGCACCCGGTGTGTGTGCGCGGAGGCCTCGCGCCGCATCTACAGGATCTCGCGCCAGGGGGGCGAGGCCGCGAATGCTGCATGGATAAGACCGACGTGGGAGTACGCCTGGGGGAAGTTGCCCCAGAGGCGAGCCGTGGAGGTGTCGTAATCCTCGGAGAGAAGGCCCAGAGGAGAGAGTGCCGTGCGCGCGAGATCGAAGACGTTCCGCGCTTCCTCTCCCCGGCCGAGAGTCGAGAGCGCTTCGACGAGCCAGAAGATGCAGATCAGGAAAGCGACGGTGGGGGCTCCGAATCCGTCGTCAGTGTGGTATCGGAATAGCCATCCGTCTCGGGCCAATCCCTTCCAGATCGCATCGATAGTGGAACCCAGCCGCAGGTCGCCGGGCGGTAGAAAACGCAAGGGAGCTAACTGAAGGAGTGCCGCGTCGAGATCGGCGCCGTCGAATGTGGCGGCGAGGCTGCCCATGCCGGCGTTCCAGGAGTGGGACAGGGTCTCCTGTCTGATCCTCTCGGCGGCCGCCTGGTATTCGAAGGCTTTTTCGGGCCTGTGCTTTTCGGCCACCCTCGCCATCCGATCGGCAGCGGCCCAGCACATCACATTTGAGAACGTCTGTGGCCGTCCTGGTCCTCGGTACTCCCAGATCCCGGCATCCGGTGTACTGGACACGGCAACAGCGCGTTGAGCGATGCGATCGAGGAGGTCGAGGGTCAGGGGCGTCTGTTCGGCGCGGAACCGCTCATCGAGAAACACCGGTGCCAGGGCCAGGACCAGCTCCCCGAAGATGTCGTTCTGTTTCTGTGCCACGGCTGCATTCCCGATCCTCACGGGTTGCTGATTTTCGAATCCGGCCCATTCTCGCAGTATCTTTTCCTCGAGGTCGCACGTGCCGTCGATGCGATAGAGCGGGGCAAGATCAAGGGTCGGGTTGGCAGCCACGATGTTGAACAAATATTGGATGAACTGCTCCCGCTCCTCGAACTGCCCCAGGTTACGGAACGCGCCGACTACGTGGTAGGCATCCCTGAGCCAGCAATAGCGGTAGTCCCAGGTGCGCCCGCTTCCCGGCGATTCTGGAATCGATGTCGTCGTAGATGCGATGATCGCGCCTGTGTCTTCAAAGCAGTGCAGCTTCAACACCAACGCCGATCGGATCACCTCCCCCTGGAACAACGGAGGGACGTTGCACTGTTTGACCCACCTCTCCCAGTAGACGGTCGTCTCACGCAGGAAACGGTCGCAGAGTCCCGGTAGAGACTCCTCGACGGATGCGCCCCACGAGAGGATGAGGTGACGGCGTTCCGTCAGGGCGAAGGGGACACCATCGGTATATGAGAGTGGAATATCGGTCCACAGACGCAACGGGCTGGCGAACCCTTCGAATCGCACGTGATTCGAACCCATCACTCGAAAGGGTTCGGCCCGCGACCACCCCACCCGGGGTTCACATTTGACCGTTATCCGCGGAAGCCCGTCGATCGGTTCGATGATCCGGATGAGCTGCGTGGGATGAAAGCGGCGTCCGTATTGTCCGAAGCGGGGCGCGAAGTCAATCAGCCTGAAGCGTCCTTCGGGCGTGGCGAACGTCGTCTCGAGCACGTTGGTGTTCGGCAGATACCTCTGCGTCCCCAATCCACCGCCGGCCGGTGCGACGAGGAATCTTCCGGCACCGTCGTCCAGGAGGGTCGCGAAAACCGGCTCGGAATCGAACCGCGGCAGGCAGCACCAGACCACATCTCCGGCCCGCGAGATCAGTGCCGAGAACTGGCAGTTTCCGATGAGCCCGAGGTCTTCGAGTCGCATGTCAAAACTCCGGTTTGGACGGCCCGCTGTTACAGCCGGGCAACCACTCGCGATGAGGCTCGGGCGTCCGGGAGGGGCCCGGGGGCCCGGGAATCCGCCCACCCGTTGAGGTCGTCATATACGTCTCGGAAACTCTACAACCAATTGAAAATCAATGGCTCGCCGAAGGTCTGTTGAGGGTTCGAGAGGAATAATGGGATGTTGGAATGATGGGCGCAGCAGCCCCGCCAAAGCTGCCCATTGCCAAGGAAGCCCCATTCCCGCCGCTGCCGTCCGGAACCCATTCTTCCATCATTCCATCGTTCCACCATTCCACCATTCCAGTTGCGCGCGAAGCGCGCTATGTCTAGATTAGCGGGAGTTGGGGTTGACTTCAATGCGAGGGGCAGTAGCATTTAGTGTCAAGGGAATTGAGTGTTGACACGAAATGGCTAGATCTTGTTCACCGCAGAGACGCAGAGGACGCAGAGAAGAGGTACCCCTCTGCGCACTCCGCGCCTCATGCGGTGGGACAACATGCCCATAAACCCGCGCTGCTTGGTTGCGGCTCCGCCGCGTTAGGTCCATGCGCATAGGTCTTCGGTTCGTCTTGCCCCTGCTCGCAGTCCTGGCACTGCTCGCATGGGGCGCGTCGGTCGTCCTGAATGACACGCTCCGGCGGTGGTTCGAGAGGGACATGTCCATGCGGGCCGAGCTGGCTGTGAACGGGGCACGTCAGGGACTGCTGGCTCCATGGCGCAATGACGCGCGGCAGAAGATCGCGACCGTGCTTGCGGGGATTGCCCGGGACGAGCGGGTCATGGGAGTGGCCGCCTGCGACTGCGAGCTGGGCCTCGTGGCCAGCAGCCCCGAGTACCCATCGACCTTCGACTGCCAGGCAGTAGGGAGGAACACCCGCAAGCCCGAGGTACGCGGTTCCGGCGGCTGGCGGTGGGTAAGTTGGGCCGAGGTCTTCCGGTTGCCGGGTGGCAGTGTGCACGTCAGCGCCACTCCCGTTGGAGATGAGGCCGGACCTCTCGGCTTCGTCGTGCTTGTGCAGGATATGAGCGACGCGGATCGGCGGGAATCGATGACGCGTCAATATACCTTTGCCGCCTTCGCCCTATTGGCGGCCGCGGCGTCTCTCCTGACGTTCCTCGTTGCGCGCCTTTCGTGGAAGGATTGGACGACCGAGATCCGGCGATTCCTGCGCGGGGGCAAGTCCCGTGCGTCACGGCCGGAATTCCAGCCGGTCCTGAGTGATGTTCGCGAGCTGGTCGCGCAGATCACGACAGAGGCACAGGCCGATGGCCGCGGCAATGCATGGAACGCCCTCCGTCTGCGGCAGACGCTGAAGCACTATCTGCATCGCGAAAGAGTGATCATTGTAGCCAACCGGCAGCCCTACATTCACGAGTTTGCCCCGGACGGCAGCATCCGAGTTTCGCATCCCGCCAGCGGGCTCGTGACGGCGTTGGAGCCCGTCATGCGCGCCTGTTCCGGAGTCTGGATCGCACACGGCAACGGATCGGCGGACAGCACGGTGGTGGATCAGAGCGGGAGGGTTCGAGTGCCACCGGGGGAGGAGTCATTCGTCATTCGGCGCGTGTGGCTGACTCCGGAGGAGGAGGCCGGGTATTACTACGGATTCGCAAACGAGGGCCTCTGGCCGCTCTGCCACATCGCACATACACGCCCCAACTTCCGGAGCGCGGATTGGGCCTACTACCAGAGTGTCAACCAGAAATTCAGCGATGCCGCGTGTGCGGAAGTCGATATCGACGATCCCATCATTCTTGTCCAGGACTACCATTTCGCGTTGGCTCCTCGAATGATCCGGGAACGACTCCCGCGCGCCACAATCCTCAGCTTCTGGCATATTCCATGGCCACATTCCGAGCGCGTTGCCATCTGCCCATGGCAGAAGGAGCTGCTCCAGGGCATGCTCGGAAGCAGCATCCTCGGCTTCCACACGCAGCTCCACTGCAACAATTTCCTCGATGCCGTTGACCGGTTCCTGGAAGCGCGGATCGATCGCGAGCAGCACGCAGTCGTTCAGCGAGGCCGAATCACGCTGGTCCGGCCCTATCCGATATCGATCGAGTGTCCAAGCAGGTGGCTGAAGCAAGTGGCGCCGGTGGCCGAGTGCCGGGCGAGCGTATTTGCGGAGCTGCACCTGGCACCGGATGCCCTTCTCGGCGTCGGCGTCGACCGGATGGATTACACCAAAGGGATCGAAGAGCGTCTGCTGGCGGTCGAGCAACTTCTCGAACGCTCGCCTCATCTGCTCGGTCGCTTCACCTTCGCACAACTGGCCGAACCCAGCCGAACGGCGATCGAGCGATACCGGGAGCTGAATGTGGCCGTCGAACGACTGACAGACCGGATCAACAGCCGGTTCGGCAATCAGACCTACAAGCCCGTTGTCCTCCTTCGTGAGCACCACGAACCTCTCACCGTCTTTCGCTACTATCGTGCGGCCGACGTCTGCTACGTGAGCAGCCTGCACGACGGGATGAATCTCGTGGCGAAGGAGTTCATCTCCGCGCGTGATGACGACCGCGGTGTTCTCGTCCTCAGTCGCTTCACCGGTGCGGCCCGCGAGCTCACCGAAGCGCTGATCGTGAATCCCTACGATATCGAAGAAGCAAGCTCGGCACTCGCAACCGCGTTGTCGATGTCGGCGCAGGAGCAAGAGGAAAGAATGCGCTCGATGCGGCTTTATCTGACCGAATTCAATATCTATCGATGGGCCGGGCGAATGCTGGTCGACGCGGCACGCCTGAGGCTCCGCGACCGTGTATCGAGCAGGCTGGTAGACTATCCCAAGCTGGCGGAAGTGACCCAAGAGTGAAGCATCTTCTCGCGCGGGCAAACCGAGGTCTGCTCGCCTCATCGGCCCGGCGGCACACCGTTCTCGTGTTCGACTTCGACGGTACGCTCGCCCCGATCGTGCCCCGCCCCGACGACGCGCACATGCGATCCAGAACCCGCGTGCTGCTGGCCTCGGCCGCGCGTTCCTATCCCTGCGCTATCATCACAGGCCGCGCGATCGCGGACATCGCGCCTCGACTGCGAGGCGTCGGGCTGGCCTGCACGGTCGGCAACCACGGAGGCGAATGGGAAGGGGCCGCTCCGCGCACCCGTCACATTCGAGCGAAAGTACGGGAATGGAGGGTGCGGCTAAGCGAGCAACTTGCGGGGACAGAGGGATTGTTCATCGAGGACAAGGGGCTGTCTCTGGCCATTCACTACCGCCAGGCGCACGATCAGCGTGCGGCTCGCACCGCCATCCGATCGGCAGTCGCATCGCTCCCCGCGGCCAAGCTCGTGGGAGGCAAGTGCGTCGCGAACGTCGTGCCCGCCAATGCACCTCACAAGGGTACGGCTCTGCGCCAGATCCAGCGGATGTTCAGGGCCGAATCGACCATCTACGTCGGCGACGACGAGACGGATGAGCTCGCGTTCCCATCCGGCGCTTCGCCCGGCCTGATCACCGTCCGCGTGGGGCCGAGCCGGTCATCACGAGCGGCCTACTACCTGCGTAGTCAGCGGGAGATAGATTCGCTGCTGGCCATCCTCCTCGCCCTGAGGAGAGATGGGGCCGCCTCCCGATCCGGGCGCCGTTGAGCTGGCAGGACGCTCCTCCGCCCGCCTCTGCCCACCCCTCACTCATCGCTGGCGAGACGCCTCAGACCATACTTGCTCATGTAATACCGGAGCGACCGTGGTGTGATGCCCAGCAACTCGGCGGCCCTCTTCTGTGCGCCCCGGCTCTGCTCGAGTGCTCTTGCAATGAACGTCCGTTCGATCTCCTGAACATACTCCTCGAGGTTGAACCCTTGGCCGAGCTCGGCCGCGTTCGCTGATTGTGCGGACGCTCCCGCCCTCTGGCCGCCCAGGATCCGCTCCGGCAGACTCCCTACCGAGACCCGATCTCCGAGCTCGAGCGCCACGGCCCGCTCGACCGCGTTCTCGAGCTCTCGCACATTCCCCGGCCACGTCCATTCCATCAGCATCTCCACAGCCTCCGGGGCGAACCCCGTGATCGGCTTGTCGATCTGGCGGCAGAAGCGCTGGAGGAAGTGCTCGGCGATCGGCAGGATATCCTCGCGCCGATCGCGCAACGGCGGGATCTGAATTGGAATGACGTTGATTCGGTAGAAGAGGTCTTCACGAAACTTGCCTTCAGCGGCCAGCTTCGGGAGATCCTTGTTGGTGGCCGCGATGATTCGGACGTCGACGGGAATATCCTTCACCCCGCCGATTCTCCGAATCGTGCGCTCCTGCAGGAATCGGAGGAGCTTTACCTGCATCGGAGTGCTCATGTCCGCGATCTCGTCCAGGAGCAAAGTGCCGTGATCGGCGACCTCCAGGAGCCCCTTCTTGTTATTGAAGGCGCCGGTGAAGGATCCCTTCATATGCCCGAAAAGCTCGCTTTCGAGCAACGTTTCCGGGAGCGCCCCACAGTTGATCGAGAAGAACCGGTTGTCCTTGCGGAGACTGCAGGCGTGCGTGTGGAGCGCGACCAATTCCTTGCCCGTGCCACTCTCTCCCATGATCAGGATCGTGCTGTTGGTTCGCGCCACCTGTTCGACGAGCCTCAGAATCTGGTCCATTTTGGGGCTCTTGCAGATGATCGCGCGGCCTATCAGCTTCTTCTTGTCGAAGGCCTGCCTGACGACCATCCGGATCTCGTCGATGTCGAACGGCTTGGTGATGTAGTCGATGGCGCCGAGCTTGAGGGTGTCGACGGCGCTCCTTGGCGAGGCGAAGGCGGTGATCATGATCACAGCGGTCGCCGGCGAGAATTCTTTGGTGAATTTCAGAAGGTCGATGCCGTCCCCGCCGGGCATGATGATGTCGCTGATGAGCAGATCGACGCTTTCTTCGACCATGAGTCGCTTGGCCTGTTCGCCGCTTTCGGCAGTGAACACCGTGTACCCTTGCTTCTTGAGCATGATCGAGAGCAGGTCTCGCATGCTCCGCTCATCGTCTACCACGAGGATCGTGTTCACGCCTGCGCCCCTCCGGACGCGTGCTGGGCGGCACCGATGGCGATCTGTGGCGGAAGCAGGATCTCGATATCTGTCCCGACCCCCTTCTGGCTGTGGATCCTGAGGCGGCCGTCGTAGTCCTGCACGATGCGCTGGACGATGGCCATCCCGAGGCCTGTGCCGCGGTCAAAAGCGGAGAAGAACGGCTGGCCGGCACGTTGCGCTTCGTCGTCCGTCATGCCGATCCCCGTGTCCCTGAAGACGAGCCGATACCCTCCGCCCGTCCCCCGATCAATCTCGATCGTCAGCCTGCCGCCGAACGGCATCGCCTTGATCGCATTCTTCGAGAGATTCCAGAAGACTTGCGACCACTGATGTCGGTCCCCTGTGAACGGCGCGGCCGAGTCGACCCTCAGATCCACTTTGTGCTCCGGGCTCAATTCGTAGCTGTTGCTCAGCAACGTGACCGTCTCCTTGGCGATGGCAGCCAAGTCTATCTCCTCCATGGCCAGGCGGTGAGGCCGGGCGTAATCGAGGAAAGCCTCGAGCGTCTGATCCAGACGTGCGCTCTCGCGCATGACTATGTCCATCAAGTACTGCTGCTCGCTCGTGAGGTGCAGCTCCTCTCGTAGCACCTGGACCGATCCGCTGATGGAGGCGAGCGGATTGCGGATTTCGTGGGCGATTCCCGCGGCCATCTCGCCGACCGCCGCCAGCCGATCCTTGATCCGCACCTCCTGCTCGAGCCTGCGGATTTCGGTCAAGTCCTGGAAGTTGAAAACAAAGCCGGTCGGTGTGCCGGTGCGGGTGTGCAGCAGGGACACGGAGACACCGATGACCAGCATCCGGTCGCCAGGAAATGTGGCCTCCTTCTCAAAGCGGACCACGCGGGTCTCGGTGAGCTCGTGATACAGATGGTCGAAGAAATCCGGCCCCGCGCCGAGAACGTCCCCCAGCTCGTGTCCCTGCACATCCGACGGTTCACACCCGATGATCTTGCAGCCCGCCGGATTGATCGTGATGATCTGCCCGTGAAGATCGGTGGAGAGAAGTCCGCTGGCCATGTTGTCGACGATGTCCTGATGAATGTGCTGCAGCTCTGCGAGGTCTCCCATTTTGACCTGGAGCTGGGCGCCCGTCCGCTTCAGGTTCTCCGAGAGGTATGAGCTCAGAAGCGCGGCGGCAAAGAAGCCGAAAAACGAGCTGAATATGTTGTAGTAAATGACGCCGACCGAAATATCTTCGGCAAGATTCCTCTTCTCACCGAAAAACGGAATCGCGCCGTAATACATGAGGTCCACGAGCCCGCCGTAAAGAATCCCCGAGACGGCGGCCACCACCAGGCTCCCTTTCCGATACAACGCGATGCTCGCAGTGATGATCGGGATGATGTAAAGGAAATAGAACGGGCTCAGGAGACCACCCGTGTAGTACACCAGCCCGGTGAGGAACAGCATGTCGCCGAGAATCTGTGCAAAGGCCTGAACCTGGACGGCACCCATTCGCCGGTAGCAGTAGGTGTAAAGGAGTGTGAGGGGATAGACGGCACCGAGCAGGTAGTAGAGCGGAGCGATCGGGAGAGTCTCCCCGCTGATGAACTGGACCATCAGGATGGCCCCGAAGACGGTGGTCACGATGAGCGTCCGGAGGACGATCATCCAGAAGAGCTTGCGGCGGAGGGTGGGGTCGTCGTCCCGAAGCTCCTGCAAGGTAGCTCCGCCTGGCTCCCCTTGAGGCTCTTCCGGATCCACGTTCATCTCCTTACGATCTCTCGGATGAAACTGGACGATTGGCCGTTTCGGGAAAAGCGGTCGTCAACGAGTCAAGCCTACCGCCCAAAGTGGCCCGATCGCCAGGTCCGGGACTGGGACGTCAAACCTTGGACCTTGGATCCCTTGACCACTAGAACTTGTTGACCAGATCGAAGATCGGCAGGTACATCGAGACGACGATGCCGCCAATCAGCACGCCCAGGAAGGCGATCATCAGCGGTTCCAGCAACGACACCAGACCTTCGACAGCGCGGTCGACCTCCTCCTCGTAAAAATCGGCGATCTTGTTGAGCATGGCGTCCAGAGCGCCGGTCTGCTCGCCGATCGAGATCATCTGCACCACCATCGCGGGAAAGATGTCGGAACCTCTGAGCGGGTCCGCGATCGATTTACCAGCCTCGATGGACTTCCGCGTAGCCATGATCGCATCTTCGACGACCGCGTTGCCGGCGGTTTTGGCCGTGATCTCGAGCCCATCCAGAATCGGGACACCGCTCGTGATCAAGGTGCCCAATGTGCGCGTGAAACGGGCGATCGCGATCTTCTTGAACAGCACACCGAGGACGGGCATCTTGAGGATAATCCCGTCGATCGTTCTGCGGCCGTTCTCCGTCTTGTGATACTGCCTGATCAGGTAATAGATTGCGACGATGAAAACGATGATCAGCCAGCCCATGCGCACCACGAAATTCGAGAGCTGAATCGTGATACGGGTCGGCAGCGGGAGCTCTGCTCCCAGGCTCGAGAACAGCGCCGCGAATGTCGGGATGACCTTCCAGAGGATGATCATGACGACGACTGCTGCGATTACTAACACGGCAATCGGGTAGATCATGGCCGAGCGGACCTGCGCACGCAGCTTCACCGACTTTTCGATGTATTGTGCGAGCCTCTGCAGAATCGTGTCGAGAATACCGCCGGCCTCCCCCGCGGCCACCATGTTCGTATACAGATCGTCAAAGACGGTGGGATGTTTCTTCATCGCCTCTGAAAGAGTGGCGCCGGCCTCGACGTCCTGCCTCACCTGGAGAATGATCCTCTGGAACGTGCGGTTTTCCTGCTGCGATCCAAGCACCTCAAGGCATTGCACCAGCGGGAGACCGGCGTCGATCATGACCGAGAACTGCCTGGTGAAAATCGCGAGTTCCTTGTGACTGACTCCAACGCCGCGCAGGCGCGGAATGGCCACCTCCTTGCCCTTCTCGCGGATGGACGTGACCGTAATCTGCTCCTTGCGGAGCACAGCGACGACGGCGGCCTTGCTCTCAGCGGTCAGGGTGCCGGATGTGGCCTGCCCCGCCCGGTTCTTGCCCTTCCATTCGAAGTTAGGCATGATCGACTCCTTTCGGACCTAGAATTCAGTAGCTTTGTGGAACCGATTTCAACTTGAACACCGCGATTATACCCCGGGTTCGTGGCAATTTCATCTAGTTTATGCGAGAGATGACCGGGGAGGGGCGGGAGGCAGCACTGCGACTGGGCCGCCCGTGAGCGCACTCCTGCACTCCTCAACTCCTTGTTTCCAGAGAGGAGGAGTCGGGAGACTCTCGTCCCCTCAAGATTCTCACCGCTATCTCTTTTCCTTTTGGACCGGCGGTCTGTAGCCCGCCTGCTGCAAGACCGAACCGGCGCCACGTGTGATCATCTCCTGCAACTCGTCGGGTAGCGACGAAATAGAGAGGGCTGTTTCCAAAGTGATCAGCTTGCGGAAGTAGAGCGTTGCCAGACTTTGATTGAAGGTCTGCATGCCGTACTTCTCCTGTCCGACCTGCATCGAAGAGTAGATCTGGTGGATCTTGTCCTCGCGGACCAGGTTGCGGATGGCGGGATTCGGCACAAGGATTTCGCAGGCCAGCACGCGACCGTGCCCTCCGGCGCGCGGCAGCAGCGTCTGGCAGACGATGCCTTCCATGACCAGCGAGAGCTGCGCGCGAACCTGCGACTGCTGGTGCGACGGGAAAACGTCGATGATACGGTTGATCGTTTGAGCCGCGGAGTTGGTGTGCAGAGTGGCGAATGTGAGGTGACCGGTCTCCGCGATTCGCAGCGCCGATTCGATCGTCTCCAGGTCTCGCATCTCACCGATCAGCACGACGTCGGGGTCTTCGCGGAGGACGGATCTGAGCGCGGCCGGGAACGAGTGGGTGTCCGCATGGAGCTCACGCTGATTCACCAGACACTTCTGGTGCTGGTGCAGATACTCGATGGGATCCTCCACCGTGATCATGTGCAGCGGCTTCTCTTTGTTGATCTTGTCGAGCATCGCGGCGAGGGTCGTGGATTTGCCGCTTCCCGTCGGTCCGGTGATCAGAACGAGGCCGCGGGGGCGATCGCACATCTTCCCGACCACCGGCGGGATTCCCAGTACGTCCATCGGCGGGATCTCGTATGGGATTCGCCGGAATGCAGCTCCGACCGCACCCCGCTGGCTGAAAATGTTGGCGCGGAACCTCGCCAGGTTCTTGATGCCGAAAGAAAAGTCCAGCTCCAAATGCTCCTCAAACCTGTGTTTCTGTGCGTCGGTAAGGACCGAATAGGCGAGCTGTTTCGTTTCGGGAGCCGTCAATGGGGGGTGGTTGAGCGGGCGCAAGATACCATCGACGCGGATCGTCGGTGGAGCGGCGGTGGTGACGTGGAGATCAGTCCCTCCCTGTTCCACCATCGTTTTCAGAAGCTGGTGCAATGAGGCCGCCATGGGTCCCCTTTCTACCTCTGAGAGGCGTCAATAGTCCAGGTCCAAGGTCCAAAGCCCTCTGTCCAATATCTCCGGACCGGAGCGCGGGGGCTTCGGGACTCACACGAGCATTCCGCAGGTCTGCGCGCGCCCGAGAAGCGGTGGTGGCCTGGAGGAGCTGGCACCTGCCTACCTCACCGTTTCCCGCAAGACCTCTTCGATGCTTGTGACACCATCCCGAATCTTCGACAGACCGCTTCCGCGGAGAGTGATCATCCCCTCCTCGATCGATTTTTTCCTGATCTCCATGGCTGATGCACCGACCAGGATCAACTCGCGGATGTCGTCGGAGACGCTCATGACCTCGTACAACGCCACGCGGCCGCGATAGCCGGTGTTGTTGCAATCCGAGCAGCCCTTGGGGCGGTAGGTGCGGACAAGCCTGGCCTCTTCCGGGCTGAACCCGATGTCGATCAGAGCCTGTGGTGGCGTGTACACCTCCTCCTTGCATCGCGTGCACAGGCGGCGGATAAGACGCTGAGCGGCGATGACGAGGACGGAGGTCGCGACCAGGAATGGCTCGATGCCCATGTTCATCAGACGGCTGATCGTGGAGGGGGCATCGTTGGTGTGGAGGGTCGAAAGCACGAGGTGGCCGGTGAGCGCGGCCTTCACTGCGATCTCTGCCGTCTCGAAGTCTCGGATTTCGCCGACGAGGATAATGTTCGGATCCTGACGCAGGAAGCTCCTCAGCGCGGCGGCGAAGTTCAGCCCGATCTGGTCCTTCATCTGCACCTGATTGATCCCCATCATGTTGTATTCGACGGGGTCCTCGGCAGTCATGATGTTGGTCTCGGGCGTGTTGATGCGCTGCATGGCCGAGTAGAGCGTGTTGGTCTTACCGCTGCCGGTGGGCCCCGTAACGAGGACCATTCCGTACGGCTTGAGGATCGCGTCTTCAAATCGCCGGAGCGAGTCCACCTCGAATCCGAGTTTCGTCATGTCCAGACGCAGATTCTCTTTGTCCAACAGCCGCAGGACGATTTTCTCACCGAACAAGGTCGGCAGGCAGCTCACGCGCAGGTCAATCTCCTTGAGCTGCCCGTCCTTCTTCGCCTTCATCTTGATGCGGCCATCCTGAGGCAGGCGTTTCTCGGCGATATCCATCTTGGCAAGGATCTTGACACGGTTTGTGATCGAATCGCGCATCCGCATCGGAGGGTTCATCACTACGTACAGGATCCCATCGATCCGATACCGGACGCGGAACTCTTTTTCGTATGGCTCGACATGGATGTCCGAGGCGCCGCGTTTGAGCGCGTCGGTGAGGATCAGGTTCACGAGCTGGATGACCGGAGCGTCCTCGGTGGCCTTCGTCAGACTCTCGAGGTCGATTTCCTCCTGCTCGGCGTCCATCACCTCGACGTTGGCGTCCTCGGCGAGGGCCACCTTGTCGAGCACCTTCTTCACTTCCAGCTCCGTGCTCGTACCGTAATACTTGTCGAGCGCGGCGCGAATGGCCGACTCGGAGGCCACGACCGGCTCGACGTTGTAATTCAACATGAACTTGATGTCCTCGATCGCAAACAGATTCGTCGGATCGGACATCGCAATCGTGAGTGTCCCGCCCGTTTTGTTGATCGGGACCACCTGGTACTTCATGGCCGTCTCGGGCGGCAGAATCTTGATCACTGCAGGGTCGATCTCGAAAAGACTCAGGTTGATCGAGGGATAGCCATACTGCCGACTCAGGACGCTGGTGATGTCTTCTTCTGAAATGTACCCGAGCCTGACCAGGGTACTGCCCAGCTTGCCGCCTGTCTGACGCTGTGTCTCCAACGCCTTGTCGAGCTGCTCCTTCGTGATGAGGTTTTCCTTCAACAGAAGGTCGCCGATTCTGACTGCCATGGTCTATATAGACTTTGCTTACGTGTGAATTTTATCTTAGGAGACCGGCGGCTGATGTGTCAAGTGCGACGAATGCGTGGCGAGCGCCCGGCGAGATACCTGATCGAGAAACGTGAACGTAGACGTAAACGAAATCAAGGGTTGTTCGTCTACGACTACCTCTACATCTTCAGAGGCGCCCTCCTCCTAACGCGGCGGAGCCGCAACCAAACAGGCAAGACCCATGCACGCTGCAAGACCCATGCACGCTGCAAGACCCTTCCGAGCACCTCTCAGGAAAGCAGGAAGTTAGGAAGGCAGGAAGGGGTCTGTTCGATGCCACCCTGAGCTCCGGAGATGACTGCTCCGTTC
>JACPPM010000191.1 GCA_016191015.1 Acidobacteriota bacterium | reverse complement strand
GGAAACCGCAGATGACGCAGATTTCCGGAGGGATTACACAGATGGGATCATCACTCATCGCAGAGCCCTCCTCAAAGCGAATCCCACCGGCCTCGCGAAGCCATCGGCGGAATCTGCGCGAAGAATCTGCGAAATCTGCGGCTAGCTCGGGACTTTGACGAGGCCCTGTTCGTGCCCAAATCCTCGGATGAGCCGCGTGATCATGAAAGCGGGCGCGGCGAGGCGGTCGATGGCGAACGCGAGGTCGCCCAGTCTCGCTGTACCCCGGATCTCGGTCGAGCCACCGGCCGTTGTTCCAGGTCAGAAGAATAGGATACATTAGTGTCCAAGAAGTTGAGTGTTGACACGAAATGGCAAGAAACCTGTTCACCGCAGAGACGCAGAGGTCGCGGAGAAAGATTCCCGCTCTGCGCTCTCAGCGCCTCTGCGGTGAAATGGCATACCCATGATCCCGCGGCTCTTGGTTGCGGCTATGCCGCGTTAGGATACCGTGGAAACAGCGAATGTAGACGAAGGGGTGACGCTGCTGCGCGAGCTGGCGTCGCGGCGAGGCATCACTGATTCCTATTGTGATATTGAGGGGAAGGTTCACGAGACGACCGATGAGGTGAGGGCGGAGCTGCTCGGGGCCTGTGGTTTCCGCACTGCTTCAGTGGAGGAGCTGCGCGATGAGCTCTCGGCGATGGACCGGGAGGAATGGTCGCAGCTGGTCGAACCGGTGCTGGTGAGGACGCAGGCCGAGCTGGCCAATGGGCTGCGTCTGTACGCGCCGGGACGAGTGACGAAGGTCCTTCTGACTTTGGTCGGGGAGGACGGCGGTGAGCGTCACGTCGAGGCCGATCCGCAGAGCATCGTGACGATCGAGGAACTTGTGGTTGCCGGCAAGTCTTCTTGGAAATGCGCGTGCCCCTTGCCGGTCGATGTCGAGCTGGGCTACTACGATCTCGATGTCGAGGTAGAGATGGGCGATCAGAGGGCTCGGCAGCGGACTCGCCTGATCGTGTGTCCTGAGCGGGCCTATCTGCCCGACTGGTACGAGCGTGGCGAAAAGGTGGCGGGGCTGGCCATCTCGCTTTATGGACTGAGGTCGAACAGAAACTGCGGTGCGGGCGATCTCGGAGACATGCGACGGCTCATCGAATGGGCCGCGGCGACGGCCGGCGTTCAGTTTGTGGGGCTCAACCCGATCCATTCGATCTTTAACAGGCAACCCTACAACGCAAGCCCGTATCTTCCGACGAGCCGCTACTACCGCAATTTCGTTTACATAGATCTGAGCGCTGTCGAAGACGTCGCCGATTCCCCCGAGGCACAGGCACTATTCCAGTCGGCCGCCATGAGGAACCGCCTGGCGAAGCTCCGAGCCGCTGATACCGTTCAGTATGAAGAAGTGGCATCACTCAAGCTGGAGCTTCTCGATCTCGCGTTCGGCTGGTTCCGCGAGCACGCCACGCCTGAGCGTGGCAGTGCATTTGAGGAGTATGAGGCGGCCGAGGGGGTGCTGCTCGACAATTTTGCAACTTTCTGCGCGATCTACGAGCAGGTGCACGCGGAGGATCCTGAGGCATGGAGTTGGAGCGATTGGCCGGAGGAGCTGCAGGATCCTGCCGGCACCGCCGTTTCCCGCTTCAAGGAGGAGCACGCTCAACGGATCCGCTTTTTCAAGTATCTGCAGTGGCAGCTCGAGCTGCAGCTTGCCGCGGCGGCGCTCGCTGCACGTGCCAGTGGCATGCGGGTCGGCCTCTACCTGGATCTGGCGCTCGCCGTCGACCGACACGGCGCCGACAACTGGGCGTACCGGCACCTGTTTGTGGGTGGGGCAAAGAGCGGTGCGCCTCCGGATCCCCTCGGCCCTCAGGGTCAGGACTGGCAGTTCCCGCCGCCGAACCGGGACCGGTACCGTGAGGATGCGTACCGTCTCTTCTCGGCGAAGATTCGGAAAAACTGCCGCCACGCCGGCGCCCTCCGCCTCGACCACGTCATGCGTCTTGTGCGTCTCTTCTGGATCCCGCGAGACCGCACCCCCGCCGAAGGTGCCTACGTGCTCGACTTCCACGAAGACCTGCTGAAGATCGTCTGCCTGGAGAGCGTGCGGAATCAGACGATGATCATCGGCGAAGATCTTGGCACCGTGCCCGATTCCATCCGTGAGGAGCTTTCGAAAAGAGGAATTCTGTCGTACCGGGTTTTCTACTTCGAACGCCGGCTGGATGGGAGCTTCAAGGGCCCCGGCGAGTACCCGCGGCTGAGCATCGCCACGCTGTCCACGCACGACCTTCCCACGCTCGCAGGGTACTGGGACGAAACCGACATCGCCCGCCGGGAGGAGGCCGGATTGCTCGTGGACGAGGATGACCGCCGTGACGCGCGGCTCGACCGGCGCGCCGACAAGATGCGTGTGGCAGAGACGACCGAACTGCCGCTCGACGCGCCCGTCGCCGATGTGCGGGATCGAATCGTCGAGTTCCTCGCGGCCACGAATTCCGCGATGATGATGTTGAATCAGGAGGACTTGTTCTTGGAGCGCGAGCAGCAGAATATGCCCGGAACGACGGTCGAACACCTCAACTGGGCGCGAAAGATGCGGTACTCGATCGAAGAAATCGTGCGCAACCCTGAGGTGCGGATTGCATCGCAGACGCTCCACGATATTCTCGCCCGAAATGGGCGAGCGTCCAGACGGATCCGGACCACGCGATACTTCGATGAGCGTATTCTGGAGAAGAGACCGTATGTTCGGATGGAGACGTGCGCCCGCGCGATCGAACAGCCGGCGAGGCGGGAAGTGGGGGCGGACGGCCGGGTCAGCTCCTGGATCTTCGTGCCGGATCTGGGCACCTACCTACGAATTGTCACGCTGGAAGATGGCGAGACTGTCCACAACGCATTCCTCGATCAGGATTTCAAGGAGGATTGACCCGTGAAGTGCCACTACTACGCGGAGACAGATTCACTGTATATCAACTTCGCCGACCGCCCGAGTGCCGGCTCGCGCGAGGTCTCGCCCGGGGTCGTCCTCGATTTCGATGAGGCCGGTACCATCGTCGGTATCGACATCGACCATGCCAGCAAGATCGCCGATTTGACGCGTCTGGAGGCCGAGTCCCTGCCGCTCGAGACTCTCTCCATCAGTCATCGCTAGTGCCTGGTCGACGACGCACGCCGGAGCAGTGGGGATCGCGATCATGGCGGGCCGGCTGAACACCGCCATCGCGACCCGCTCGCTCCTGGTCCTCACGCCACTCCTCACCTTCCCCCTGTGGCGAGGCGCGATCTTCTATCACCCGTTTGCCCTCGCGGTCGCCGCGAGTAGCGCGCTGGCCGTCGTCATCTTCGCTCCGTCCATCCCATGGCCGAAATTGATACCACGTTCGGATGCGCGGACGGCCGGCCTCATCGCCGCCCTCTCCTACATTCTCTATTCGGCCTCGGCCCTAGGCCTGTTCGGCCGAATGGAGGCTTTCAGCGGAGACGAACCGAACTACCTTCTGGCCACTCACAGCCTGCTCAGCGATGGGGATATCCGGCTCAAGGACGATTTCGCGGCGAGGGACTACACCGCGTTTTACCCCGGCAAGCTGACGCCCCGCACGACCCAGGGGCGGGACAAGGGAGGGTATCCGGTTCACGGGATCGCCGTATCCGCATACCTGATGCCGTTCTATTATGTGGGCAGCAGGATGGGTGGGCCGGCCGATCTCGCAGTCGCGATCCGACTCGGCATGGCGTTCATAGCCTCGGGATTGGCGGCCGCGATCTTCCTGCTGCTGCGAAGGCTGGAGGTGGAACGGGGTGTGGCGCTGGTCACTGCAGCCCTACTGGCGGCGACGCCACCCATTCTCAACTACTCGATTCTCGTCTACCCCGAGACAACGGTCGCGCTGATCATAGCCATCTTCTTCCGCCAGCTTTTGGCATCGCCGCCTCGGTGGGTGCAGTGCGCCGCCCTCGTTGCCCTCTGCCCCTGGTTCGGCGTGAAATTCAACGCCGTGGCCGCGGCGATGGCTCTGGTGCTTCTCGCCCGGCTGCTCCGTTCGCCCGCTCCTACCCGCCTCCGTGCCCTTTTTTCCGTCCTGGCTGCCGCCGCTCCACTCGCGGCTGCCTACGAGCTCTTCCTCTGGCATTTCTACGGCTCATTCTCTCCGGCGGCCGCAGCCGGGGGTCGCGCCGCGGCCGTGAAGGACTCGGTGGCCGGCAACCTACTGCACTACTTCTCGCGGGACACTCTTGCAAGACTCTCCCTGATGCCGCAGACGTTTCTGGCCGATCTTTTCGATCAGAAGGGTGGGGTCCTCCTCTACTGTCCCGTCCTCGCATTCGCACTCTACGGGCTCCTGGTCGTGGTCCGCCGGAGTGAGGCGAGACGCAAGCTGGCCGCACTGATTCTCCCGGCCGCAATCCATCTGGGGCTCTACACCTACACCAACTACCTGGGTGGGTACTGCCCGCCCGGTCGACCTCTGCTGCCTCTGCTCCCACTCCTTGCGTGGCCGCTAGCCATCGGGATCGAGTCATGGCGAAATCGGTACACACGCTCCGTACTCGTGGGAGCTGCAATGCTGCTATGCGTCACGGCCATGGAGGCTCCTGCCTACTTCTTGCATGACCTTATCTACTCAGACCTTCGCCAGATCACCAACTTCTCCGCGCTGCTCGACGGGCCGGTCCTCAGACCGACAGACTATCTGCCCGTTCTCACGGTCCCGGGCATCATCGAGTGGCGAAACCTGATCATGGTCGCAGGCGTCCTCGCCCTGCTCCTGCTCACTGCACGCCTGCCGACCAGACGGCTGATATCCGATCTCGCGGCAGCAGGGACGATCATGGCGCTGGTTGGGTGGATCGCCTCGGAGCCCAAGGTCTTCCAGCGCGCGAGACTCGGTCCGCTCGAGCTCGAGTTCCTCGACGGCGCCCCTGCCTTCGTCGAGGAGCGAGGCATCTGGCTGCGCGGATCCTCGTCAGGTCGGTTTCGACTGGTTGCCGACCGCCCGATTCGCGGGATTTCCTTCGAGGTGCGCAACGGTGCTGCGCTCGTTCTGAAAGATGGTGATCGGGAGTACCGGCCGGATTCGCCGGGACGGCTGAGTCTTGAGGTTTCGTCTGATGGGCACCCGGGCGGGAGGCTGTACTCGTTCCGGGTCAAGGGAGGTTTCAGGCCTTCCAGCAGCGACCCGCGGTCGAAGGACCATCGGTGGTTGGGCGTGTTCATCGCGGCCGACGGGGTGGTGGAGCTGGAGGCGCCGCGCTGACGGATACGTTGTCATGGCACGTGCTGAGCGGTATATTCCGGGTATAGGAGTTTGTTTCAGCGATGAGCCAGTCGTGCGGTGATTCCGAAGATTCGTTGGGCACGGGCAGGGAGCAGAGCCGAGAAGACACGACGCGGAATATCCAGGGGGTGGAGGGTTCGGGGCGGGAGCAGGCATCGACGGTTCTGAGGCTGATTTCGGGGCCGGACGCAGGACGGGAGTTCCCGTTGCTGCCTGCGAGTCCGGTAGTGAGGGTGGGGCGTGAGCCTGACAACGACCTCGTTCTTTCGGATCCGACGGCGTCGCGACACCACATCGAGATCCTGCAGAGGCCGGAGGGGCACCTGCTGCGGGATCTCAGCAGTACAAATGGGACGTTGCTGGATGGGCTCCGCGTGAGGGAGGCCTTTGTTCCGCCGAACGCTTGCGTGCGTGTAGGGACGACGGACATCAAGTTCGTGTCTGCGCAGCACGGGGAGGAGCCGGCGCCCGAGTTTGCGGGGCTTTATGGTCAGAGCGAGAAGATGAGAGAGGTGTTTCGCCTGATCAGCAAGGTGGCATCGACTCCACTGACGGCCCTGATCACCGGAGAAACGGGCACGGGCAAGGAGCTTGTCGCGCGCGCCATCCACAAGCTGAGCCCTCGCGCAGATGCGCCCTTCATCGTGTTCGACTGCAGCGCCGTGCCGGAGGAGCTCATGGAGAATGAGCTCTATGGGCACCAGAAGGGTGCGTTCACGGGTGCCATGAACATGAAGAAGGGGATCTTCGAGCTGGCCGACGAGGGGACGGTCTTTTTGGATGAGGTGGGGGAGCTGAGCATGCAGCAGCAGCCGAAGCTGCTGAGATTTCTGGAAAGGCAGGAGGTGCGGCGGCTCGGGAGCACGCAGGGACTCACCGTCGACGTGCGGGTGATCGCCGCGACCAACCGGTATCTCGATGAGGAGATGCAAGCCGGGCGGTTTCGGGAGGACCTGTTCTACAGGGTCTCCGTGATCCAGATCCACCTGCCGCCGTTGAGAGAGCGGCCTGAGGACGTCCCGCTGCTGGTCCAGCACTTCCTCCAGCACCGGCTGCCGAGAGAGCATCTGAAGCAGTTTTCCGGGGAGGCCATGACCTTCCTCACTGAATACGAATGGCCGGGAAATGTGCGGGAGCTCCGGCATCTGGTCGACCGGGCCGTGCTGCTGAGCCCTGGGGATACAATCGAATCCGCCGACCTCACCGCCCTGCTCTACGGCGCGTCCAGAAGGCCGGCGGGTGACGGGACGTTGCTGGCGGATCTTGAGAAAACCGCCATCTTGAGATCGATCCAGGACTGCGGGGGAAACAAGGTCGCCGCCGCCAAGCGGCTCGGCATCTCGGCCTCGACGCTGTACGAGAAGTTAAAACGATTCGGCCGGACCGATTAGCGCAGGGTCTTGCAAGCGCAAGTCACGAGCAGGAGGCCCTGCCTACTCCCCGCGATATTCGAAGCAGCTCTTGCGCGTCTCCCAGAGGCGAAGACGGTGGAGCGGGAGATGCGGGGCCAACCTGTTCCAGATGACAACCACCAGGTTCTCGCTGGTCGGATTCAGCACTCGGAACTCGGCGATTTCCTCGTTCAGGTGACGGCAGTCCATGGGCTCGAGCACCTCCCGCCTCACGACCGCGTCAATGGATCCGAGAGGAGCCAGGAGCCCCGTGGTGCCGTCCGGCCGCCCCTGGAGTGTGACCTCAAGTTCGTAATTGTGCCCATGCCCGAACGGGTTGTTGCACTTCCCGAAGATCGCCGTGTTTTCCTCCTCGGAGAGCGCGCCGGATTGCAGCCGGTGAGCGGCGCTGAATGTGAATGATCGCGTCAGATACATCGGAGTCTCCTCCCCCTGATACTCTACACTTGTAGAAGGATCTTCCCGCAACAGGAGCTTTTCCGCGGGAAGCCTCTGCGAGAGCTCAGCAAACAGGTACTCGGCCACCGCCTCGCAGGTCGGATTGCGTCCGCGGAAATATTCGACGTCAAGATTGAGATACTTGTGATCGAGCGGGTGGATGACCGAACGGATGATTTCGTCCAGATCCGCGATGTTCATCAGGAACTCGGTTCGCGGATCAATGGGTCCCCTGATCGTGATCGAGCCTTCGTAGTTATGTCCATGACCGTACCGGCCGGCTTTCCGCCCGAAAAGCGATTCGTTCTCGCGATCGGTCAGGTAGTCGAGGGCCAGGCGGTGGGCGGCCTCGAAGAAGAAGGTACGTTCCAGCCGGACGATCATCGTCAGGAGGTCATTCAAAATGCAAAATGCAAAATTCGGACCGATCAGCCTCTCTCGACATCCCCGCGTCCGGCCCCGGGACCCTGGCCTCTACCATGAAGGTCTGTCGAGCAGATCGAGGAACTCCTCGCGGACAGCCTTGTCCTCGAAGCACCCGCGGATGGCCGAGGTGATTGTGATGCTGCCCGGCTTCTTCACTCCGCGCATCTCCATGCAGAGGTGGTGAGCTTCGACAACGACGATGGCGCCGAGCGGCTGCAGGCAGTTCCACAGATACCCCACGCACTGCTCGGTGAGGCGTTCCTGGAGTTGTGGCCTCTTGGCGTAAAACTCGAGGACACGGGCCAGCTTGCTGATTCCGAGGATCCTGTCCTTGGGGATGTAGCCCATGTGAGCCTTGCCGTAAAAGGGTACGAAATGATGCGAGCACATGGAGTAGAACGGGATGTCCTTGACGAACACCATGCTCGAGTACTTTTCCTTGTTCGGAAACGTCGTGATGTGCGGCTCGTTGCCGTCCTCCAGACCCTGAAACATCTCGAGATAGAGCCGGGCGACACGCTTGTGTGTATCGCTTATGTTCTGGTCATCGAGGTCCAAACCCAGTGCCTTGATTATCTCCAGAAAGTGCCGGCTTATCTTCTCGTACTTCTCTCGGTTTTCTGCGGTCATATCATCCTCTCTACGTGTGGAGAACTGATTCTGCTATTTTCCTCCGTCGACTGCAAGGCGACTGTGGCCCTGGGCCAGGTCGGGGGTTCAGGACTGCGGCAAAGTCGAGGCGCCGACTCGGGCGAG
>JACPPM010000194.1 GCA_016191015.1 Acidobacteriota bacterium | reverse complement strand
CGAGGCGACCGCTCCGTTCCTGCATTCCTCTCCTCCTGCTTTCCTTAGAGGGATCGGGAGGATTCAGCATTGTCAAGAATCTTGCCATTTCGTGTCAACACGCAACTTGTAAGACACTAACGCGGCGGAGCCGCAACCAGACAGGCAAGATCCAGGCACGCTGCAAGACCCTTCCGACACCTCTCAGGAAAGCAGGAGGAGAGGAATGCAGGAACGGAGCGGTCGCCTCCAACTGATCAGAGTGGCTCGGAAGAACGCTCTCACGCTCCACGCTCCAGGCCCGCTTCGCGGGCCGGACGCTCTCACGCGCGGCTGAGACGCAACCTTTTTGGTTGCGGCTCAGCCGCGTTGGGGGAGCCATCCTCGCCGGTACAGTTCTCATGAGGCTGCATCGTTGCCCGGTCCGGTCACCAACGCACCACGCTCCCCGCACCACGCTCTACGCTCTACGCTCCACGCACCACGCTTCACGCTCCACGGGTTGCGTATTTCCGCCCCACGGAGTAATCATTAGCCATGATGAATGTCGACGAGCGGAAGCGGGCAGCCTGGAAGCTGTTCAAAAAGGCGTATCGTGCGCAGATGAACGGCGACCTGGATATCGCGCTCCTGCTGTACAGGCAATCAATCGAGCTGTTTCCGACCGCAGAGGCCTACACGTATCTCGGGTGGGCTCACAGTTTCAAGAAGAGATTCGAGCAGGCGATTGATTTGTGCAAGCAAGCGATCGAGATCGACCCGGATTTCGGGCACCCATACAACGATATCGGAGCGTACCTGATCGAGCTGGACCGGCTCGACGAGGCGATCCCCTGGCTGGAGAAGGCCATGGAGGCCCCGCGATATGATGCTCGTCACTATCCGTATTTCAATCTTGGCAGACTCTATGCAGCCAAGGAGATGTACAACCGGGCGCTTGAAATGTTCCGGCGCGCGCTGGAGGTCAAGCCTGACTACGAGGCCGCGGCCCAGGCCGCCGACAGGCTCAAACGGTTGATCAACTGATGGCCGGACCCGACAAGCTCGGCGCACTCCGCGACTCCCACCTGTTCGGGAACCTCAACTCTGACGAGCTCGCGGCGGTCCTCGCCTGCGCCGAAGAGAAGCGTTTCGAGAAGGGCGACGTCGTGTTCCTCGACGGTGATGCCGCCATGGCGTTCTATGTGGTCATCCATGGCGCCATCAAGATCTTCAAGACATCGAGAGATGCGAAGGAGCTGATCCTGCACATCTGCGAGAGCGGCGACAGCTTCGCCGAAGCCGCCGCTTTTGCGGGACGGGATTACCCGGCATCGGCTGAGGCGCTGGCCGATTCCCGGGTTCTCACCTTTCAGAAAGCGCGCTTCCGGCAGCTCCTCGAAATTCGGCCGAACATCGCGCTCAAGATCATCGCCGCCCTCTCGATGAAGCTCAGGTTCATGGTTCATCTTCTCGACGATCTCACACTCAAGGATGTCGAAGAGCGCCTCGCCGCGACACTGCTGGAACACTGCGACCGCGGCCCGGGCCAAAACGTTGACGTGCCGTTCTCGAAGAAGGTCCTTGCCGCTAAGCTCGGCACCATCCCCGAGACTCTCTCCCGCACCCTCCGGAGATTCAAAGAATCAGGGATGATCGAAGTCGATGGGCTCTCGATCAAAGTCCTTCGGCCCGACATGCTTCGAACCCTGCTCCGATCGGGTCACCTCTGAACAGGCTGCCGGGCTCAGTGCGCCGGCGCCAGCTCGAAAACGCTGATCTCGGGATGGCAGTTGAATCTCGCAGGTGGAAGATGACCGATCCCGCGATTGACATACAGCAAGTTCGAGCCGACCCGGTAGAGTCCCGCGACGAATTGCCGATGCTCGGTCGGAAGCCATCGTGCTCCCACCAGCGGCAAGACGACCTGGCCTCCGTGCGTGTGGCCCGAGAGAATGATGTCGGCCCTGTGGCCATTCATCGCGACAGCGCCGTTCGGGTTGTGACAGAGAACCACGCGCGGGGTTGCCGCCTCCAGACCATCGAATGCCCAGTCGGGGCGGAACGAACCGCTCCACAAGTCATCAAGCCCCACGATCGCCAGCGTCGACCCCGCCGACCGAAGCAGGATCGATTCATTGACGAGCAGCCGCACGCCTGCACCGTCGAATCGGTCCTGGCAGGCGGCAGCATCGACGGGTACACGCGACGACCGCCGCCACTTGTATATCCCCCGATCGTGGTTCCCCAGCACTGCAATCGTTCCCGCACGCGCGCGAAGCCCGCGGAATGCACGCAGGATCTGGTCGCTGTACTTCGAGTCCCTCGTCGTTACATAGTCCCCCGTGAGCACGATCAGGTCAGGATCGAGATCGCACGCACCTTCGAGACAGCGATCGACAAACGACATCGGAACCACCGAGCTGAGATGAATGTCGCTCAGCTGCACAATGCGAAACCCGTGAAATGCCGGCGGCAGTCCCCGGACCGGAATCCTCAGAGTCGTCGTCTCATACCATCGCGATTCCATGTAGAAACTGTAAACCGCCGCAACCGTCGCCGACGCGACGGCAGCTGCGTGCGCAGCGATGATTCGGCCACGCCCGCCCCGCGCCAGGTGAGCCTTCGTCCGAAACGGATACGCGCCCCACGACCGCTCACCCATGCGCATGAGCGGAAAGGATAGCATCGACTCGGCGGATGCACAAGAGAAAGTCCAAGCCCCAAATCCGCGGCTAAGCCGCGGATTTGGGCAATTCAAAATTCAAAATTCAAAATTCAAAAACCGGAAACTGCTCGGTCAATCGCCGGGCACGGCGTGCTCGGGTCGCTCATGAAAGCCGTCCCACACACCGGTCGACAGGTCAAGCATCTCTTGACAGAAAGAGATCTCGACCGCTTCGGTGCTACGAAGAGCGGTGCATCTGCGCTAGGTCCGTCACTCACGCTTCCCCCGCTTTTGCATTTTCAATCTTGCATTTCTAATTCCTGAATCCGCGCGTCTTACGCGCGGATTCAGGCAAGCCCGAACTGACGCCTCAGTCATGTGGGGTCGGTCGCTCTCCCCGGAACAACGTGGACGTAGTCGTAGACGAAATCAAAGGCCATTCGTCAACGTCGTCTCGTCGGGGGCGGTTGTAACGGCTTGAGGTACAATTCTGGACATCCAGTGTGATGGGTACTGAAACAAGGCGCATCCGCGAAAAGCTTGGGGGTAGTCCCCACCCTCGGTCTGATCAGGCGACGACGGCGGCCTCCGATCGAACAGTCGCGATTGTCGGCCTGGGCGCCGCGGGAATCGCCACAGCCATCTTCGCCGCGCGCCACCATCCCGGATTGACAGTCCTCGGACTCGACGGCGTCAAGAGGCTCGGCGCGAAGATCCTCGTGAGCGGAGGGGGAAGGTGCAACGTGACAAACGCCGTGGTGGATGCGGCCGATTTCCACGGTGCCAACCGGAAGCTGATCGGCCATGTATTGAAGGCCGCGCCTGTCGATGCGACCGTGAGCTTCTTCCGCGAAATCGGTGTCGCGCTGCACGAGGAGCCCGGCGGCAAGCTGTTTCCCGATTCCAACAGCGCACGGAGCGTGCTGGACGCGCTCCTGCTCGAGGCCTCCCGATGTGGCGTGCGCGTCCTGACCGAGCAGCGCGTTGTCGGAATCGAGAAGGCCGGCAACAGATTCGACATCGCGACGACTGGTGGGACGATCGACGCCCGGCGAGTCGTGCTGGCCACCGGGGGGTTGTCGCTTCCGAAGAGCGGCAGCGATGGCGGCGGATATCGATTCGCTCAGCACCTCGGTCACTCGATCGTCCCGCCCACACCCGCGCTCGTGCCTCTGCATCTGGAAGGGGATTTCCACGTGCCTCTGTCCGGAGTATCCCACACCGTCGTGCTCAGACTCATCACGGCGGGCCAGCAGCCGACGCAGTCGGCTGCGCGGCCGACGGCGCGGCCGACGGCACGGCCGATGGCGCGGATTCGCGGATCGATGCTCTGGACTCACTTCGGCATCAGCGGTCCCGCCGTGCTCGACATCTCACGGTTCTGGCTCAGGGAGAGACTCGAAGGCCGGGACGCGGAGCTCCGTGCGAGCTTTCTGCCGGACGAGGATTTCGAATCAGCCGAACGGCTGCTGATCAAGATTGGGTCGGCACGAGGCGCACTATCGCTTGAGAAGGCCATGGCCTCACTTCTCCCGGCGCGTCTGGCCGCCGCGATCCTGGCAACACTGGGCATGGACCCCGGAACTCAGCTCGCGCACCTCTCCCGGGCCGACCGCCGTCGACTTCTTCACGCGCTTCTCGACTGGCCTCTTCCAGTGACCGGCAGCCGCGGCTACAACTATGCGGAGGTGACGGCGGGCGGTGTGCCTCTCGACGAATTGGACCTGCGCACAATGGAGTCGCGCCGGTGCCCGGGCCTGCACCTTGTCGGCGAGATCCTCGACGTCGATGCTCGCATCGGCGGATTCAACTTTCAATGGGCGTGGTCGAGCGCCTGGGTAGCCGCGCGCGGGCTCAGCGACTCCGCTCCCTAACGCGGCACAGCCGCAACCAAGAGCCGCGGGTTCATGGGTATGCCATTTCACCGCAGAGGCGCGGAGAGCGCAGAGCGGGAATCTTTCTCCGCGACCTCTGCGTCTCTGCGGTGAACAGGTTTCTTGCCACTTCGTGTCAACACTCAACTTCCAAGACACTAATCCGCACCAAACACGTCCCGGATGACTTCAAGGAATTCGAATCCGTACTGCCCGCGGTCGCGCGAGTAGTCCGGGCCGCAGTTCCGGGATTTCCAATCGCATGACGGCTCGACCGTCGTCCCCTCGGGCCAGGCGTTGAAGGTGGCGAGGAAGAGCCAGTGGCGACCGGTGAGGAGGTCGAGGCCGAGCGTTTGAGCCATGTACCGGAAATCCTCTTTGGATTTCGCGATCATGCGAGGGCGCCCCGACCCTTTGACCCACTGGTCATCGAATTGAGGCGTGATGAAAGGCGCGAACTCGATCGACGACTCCCCGCCTGAGATGCGCTTGACCTTCATAGACGGCACGCTCTGAACCCAGCCACGGATGATCGGGGCCACCGCGTCGGTCACGGTACGAGGGCGGCAGCAATCGCATTCCGGCTCGCGCTCACACGTGATGTAGTACGGCGACCATCCGGAGACCGCGTCGAACTGCCTGATGTGGGAATCCCATGACGGTTCATACAGCCGGCGAGCCCCCGCGATGTTTCCGACCAGATAGATCTCCGTCTGGTAGTTCTGCCAAAACCACTTGCGAATGTCGTCGATGTAGGCCGTCCATTTGCGCGCCTGTGAATCCGTCTCGCTCTGATCCGAAAACTGAAACGCCTGGTAGATCCACACGACAGGCCTCCCGTCGACGCGGAAATAGTCTGGATCGTCGATCCATCCCTTCTCCTTGATGTACTTGAAGTCGTCGACGAGGACCTGTCCCATGGTCTTGACCTGCTCCCCATCTCTCACCTTCTGGTCCAGGTCATACGGGCACGGCTGCAGATTCGACAGCGGGTTGCTGACCGTGCAGATCCCCAATCGCCCGAAGCGAACGTTTGTATCGTAGAAGATAATCCACGGCATCCCGTCAGCCGCCTTCTTGAACTTGTCGACACTCGGCGTGAACCGCCCCCCGGTCTGGCCATCCCAGAGGAGCGCAAAGACATCGATACCATATTGTTTCGCCCACGTAACATGCTGCCGGATATTCGCCGCAGACGTGGCGTCGTATCCGCCGAAGCCGTGATTCGTGCCGAAAGATCCGGAGCCCTCGTCGCTCAACCTCGGATATCGAGGCATCGGGTACATGAGGCGTCCTGAGATCTCATCGGGCGGCCACGCCGAAACGCTGGCAGCCTCCCCGACCGTATACCAGAAGGAGTAGTGAGCGAAGACCACCGCCTTTTCGGGGGCCGCGGACCCGTGAGATCCCGCCAGCAGGACAAGGAGAAATGCGCACCGGGCTCGCCTCAACATTCCAGACTCCCCGGGCATGCCGCCGGCTCGCTCTCACGACGACTCCATGGCCTTGCGGCCGCCCATCGCGCGACGGCCGTATGGAGGCGGTCCAGATGCCCCGAGAAGAAGTGATCACATTCGGGGATGACGTCGAGCGAACATTCCCCCGGCAGCTCAGATACGAGTCTCCGGATGCTCTCACCATCACCGAATTCGTCCCGATCGCCCTGCACGAAGAGGGTCGGCTTCGGAGATCGGACGAGGAAGCTCGTGTCTGCCATCAGGGAGATGGGAAATCCGAGTGCCATCAGGGCATGCGCTCGGCTGTCGCCCACCCCGACTCGGAGGGCGATCGCAGAGCCGAACGAAAAGCCTCCGAGCACAATCGGTGAATCGGGCAGGCGGTTCAGAATCTCCGAGATTGCCGCGCGAGCGTCATTCTGCTCTCCGTCCCCGTTGTCGTGCGCCCCGTCGCTGCGCCCGACCCCGCGGAAGTTGAACCGCAGAACCGCGAGCCCCTGCGCCTGCAGAGCCTTCGCTGCTCGGTAGACGACCTTGAAGTGCATAATCCCCCCATGGAGTGGGTGTGCATGGCAGACGACTGCCGCAGCGACCGGGCGGCCCTCCGGCCACAGGATGTTGCCCTCGAGCCGACCCGCCGGCCCTCGGAAGTCGACGCTCTCAGTGCGCCCCATACTGTGGATTATGCGATATCCCGGACCTGCACTCAATGTGATCGCGCGCACAGGGAACAGGAAGCTCATTGCAAGCGCGACGAATTAGCCGGGGATCGTCCGCACGTTCCACAGCTGATCGGATTCCGCCTGGCGGCGGCGGACCGGCATCCCGGCGCGCCGTTGCCAGTCTGCCGTTCGCGCTAGTGTATACTCGGCCCGTGAGTGCGAAGACGACGTGAGCCGATTTGTTTACTTCGGGTACAGCATCATCGTCACGGTGGCGATTCTTTTGGCTCTCCCTATTTTGTTCCTCCGCCGGCTGGCGGGAGGAAGACCTGGCATCCTCGCGGGGCTGGGTGAGCGGCTGGGATGGATTCCATCGGCGGTCGACGAGGATGACCCACGACCGAGAAACATCTGGATTCATTGTGTCTCGGTGGGGGAAGTGATGGGGGCGATCGAGCTGGTGAAGGAACTGCGCAGCCGGCACAAGAGTCGCTCCGTTTTTTTGTCGACCGTGACCCCTGCCGGCAGGGAGGTGGCGGTGCGCGAGCTCAGTTCTATCGCGACTGTCTTCTATGCCCCCTTGGATCATCCGAGCGCGGTGAAGCGAGTCCTGGGTCGCACACGCCCGGCCGCCCTTCTTCTTTTCGAGACTGAGATATGGCCGAACACCATCCGCCTCGCACGCCGTTCCGGTGCCTCCGTCGCGATCGTCAACGGGCGGATTTCGGATCGGTCATTCCCGCGCTACCGCGTCATCCGCAAACTGCTCGCCCCGGTGCTCGCGGATATCGACTGTTTCCTGATGCAGAGCCCGCAGGATGCGGAGAGGATCCGTGCACTGGGGGCGCCGGCATCCAAGGTGCACACGATGCCCAATCTCAAGTGGCAGAAGGCCTGTCCCGATGCAAGCGAGGCAGGCCGGTGGAGGGAGGTTTTGGCGATTCCCGAATCAAGCAAGGTCTTTGTGGCTGGGAGCACGTGTGCAGGCGAAGAAGAGATGATCCTGGACGCTTTTGATGAGATCAGGAAGGAGGTGCCTGGGATCCGCCTGGTGCTCGCACCCCGGAAGCCGGCCAGGTTTCGGGAGGTCGAACAGATCCTCGCCGGCCGCGGAGTCGACTTCGCGATCAGGAGTCGCAGAGGGAACGGTGCGGTGGTGACGCTTCTCGACACGATCGGGGAGCTGCGGTCGGTCTATTCGATAGCCGACGTTGTATTCGTAGGAGGAAGCCTGGTCGATGCGGGCGGGCACAACCTGCTGGAGCCCGCGGCGTGGGCCAAACCGGTGTTGTTTGGTCCGTACGTGAGCAATTTCAGGGAGATGACGCGCATGCTGATTGATGGTGGCGCGGCGCGGCAGGTTGCGTCACGTGCCGAACTGGCCCCATGCCTTCTCGAGATCCTCCGCGATCCTGTCGAGGCCGCGCGGATGGGCGAAGCCGCCCGGCGTCTGTTGCGGACGCACGCGGATGCCGTTCACACAACTGCGGATGTCCTGGATCGAATCGTTCGAGGTGAGGAATGTGGCTGCTGAGGTCGGCTGCGGGGGGGGTGCACGCCGCTGCGACCGCGCTCAACAACCGCGCATTCGACGCAGGGTTCAGGCGTTCCAAGAGACTGGCGCGGCCCGTGGTCAGCGTCGGCAACCTGGCGCTTGGCGGTACGGGCAAGACCCCGATCTGCATCTACCTCTATGCGAAGCTGGCCGAGCAGGGCTGGCACCCGTCCATCCTGCTCCGCGGCTACTCGACGGGTTCAATCGCCGACGAGGCCCGATTGTACGCCAGATACGTCCCGGCGGACGCCATCTTCGTCGGGGCGGACCGCTATGCATCGGGGTGTCAGGCCGAGGGACACGGATGTGACCTTCACATCCTCGACGACGGTTTCCAGCACAGGCAACTCCATCGTGACTGCGACATCGTCCTGATCGACTGCAGCGATCCGTGGCACGAGAACGGCTGGCTGCGAGAAGGATACGCCTCGCTTCGGCGGGCTGATATCCTGGTCCTGACTCGCTCAGAAGGGATCCTCCCCCTGCGCATGGAACGGATTCTCCGCGCGTGCCCGCCGTTGCCGTTCTACCGGGCCACATTCAAGCCTGTTTCCGACCTGACAGGCCGAAAAGCATTTGCCGTTTGTGGTATCGGCAACCCGAAATCGTTCATCTCCACGATCGAGCGCGCAGGCGCCAGAGTGGTCGGGCACAGATTTTTCCGGGACCATCACGAATTCAGCGACGCCGAGCTCCTTCAGCTCCGCGCGAGGGCCGACGAGTGCGGTGCCGATCTATTCATCACCACCGAAAAGGATAGTGTGCGAATTGATGCGACGCTCGCGACTCAGCTGAGAATCGAACCGTTGCCGATCCGGACCGTGATCGACGAGGAATTCACGCAGGATGTTCTCGGCATGCTCAGGAACGGGTTCAGTGCCCGCCAGTAGGACCGGCTCCGATTCTGCGCGCGAGAAATCTCGCCCGTCATCCGCCTGCCAATGAAGTCGCCAGCGCTCGAACGCTTCGAATACGGGCTCTACCTCGTGATCGCTCTGGCTATCCGATTCCTCCCGCGCGCTGCGGTGCTCGGACTGGGATCTCGGCTTGGTCGGTTGTTTTACCGGCTCGACAAGCGCCACCGGACTCTCTGCGAGCTAAACCTCAGGGAGACTCTCGGTCCCGGATCTGAGGCAGCCGCCGGGAGTGTCTTCGAGCACTTCGGCCGCATGGTCTTCGATTGCATCAAGCTCTGGGGCGCGACTCGTTCCCGTATCGCACAGTTGATCGATGTCGAAGGTGCCGAACACATCGAGTCGGCACTGAGCAAGGGCGGCGTGGTGCTTTTCACGGCGCATCTGGGAAACTGGGAGGTGGGCGCTATCGCAACTGCCATTCGATATGGACCGGTCCTCGTGATCGCGCGCGCCCTGGACAATCGTCTTCTCGAGAGGAAGCTCACCTCGAAGCGCAGCGCACTGGGCAACGACATCGTCGAGAAGCGTGAATCGGCGCGTCCGGTTCTGCGCGCGTTGCGAGCCGGACGCGTCGTCGGAATCCTGATGGACCAGAGAGTGAGACGGCAGGATGGCGTCGCCGGCACCTTTCTCGGCAGGCCAGCGTACACGACTCCGGCAGCCGTCCGATTCGCGCTCCAAGCCGGTGCCGCGCTTGTTCCGGGCTACTGCGAGGAGATCGAGGGCGGGGCCAGGTACCGCGCGGTATATCTGCCAGCGATCCAGCTGAGGAGGGATGGTGCGTCGAGGCCCGTCGAAGAGCTCGTCCAGGAATGCAACGACGTTCTCTCCGACCTCATCCGCGCTCATCCGGAACAGTGGCTATGGATGCATGATCGCTGGCGGGCCGACGAATGATGGCTTGAAATGGGTCCAGCCGATTCGTATGCTAGTGTATAAGGAAGCCGAACGCGCGCGGGACGTGGCGGGAAGGCCGACTCGGCAAGGTCTTCCGGACCCCTCGCAGATAAGCAGGACGGGAGGAATGCATCAACGGGCCGCTCACCGGGCTTGGTCAACGAGGGATGGGATGAGCGTGTCTTTTCGCGTCACTCGGTGCTCGGGCTGCAGGCCAGATCATGGTGGGGAGATTTCATGAGGGAAAGACGAAAGAAGGCGCGGCTCAGCGACAGGACTGTCGTTGACGAGAAGCGGTCCTATGTGCGGGTCACAAAGAGGAATGCGCTGCGGTTTCGCGAATTCAATTTCACGGATGAGCCGCCCCGGTACTTCGACGCACACTACAAGGATATCTCCGGAGGGGGGATTCTCTTCGAGTCACCCCACCCTTTTCGGGTCGGATCGATCCTGAAAATCGAAATGAAACTGCCAGGCTGGGACCGCTATCTTACCGGCTTTTATAGACAGGACTCCACGATCGGTTCGGAGCCGTTCGTGGCTCTGGCGGAAGTCGTTCGGGCTGAAACGGTGACGCAAGACGCGCGATACGACATAGGGGTGGTTTTCGTGGGGATCGACGAAGGACATCGGGAGGCTCTCATGCGTCTTGTTGCCGATCATTTTTCCCGGTAGATTCGTGCGACTCCGCACGCTCGGAGCCACAGCCGGAATACAAGGAGAACTCGTATATGCCGCTCGACACAGCCGCCACAGAATTGCGAAAGCCGGACGAGCTGCTCCAGTTGGTGAGCTTTCGGCTCGCCGACGAGGAGTTTGGGATCGACATCCTGAAGGTTCAGGAGATTATCCGAATGGTCGACATGACCCGGGTGCCGAACTCGCCGGAATTCGTCGAAGGGGTGATCAACCTGCGTGGCCGCATCATTCCGATCATTGCCCTCCGGAAGCGGTTCGGCGTCGAACCCAGGCCGCCGGACAAGCGCACGCGCATCATGGTGGTCGAGGTCGACCGCAAGACGATCGGCTTCATCGTCGACTCCGTATCCGAGGTGCTCAGGATTCCACGATCGACGGTTGAACCGACGCCGGAGGTGGTGAGCTCGGTGAATGCGGAGTACATTTCCGGGGTCGGCAAGCTGGAGGATCGCCTGCTGATCCTCCTGGATCTGAACCGCCTCCTGACCGGCTCGGAGAGGAGCCTTCTCGAGGGCGCCGCGCGATAATGATCCGCACTGCGTGGCCGATAAGGCCGGACAGAGGATGGTCTGCATGAACGAAGATTCACTTGTCGACGATCCGGAGCTGTTGAACGAGTATCTGAACGAGTCACAAGAGATCATCGACAATCTAGACGAGGACCTGGTCCGGTTGGAGAACACCCCGGATGACCTCGAGCTCCTCAACAAAATATTTCGCGGCATCCACACACTCAAGGGAACATCCGGTTTCCTGGCTCTCGACCAGATGGTGCGGCTCACTCACAAGGGCGAAGATGTCCTGAACAGCCTGCGCAAGGGCGAACGGCGCGTCACCCCCACCATCATGGACGTCATTCTCTCCGCGGTCGACTTCGTGAAGCTCCTTCACACCAGGATCAAAGCCGGCGACAAGCAACCCGTGGACCTCGAGCCGATCATCGCCAGGCTCGACGCGGTGATGGCCTCCACCGAGGGGATTCCCACATCCCCACCCCCTCCTAAGGAGAAGAAGCTCGGGGAGATCCTCGTCGAGGAAAAGGTGATTTCTGAGGAGGCCCTTGAGTCTGCCTTGAAGCAGCAAAAGAAAGTCGGCGAGATCCTGGTGAAGAAAAAGCTCGTCTCCTCTGACCAGGTCGAGGAGGCGCTGAAGCGGCAGGAGGAGGTCAGGCGGAAGGTAGAGGAGCGCGAGGGAACGCAGGTGATCCGGATCGACGTCAAGAGACTCGACGCGATCATGAACCTGGTCGGCGAGCTGGTGCTCGAACGCAACCGCCTGATGCAGCTGAACCGTGACATCCGGAGCCGGGCCGGCACCGAGCAGTTCGAGGATGACCTCGCCAGATCCAGCGCCCGCCTCAACTTCATCACCACCGAATTGCAGCAGGGCATTCTGAAGACACGCATGCTGCCGATTGAGCGCGTCTTCAAGAAATTTCCGCGGATGATCCGCGACATCTCGCGTGAGATGGGGAAGGAGGTGGATCTGGCCGTTTCCGGAGAAGAGACCGAGATGGACAAGTCGGTTCTCGACGAGCTCAACGACCCGCTCGTCCACCTTCTGCGCAACAGCGTCGACCATGGCATCGAGCCACCGGAGGTCCGCGAGGCGGCAGGGAAGGCTCGTCGCGGAACTGTTCATCTCAAGGCGAGCCACCAGGGCAACTACATCAATATCCGCGTGGCCGATGACGGAAAGGGCATCGACGCCGAAGTGCTCGGCCGAAAGGCTGTCGAGAAGGGGCTGATTACCGAAGAGAAACTGCGATCGATGTCGCAGAAGGACAAGATGGAGCTCATCTTCCTCCCCGGATTCTCGACGGCCGAGAAAGTCAGCAATGTGTCAGGGCGTGGCGTGGGCATGGACGTGGTGAAGACCAACGTCACGAAGCTCAACGGCATCATCGATATCGACTCGCAGTCGGGCAGAGGAACCGAAATCACTCTGAAGCTGCCTCTCACGCTGGCGATCATGCAGAGCCTGCTCGTGGCGGCCGGACAGGATATCTACGCCATCCCGCTTTCCTCCGTCATCGAGACGGTGCGCGTGCAACAGGAAGAGATCAGGATGGTCGACCGGGTCCGCGTCCTCAGGCTCCGGAACACCGTCCTGCCGATCGTCAGCCTGCGGCGGATTTTCAAGTCACACGCGGACAGCGGGACGGAGCCCCCCGGCCAGTTCTATGTGGTCGTCACGGCGGTGGCGGACAAGCGATTCGGGATCGCCGTGGACCGGCTCATAGGCCAGGAAGAGATTGTGATCAAATCTCTGGGGGAATACCTGGGTGACGTCCGGGGGATCGCGGGCGCGACCATCATGGGCGACGGCCGGGTGACGCTGATCGTCGACACTGCCAGACTGCTGGCGCTGTCGCATTGACGGAGAGAGCGGCTGCGTGGAAACAACTTATCACGGCACGGCGCGGGCGGGCGATGGCATGAGCCAGCTCCGCGACCTGATCTACGAGACGTGTGGGATCTATTTCGCCGACAGCAAGCGATACTTTCTCGAGAGCAGGTTCGCGAGGAGGATGGAAGCCGTCGGCGCAAAGAGCTTCAAGGAGTATCACAGCTACTTGAGGCATGGGTCGGACCGCCAGGCGGAGATACAAAAACTGATCGAAGAGATCACCACCAATGAGACCTCCTTCTTTCGCAACATGCCTCAGTTCCAGGCGCTCCAAACCCTCATCCTGCCACGAATGGTCGCAGCCAAGGGCGCGATCGGCTTCAAGCGGCTCAAGATCTGGTCTTCTGCGTGCAGCACGGGGGAAGAGCCCTACACGATCGCCATGATCCTGATGGAAAAAGCCACCACGCTCCTCGCCGGTTGGGGATTCGAGATCATCGCAACCGATATCAACGACCAGGTGCTCGCCAGGGCCAGAGAGGGGATCTATAGCGAATATGCCATCCGGGCCACCCCCGAATACCACAAGAAGAAGTACTTCGTGGCGCAGCCAGGTGGATCGCTGGCCATCAGCCCGGATGTCAAGAAGTACATCAAGTTCCAAAACGTGAATCTCTACGACGATAGTAGAATGGTTTTCCTGAAGGGCCTGGACATCATCTTCTGCTGCAACGTCCTGATCTATTTTGATCAGACATCGAAAAAGAAAGTCATCCAGCATTTTTACAACAACCTCAACCGGGGCGGCTACCTCTTTATCGGCCATTCCGAATCGCTGTTCGGAATCAACGATGAGTTCAAGCTGCACCACTTCCCCGGCGGAGTCATGTATCAGAAACCGTTATGATGACCCCATCGGAGCGTGCGGCCGCAATTGAGGCCCGGCTGAGCCGGATGAAGGATCTCCCGACCCTTCCCGTGATCATCCTCAAAGTGCTCGAGTTGATGAACCGGTCTGACCCCTCCATCCAGGATCTGAGCAATCTCATCTCGGCCGACCAGGTTCTTGCCTCGAAGATCATCAAGGTCGTCAACTCGCCACTCTACGCCGTCCGCACTGAGATCCGCAATTTACAGCAGGCGATGGCATACTTGGGCTTCGAGGCCGTGAAGAACTTGGTCCTCACCTGTTCCCTCATCTCCCATTTCGCCGGGAAGGGCGCCGCCTTCAACATGAAGACATTCTGGGCCCACTCCTTCGGATGCGGCATCGTCTCCAAGCTCATCGCCGGGAAGCTCGGTTTTGAGAGCGCTGAGAGCCTCTATCTGGCCGGCCTCGTCCACGACCTCGGCGAAGTTGTCATCAGCACGGCGTACACGGTTGAGTTTCCCGCGATCTTGAAACTTCTCCAGACCGACGGCTGCTCTTTTTACACCGCAGAGGAGAAGGTGCTCGGCTACACGCACTGCGACGTCGGCGGATGGCTGGCAGTCAAGTGGCGCTTTCCCGAGAGCCTCACTCAGGCGATCCGCTACCACCACACCCCGAGCATGGCGAAATCTGCAAAGGAGGTGGTCGCGGTCGTCAATCTGGCCGACCTCTTCTGCCGCCTTCGCAGTCTCGGATATGAGTTTTTCGAGGAACTGGATGTATCATTCCCGGATGAGCCTGCATGGCAGATCCTGAAGGCCTCCTCCCCGGCCATCGATAGCATCGACCTGGAGAGATTCACCTATGAATTGGACGAGAAGATGGATGATGTCCACAACCTGATCGCGACGATGTACTGAGCACTCATGAGCAGCGTCAACGGAGCCCAGCAGACCGGCGCGACAATTGATCCGGTAAAACGCATACGTGTCCTCGTCGTCGATGACTCGGCTTTCATGCGCACCGCCATTTCCAAGATGGTCAGAAGCGATCCCGCGCTCGAGGTCGCCGACACCGCCCGTGACGGGCAGGAGGCAATCGAGAAGGTCGCGGCACTGAAGCCGGACGTCGTGACCCTCGACGTCGAAATGCCGCGTCTAGACGGGATCTCCGCCCTGAGGCGCATCATGGCCGAAACGCCCCTGCCCGTCATCATGGTCAGCTCGCTCACCAACGACGGCGCCCAGGCCACCTTCGATGCGCTCGATATCGGAGCCGTCGACTACATCCCGAAGCAGCTCTCGTATGTCTCTCTCGACATCGTGAAGATCAAGGAACAGCTCATCCAGAAGATCAAGGCGGCGGTCATGTCTCGGCGCTTTCGCCGACGCATCGCACCCGCGCCGGCGGCACCACGCACGGACACCGCGCGAACAGCTCGTCTTCACGTCCCCACGCACCCCCTCACGATCGTGGCCATCGGAACTTCGACCGGAGGGCCCAGGGCGCTCCAGGACCTGCTGCCACTGCTCCCTGCCGACTTCCCGGTTGGAATCGTCATCGTCCAGCACATGCCCGCGGCGTTCACCGGTCCGTTCGCGCAGCGCCTGAATGGGCTCAGCAAGATCGAAGTGAAGGAAGCCGCGGAGGGGGACGAGGTGCTTCCGGGGCTCGTCCTCATCGCCCCCGGCAGCCACCACCTCGTCCTCTCCAGGCACGGACTGGCCCGCTACTCCATTAGACTCACCGATGAACCCTCGAACCTGCTCCACAAGCCCGCCGTCGATGTGATGATGCTCTCGGTCGCAGAATACATGGGCAGGTCCACCCTCGGCGTGATCCTGACGGGCATGGGCAACGACGGGCTTCGGGGAATGGCCATGATCAAGCAGAAGGGCGGGTACACCATCGCGCAGGATGAAGAAAGCTGCGTCGTCTACGGCATGCCCAAGGCCATCGTCGACGGCAGGCTGGCCGATTTGGTGGTTCCATTGGAGAACGTGGCTTCGTCTATAATGGGTTTCTTTGCACGCAGCTCGTGAGGAGGAGTTCGAATGCTCGGGAACGTGCTCATCGTGGATGACTCGGCCGTCATGAGGAAGATCGTCGCCAAGTCCATCATCCAGGCCGGATATGTCTTCGCCCGGGTCCTCGAGGCGTCCGACGGCTATGAGGCTCTGCACCAGATCAGCCAGAATCGCTTCGATCTCGTCCTCACCGACGTCAACATGCCCAACATGGATGGGCTGGAGCTCGCCCGCATCATCCAGGAGATGAACCTCGATCCACCACTCCCGGTTGTCATCATCACTACCGAAGGCACGGAAGACAAGATCCATGAGGCCGAAGGATACGGAGTCCGCGCCTATCTCACCAAACCTTTCGCCCCCGCCCAGCTCAAGGCGAAGCTCGGTCCAATCCTCGACGAAAGGCAGGAGGCTTGACATGGACGACGGAATCATCAGGAGCATTGTCGAATCCACCACCGATGTCTTCTCGACGATGATCTCGATCGAGCTTGACAAGAATCCCGCCCCAAAAGCAGAAAGTGACCTCCAGCAGTGCCAGATCATGGCCATGGTCGGCCTCGCCGGCCGCTCCATGGGAATCCTCTCTTTTCACTGCACGCCTCAAACCGGTATCACCATCACCTCCAACATGCTCGGCTCTCCCGTCACGACTCTGGACGATGACGTGAAGGACGCCGTGGGCGAGGTCGCAAACATGATTGCCGGGAATTTCAAGACCCGTATGAGCCGACTGGGCCAATCGTTCGACCTCTCCGTACCGACCGTCGTCGTCGGCGAGAGATTCTCCACCCGAACCATGACCGACGCGCCCACCGTCGTCCTCCAGTTCCAGGGCGGCGGCCATACCGTCTACGTCAAGCTGAACTACAAGACTTAACAGCGCGCGTCGTCCACGATCCGCGAGGGCGCGGTTCCACCTGCGCTCTGACGTCGGGACTGCGGCCCACACCGGGCGGCGCGCAGTTGTTCCCTGGCCGCGGATTCCGGAAACAGAATCCCATTTGACAGCACGCGTCTGCCCCACTATCATCTGAATGTCGATTCAGAATTTGAATAATGGTTCAAATTATCAAGGCACACTCGCCGAACGGCCGCTGGCCCTCCAGACAGGACCGGAAACGTCTGGAGATTCTCGAAGCGGCATCTCAGATTTTTCGCGATCGGGGATTTGAACGAACGACGACTCGTGACATCGCGAATGCGCTCGGCTTGACTCCGGGCAGCTTGTACTACTATTTCAAGGACAAACAGGAAATCATCTTTTTCTGCCAGGAGACTGCGTTGCGACGGCTCCTGACGGCAGGCCGCAGGATCGGCCGTATGCCCCTCGACCCCGCTCAGAAGCTCTACCTGCTGATCGCCGAGCAGGTCCGCTGCATGCTCGAAGATCTTTTCGGATCGTTGGCGCACGTCGAGCTCGACGGCCTGGCGAAGCGACGCCGATCTCGGATTGTCGCGAGACGGCATCAGTACGAGCTGATTGTCAGACAGATCATCAGGCAGGGGATGCGGCGCAGGGTGTTCACGGCGGGTGACGTGCGGATGCGTACACTGGCAATCCTCGGTGCCGTCAACTGGACAGCGAGGTGGTACACGCCTGACGGGCCCGCAGGCCCGGCGGAGATTGGAAGATGCTTTGCGGCCTACCTCGTATCCGGTCTGATGCGGCGGAGTGTCCGTGCCCGATTCCCGCGGTTTCCGATCGCAAGGGAGATGAACGGATGAGCTCACTGTCGAAACTCCGAGTCAGATTGCGCGTGAACGGGGAAGAGCACGAGATGCTCGTTCCAGTGGAGAAGACACTCCTCGAGGTCCTTCGCGAAGACATGGGTCTGACAGGGACCAAGCACGGGTGTGAGTTGGGCGAATGCGGCGCATGCGCCGTGCTCGTGGATGGGAAGCCGGTTCTCTCCTGCCTGGCGCTCCCGGTCGAGCTCGAAGGACACGAGATCATGACTGTCGAGGGGCTGGCGGCGGCCGGCCGGATGCATCCGCTGCAGGAGGCCTTCGCCGATCTGGGCGCGGCGCAGTGCGGCTATTGCACCCCCGGGTTTCTGCTGGCTGCCAAGTCCTTGCTCGAACAGAGCTCGGATCCGACCCGGGACGAGATCAAGGATGCTCTCGCGGGCAATCTCTGCCGATGCACAGGCTACATCAAGATCTATGAAGCGGTCGAGCTTGCGGCGCGCAGAATGCGATCCGGAAGCGAGACCGCTCCCGAGCAGGCGGTGCTGTATGGCCGGTGACCGACATCGCATTGTCGGCAAGCCCATACGCAAAGTCGACGGCCCATCCAAGTGCACGGGCCAGACACTCTTCGCCGACGACCTCAGCTTCCCTCGCATGCTTTGGTGCAAGCTGCTGCGCTCTCCCCATCCCCACGCCCGGATCAGGAGCATCGACACGAGCCGCGCAAGGAATCATCCGGGAGTTGTCGCGGTTCTGACAGGCCGCGACCTCCCGATCCCATTCGGGATCCTGCCTGTCAGCCAGGATGAGCACGCCCTGTGCCTCGATCGCGTCAGGTTCGTCGGAGATCCAGTGGCCGCGATCGCCGCGACCGACGAGGAGGCCGCCTTCGAAGCGCTCCGGCTCATCGACGTCGACTACGAACCGCTCGACTCAATCCTCTCCATCCCCGACGCGCTCGACCCCGCACGCCCGCCCATCCACGACTACGGGGACGATGGCAATATTCACAAACTCGTGTCGCTTGAATTCGGAGATGTGGAGGGTGGGTTTGCCGAAGCCAAGGAGATCATCGAAGGGACGTACTTCTACGGCGGCAATACGCATCTGGCGATGGAGCAGCACGCGGCCGTCGCCGTGCCTGAAGCTGACGGCCGGATCCGCCTCTACTCGAGCACCCAGACTCCGCACTACTCCCACCGGGCCCTTGCGAAAGTCCTGGAGATGCCGCCGGCCCACATTCGCGTGATTGCCCCACCAACCGGTGGCGGCTTCGGTGGTAAGACCGATCCGTTCAACCACGAAATCGTGGTCGCGAAAATGGCCCTGGTCACAGGACGCCCGGTGAAGATATGCCTGACACGCGAGGAGGTGTTTTATTGCCATCGCGGCCGCCATCCCGTGTTGATGGGCGTGCGGATGGGAATGAAATCGGACGGCTCGATCACCGCTCTGCACTTCCGCACGCTCCTGGACGGTGGCGGCTACGGAAGCTATGGGGTGGCCAGCACGTACTACACCGGTGCGCTCCAAACGGTCACCTACGATGTCTCGAACTACAAGTTCGAAAGCGCGAGACTCTTCACGAACAAGCCGCCGTGCGGCCCCAAGCGCGGCCACGGGACGCCTCAACCGCGATTCGCCCTCGAGATCCACATGGACCGGGCCGCCGAGCGGCTCGGGATGGATCCCGCCGAGCTGCGACTCGCTCATCTGGTGCCCCCCGGCTCCCTGACGGCAAACTATCTGAAAGTCGGCAGCATGGGGCTCGGCGAGTGCATCCGGAAGGTCGTCGAGGGATCGCGATGGAAGGAGAAGTTCCGACAGCTGCCTCACGGCCGCGGAGTCGGGCTGGCCTGCGGCGCCTACCTCTCGGGGGCAGGCCTCCCCATCTACTGGAACAACTTGCCGCACACGGGCGTCCAGCTCAAGCTTGACCGCAGCGGCGGGGTCTGCGTGTTTTGCGGTGAAACCGACGTCGGCCAGGGCTCGGACTCGGTGCTCGCGCAGATTGTGGCGGAAGTGCTCGGGATCGAGCCCATCGATCTCAGACTGGTCACTTCCGATACCGACCTGACGCCCGTCGATCTCGGCAGCTACTCCAGCCGCGTGACCCTCATGATGGGCAACGCCGCTGTGCAGGCCGCCGAACGAGCGCGCGAGCTCCTCAGCAGCGCCGTGGCCGGGAAGCTCGAGATCCCGCCGACACGCCTCGTCTTCGCCGACCGCCACGTGTTCGACGCCGAGCGTCCCGAGATCGGGATGACGTTCGCCGAGGCGGTACAGACGGCTGAGGCGAAGTTCGGCACGATCGGCACAGTCGGCTCGTACACGCCTCCGCCGTCGGCCGGCCGCTATCGCGGCGCGGGTGTCGGACCCTCCCCTGCTTACAGCTATTCGGCCGCCGTCGCCGAAGTCGACGTCGATCCCGATACGGGGTGGGTACGAGTGCAGAAGATCTGGATGGCTCACGACGTCGGTCGCTCGATCAATCCGGTGCTGGTGATGGGACAGGTCGAAGGCGGAGTGTACATGGGACTCGGCGAGGCCCTGATGGAAGAGCAGGTTTTTCGCGCCAATCGGAACGGTGTGCACAAATTCCCTTCGATGCTGGAATACAAGAGCCCCACGACTCAGGAGATGTGCGACGTCACGACCTACCTCGTGGAGGACCCCGATCCGAACGGGCCGTTCGGAGCGAAGGAGGTGGGTCAGGGACCGCTCCTGCCTGTTCCGCCGGCGATCGCGAATGCCGTCTACGACGCCGTTGGCGTGCGCATCGATGAGGTCCCGATCACGCCTGAAAAGGTGCTCAAGGCTCTGCAGGCGAAAGATCGCCGCTACGGACCTGCGGATCTGCCGCCGGTGACGTGGCCACCACCGCTGCAGGTTGCCACTCCGCGGCAGGGCGGGGATGGCCGCGCCATTGGCCGCGCCATTGGCCGCGCCAGCGGTGGCACCACCTCGACGCCGGCGGCAGAGCCGGCGCGCGTCGATGGGAGGGTGACCAAATGATGCGGTTGCCGGCCTTCACGTACGCGGCCCCGCGCTCGATCGACGAAGCTGCGCGGATTCTCGCCGGCGAGGGCCCGCAGGCTATGCTCGTGGCCGGCGGCACCGATCTCTATCCCAACATGAAGCGTCGGCAACAGAGCCCGCGGGTCCTGATCGGACTGCGCGGGATCCGAGAATTGTCGGGGATCACCGGAATTCCGACCACTGGCTTGAGTATCGGGGCGTGCACGACGCTTACTGATCTATCGACACATCGCCTGGTCGTCGAGTCCTACCCTGCCCTCTCGCGCGCGGTCAGGACGATCTCGACACCGATCCTGCGGAACATGGGGACGATCGGCGGCAACATCTGCCTCGACACGCGCTGCAACTACTACGACCAGAGCTATGAATGGCGACGGGCGATCAACTTCTGCATGAAGTGCGACGGCGACACATGCTGGGTAGCGCCATCGAGCCGCACGTGCCTGGCGGTCAACTCGAGCGACAGCGTCCCGCTGCTCTGCGCGATCGGCGCGACGGTGCGCCTCGCCGGCACTCATGGCCATCGCGAGATCGCGATGCGCGACTTCTACAACAAGGACGGTATCAGGTATATCAACAAGCAGCCCGATGAAATCGTGACGCATATCGCACTCCCACCCGTCAATGGCTGGTCGGCGACGTACCACAAGCTGGCGCGCCGCGGCTCCTTCGATTTCCCGGTTTTGGGCGTGGCCGTCGCGATGTGGCGCGATCCTGACGGTACAGTCCTCGATGCCAGAATCTATCTCAACGCCGTGGCCTCGGCCCCCGTCGAAGCCGCCGAGGCCCGGCAGGCGCTCATCGGCCACAAGCCGACTCCCGACCTCATCGCCCACGCCTCGCACCTCGCCTCCATCAATGCGAAACCCATGGACAACACCGATCTCGACTACGCGTGGCGCAAGAAGATGGTTCGTGTCTACGTGCGGCGCGCGTTGAACGGCCTTTCGTAGAAGAGCAGTTCGCGAACTGCCGAAGGCTACGGCAAAGTGCCGGAAACCGCAGATTTCTCAGATTGACTCGCAGATGTCGCAGATTGCTTCGCGCCGACCCGAGAGTAATGAGAAGTTGCTCGTCGGTTGAATGCTGGAAGAATCTGCGTAATCTGCGCGGAGATCTGCGCCATCTGCGGTTTCGCACGGAACGGCCTCGCCCGAGTCGGCGCCTCGACTTCGCCGCAGCCCTGGCGAACTGCCCCTGCACGCAGATCTCGCGATCTTTGCTATGATATCCGGACCATGGCCTACGTCCCGATCATCCTCGCTGCGGGCGAGTCCCGACGGATGGGCACGCCGAAGGCGTTGCTCGATTTCGGCGGCCGCACCTGCCTTGATCTCGTCATCGAGAGCTGCATGCTTTCGGGCGCCGGTGCGCCGATTGTCGTCCTCGGCCACGAAGCGGCGACGATCAGGCGAACGATTCCGGCGGATGTGGGTGTGGTCATCAATCTCGATTACGAACGAGGGCAGACCTCCTCGCTGAAGGCAGGTCTCACAGCCATCCCCTCCGATTCGGATGGAATCCTGCTGTTTCCTGTCGATTGCCCCCTGGTGCGCCCGGAGACCATCCGCCTGCTGGCACTCACGTCACGGCCGATCGCTGTTCCCGTGTACGGCGGGAGGCGCGGACACCCTGCACGGTTTTCGTCCGCGACGCTCCATGAGCTGCGGGCGCTCCATGATTCGCAGCCGGCGCACGTGATTGTGCATCGCGACCCTCTTCGGGTCGAGGAGGTGATGGTCGACGACCCCGGGGTTGTGACACGACTGAACACGCCTGAGCAATATGTGGCGGCTCTGGCCGCGTGGCGGGGAAGGAGCCGGCCATGATGACGCGGACGGCACGGCTGGCCCTGGGGTTTGTTGTGCTGCTCGGTGGATTGCCGCGCGGCGCGGGGGCTCAAGGCTACCTGCTCCGCACGTACACCGAACAGGACGGTCTGCCGAACAACAAGGTCCGTGACCTAGCGCAGGATGCATCGGGAAGGATGTGGTTCCTGGTGTGGGCAGGCGTTGTCGTCTACGATGGCGACCGGTGGATGCTGCCTCGGACATCTCCCGAGACTTCGCTGCCGGAGAATTTCTCGAGGATTGCCGCGGATTCCGAAGGTGGAGTCTGGGCCGTCACGGGAGCCATTCCGTTCGAGCTGGCTCACTATGATGGGCAGGAGTGGCGTGCGGTGCCTCCGCCTGCGTTCGACTCTCTCGATCGTGGGGGCGTGACCTCGATCGCGGTCATGTCGAACGCGGACGGCCCCGGCGCGGTCGCGGTCGGGACGACGAATCGCGGGCTCTACGTTCGGTCCGGCTCCTCCTGGAAGCACTTCACCACCCACAACGGGCTGCCCGACATGGATGTTCATTGTCTCGCGGAACATGGGGGCCGGATCGTCATCGCTGGCAAGGGTGGCTTGTGCTCGCTGCGCGGCGAAACTCTGGAAGGCAGCCTGAGCGATCTCCTGCCGGAATCGAGGAGGAACATCGTTGCAATCGCGCAGGAACGCACTCTCAGAAAGGACGAGACGGCTACCGACCGTCTCTGGGTGGTAGGGCCAGACTGGGTGGGGATGGTGACGGAGGGCGGCTTCGAGTCAGTGACGGATCAGATCGGACCGATTGATCTTGCGCATCCGGAGGAGGTTGTCGCCGAGGTGGACGGAAACGGCGGGCTGTTCATTGCCGGCCGGCTTGGGATCATCCACGTCGATCGGGGATCGGGTCGGGTGATTTCGCTTGGACAGGCAAACGGGCTACCGGGGGAGGGGGCGAGCGGGCTCCGTCTCGACCACGAAGCCAACCTCTGGATTGCCACGGGCAGAGGCGTTGTCAAGCTGATCAGCATGAGGTTTGCGAACTACAGACGGGATCAGGGGCTGTTGGAGGACGAGGTGACCGCAATAAAACTCCGAGCCTCAGGCGAGCTTGTGTTCGGGCACAACAACGGGTTGAGCCGACTAGTGGGAGATGGGTTTCTCACGATGCCCCTCAAGCGCCCCGGTCTGCCCGAAGCTGTATACCGTCGCGTACTGGATCTGGACGAAGACAGTGCGGGAAATCTCTGGGCAGCCTGCTCGAACAGCGGCCTGGCCCGCATCGATCCACTGGGATCTGTGCGGTGGTATGCGTGTGGCTCATCCGAGTCCGATTCGGTCAACTGCGTTCGGGTGGACCATGAAGGCGGAATCTGGGTTGCCGGCTCATGCGGGCTGCTGCGGCTCTCCCGCGATCGTCTCGAGACTGTCCCGATGGGAGATGCGCCCCGCGTCACGGTACGGCGCATCGTTTTCGACGCAGCGGACACACTGTATGCTGCCACTAGCGGCGGGGGGGTCGACGTCCGCGAGAACGGGCGGTGGCATCGATACATGAGTCAGGAAGGCGCCGCTGCCAACGATGTCTTCGCCATCCTGCCCTCTCGCGATGGAAAAGTTTGGGTCGGGACTAAGGCCGGGCTGTTCGAGCTGGCCGATCCGGGCCTGCGCCGGCCCACGATTCCCTCGCTGATCCTCCGCCGCCCGGTGTACTTCGTCATGGAGGATCGCGAGGCGCGCATGTGGATCGGGACTGACTATGGTGTGTACCGATGGGACGGACGTTTGCTCCGCCACTACACGGCGAGAGAAGGTCTTGCTGGGCAGGAGACGAACAGAGCTGCGGGCATCACTGATTCGGCCGGCCGGGTCTGGATCGGGACAGATGGCGGAGTATCCCGGTACCAGGAAGAATTCGAGCGCCCTCCCGATCTGGCACCCTTGCTCCGGTTAGTCACTTTCGAAGCCGGTGGCATTGGCGAAATCCCCGTTGGGACGGCCGAATTGGAGATCACCGGAGAAAGCCTCTTCATCCACGCCAATGCAGCTTCATATATTGACGAGAACCAGATCCAGTACCGCAGCAAACTGGAGGGGTTCGATCCTGAATGGATCACCCGCACAGTTTCGACGCACTTTGAAACGCGCTACACGAGCCTGCCGCGCGGATCGTACCGCTTTCTGTTGCAGGCGATCGGACCGGAGGGCGTCGCCAGCCCCATTATCTCCTCGGGGCAGATTTCTGTACCGGGCCCAATCTGGCTGCGCCCGTGGTTCCTCAGTGTACTGCTGGCGGTGTTCGTCTGTGCCGCCTATGCGGGTCAGCACTACGTGTCGCAGCGGCGGTATTCACGAAAGCTCGAGGCAGATGTTCACGAACGCACCGCCGAGCTCGCCGCGTCGCGAGAAGAGATCGCGTCCGAACGGGCACGGCTCGCGGCGACCCTGAACAGCATCGGTGACGGCGTCATCGCCGTCGACTCTCATGCCAATGTCGTCCTGGTGAACCCCGCTGCCGAAGCCCTCATTGGCCGGACGGCCGCAGATGCGCTCGGACAGCCGATGCGCGATGTGATGAAGCTCCTTTCGGAGACGGCCGCGGGCGAAGTTGATCCGGCCTCCGACGTCCTCCGCCTCGAGAAGCCCGCGACCATTTTCGCTCTCACCCTCGAGGCGCCGCATCGGCAGTTTGCGATAGAGCTGACAGGTGCGCCGGTCCGAACCGGTGACGGGGCGATGGCCGGCGCTGTCATCGCCTTTCGCGACATCACACAGCGGAAGAGGGCGGACGAGGAAATCGCGAAGGCAAGGAGACTGGAGGCCCTCGGCCTCCTGGCAGGCGGCATCGCCCACGACTTCAACAACATTCTGACTGTGATTCTGGGCAATGTCTCTCTGGCGAGGGCCGGGGTCGGACCCGGCGACAACGCTCGCGCGAGGCTCGAGGAGGCCGAGAAGGCTCTCAAGCGCGCGCATGATCTCTCCCAGCAGCTCCTCGCCTTCTCCAAGGGGGGCCTGCCGGTGACCGGCGCCGCCTCGATCGCGGACCTCGTGCGCGAATCGTCGCGATTCGTCCTGAGCGGCTCGAAGGTACTCTGCGCCCTTCACCTCGCCGACAACCTCTGGCCCGTCGAAGTCGACTCGGGACAGGTCAATCAGGTCCTCAACAACATCCTGATCAACGCACTTCAGGCAATGCCCGCCGGTGGATCTGTCGAAATCAGTGCGAGCAACGAAGAGCCGTTCACGGCTGTGCTGCCCGACCTGCCGCCGGGACGCTACGTGCGCGTGGTCCTCAGGGACACCGGAACCGGCATCCCGGCCGACCTCCTTCCGCGAATCTTCGATCCGTATTTCACGACGAAACAGCAGGGAAGCGGCCTGGGGCTCGCCACAGTGTACTCCGTCATGAGAAACCACCGGGGTGGAGTGACGGTCGAGTCTACCCCGGGACACGGAACCGCCTTCTCACTCTACTTCCCCGCCTCCGACAAGAACCTCATAAGCGCCAAGCAGGAAGCGCTCCTGCCTCCATCCAGCGGACGTGGACGGGTTCTCATCATGGACGACGAGGAGCCTGTGAGGAAGGTCCTTGCCGAGATGCTGACACATCTCGGGTTTGAACCATTCTGCACGTCTCGTGGCGAGGAGGCCGTTGCAGTCTATCTGCGAGAAGCGGACAGAGGGCACCCCTTCCACATCGCCTTCTTGGACCTCACGGTGCCAGGGGGGATGGGGGGCAAGGAAGTCGTGCGGACACTGCGCGAGCTCGACCCCGAAGTGAAGGCCGTCGCATCCAGTGGGTACTCGAACGACCCGGTCATGGCCCGTCACGCCGACAGCGGCTTCTGCGCGGTCCTGCCCAAGCCCTATCGTCTTTCAGATCTGGAAAAGGTGGTAGCCGAGGTCTTGGGCTGAAGACCCATCCGAAGCGCGCTGCATCACGCTCCGTTCCGCAATATCACCAAGCCACCAAGCGAATACCATCGCCCTTGGTGCGACTTGGTGTCTTCGTGTCTTGGTGGTCTGGACGCCGTTTTCCTCACCCCGTCTGATCACGTGTTGGGAAGAGATAAGCGCGAAGGCGCCTATGGTCTCTTGCGCGCCTTCAGTACTCGCTGAATTCCACGCAAATCCTCCAGGAGGCTCGCATCGTCCCACAGGCGCCCATCGAGCATATCCAGGATCGCTCTGCCCTGTCCCATTCCGAGCTCCATCAAGAACCACCCTCCTGGCTTGAGGCATGCGGCGGCTTGCTGGATCAGAATCCGGATCTGCGTCAGGCCATCCTTCCCGGCGTAAAGCGCCACCGCAGGTTCGTAGGCTCGGACCTCCTCCATGAGAGCGCTCTGGTCATCGCCGGTTGCCACATAGGGTGGGTTGCTCGCGACAAGATCCAGGCAGGACGCGCGGAAGCACTGGAGCAGAGATGTTCGTACGAGTCGGACATGATCCTTTACGCCGTGCTTGCGGGCGTTGCCGAGCGCCACCGCGATCGCTGCCGGGGAGATATCGGTGGCAATCACTCGCAGATCGCCCCGAGCAAACGCGACCGCGACGGCGATATTGCCCGACCCGGTGCCGGCGTCAGCCAGAACGCCGCCACGAGGAGCAAGCTCAATCGCCTTCTCGACGATCAGCTCGGTCTCCGGCCGTGGGATCAGGACATCCGGAGTGACGTCGAATTCCAGCCCAGCGAATTCCTTCACGCCCCGTATGTACGAGATCGGTTCACGGCTCTGGCGCCGTCCGATCAACCTTCGGTACTCATCTAGGACGTCTGCTCCGATCGGATCCTGAAGGTCCCGATATAGGTGCTCCCGTGTCCAGCCGGCGGCCTGCATCAGGAGCAGCTCGGCGTCGCGGTACGGTTCGCTGCAGCCCGCAGCCTGCAAGACAGCCAACCCCTCGCGAATAGCCTCGATCGCCTGCATGCGCGCTTCGCTCCTCGAGGACCCCAACGCGGCCGAGCCGCGCGTGAGAGCGTCCGGCCCGCTTCGCAGGCCTGGAGCGTGAGTGCGTTCTTCCGAGACACTCTGATCGTCCGAGGCGACCGCTCCGTTCCTGCATTCCTCCCCTCCTGCTTTCCTGAGAGGAGTCCGGAAGGTCTCCCCCGCTCGAGAGTTTTGCCATTTCGTATCAACACTCAACTTCCTAGACACTAGCTCGATGCGACAGCTGTGTCGGGAGTGGCGGTCTGAGCCTTTAGTTTCTCCGTCTCGAAGTGAGTGACGACCGTGTCGAGGAACTCGTCGAGGTTGCCATCGAGGATGTCCTGCAGCCTGTGCACGGTGAGCCCAATCCTGTGATCGGTCACACGGCTCTGCGGGAAGTTATACGTCCGGATCTTCTCGCTCCGGTCACCGGTGCCCACCTGCTTCCGGCGATTGTCCGCAATCTCCGCTCTCTGCTCGGCCTCGGCAAGCTCCAGCAGCCGGCTGCGCAGCACGCGCATCGCCTTGGCCTTGTTTTTCTGCCACGACCGTTCATCCTGGCACTGGACCACGATGTCCGTGGGAATATGAGTGATCCTCACCGCGGAGTACGTTGTGTTGACTGACTGGCCGCCGGGCCCGGATGAGCAGAAGGTGTCGATGCGGAGGTCCTTGGCGTCAATCTGCACATCGACCTCGTCGGCCTCCGGCAGGATCGCAACGGTCACGGCGGATGTGTGGATTCGCCCGCTGGCTTCGGTCACGGGGACGCGCTGGACACGGTGCACTCCGCTCTCGTATTTCAATCGGCTGTAGACCTTCCCCCCCTCGATCATCGAGATCACTTCCTTGAACCCGCCGATCCCGGTGGTGCTCGCCGAGATCGTCTCGACTTTCCACCCTTTTCTCTCTGCATAGCGGCAGTACATGCGGAAGATCTCCTGAGCGAACAAAGCCGCCTCATCGCCCCCGGTCCCGGCGCGGATTTCCAGCAGAACGTTCTTCTCATCGTTCGGGTCCTTAGGCGTTAGGAGGTGCTTGAGATCCTCGTTGCACGACACGTGGCGGCCCTGGAGGCTCGTGATCTCCTCCTGAGCCAGCGCGCGCATCTCGGGGTCGGATTCCTTGAGCAGCTGTTGAGCTCCCTTCAGCTTCTCCTCGATGTCACGGAACTCCCGATACTTCTCCACGACCGGCTGGAGTGTCGAGTGCTCCTTCGCAAGCTTCTGAAACTTCTGCTGATCACCGAGTGCCGACGGATCCGACAGCTCTCGCATCAGATCCTCGTAGCGCTGTTCCAGTGACTTGAGCTTGGCGAACATAGAGATGTGACCGTCGGGGAGGATGTTGGGGCGGGGTTAGTTGGCCTTCTTCGTCCGGCCTGCGTACTTGCGCTGGAATCTCTCGACGCGACCGGCTGAGTCGATGAACTTCTGCTTGCCGGTAAAGAACGGGTGGCACTTGGAACAGATTTCTAGCTTCAACTGCGGCAGCGTCGATCGGGTGATAAACGTCTCCCCACACGCGCAGTGCACGGTCACGTTGTCGTGATATTTTGGATGAATGCCTTCCTTCAAGTAAGTCCCCCTTTCACAAGCCGGCGGTGATTATACAGTCGATCCCGGTCGAAATCAAACGGTCACGAAGAATCTGAGATTCGGAGTACGCCTTGCATGCGAGAGTCCATCCACGCCATGCGGCGGCCTGGATGGCGGCATGACCGCTCCCCAACGCGGCGGAGCCGCAACCAAACAGGCAAGACCCAGGTACGCTGCAAGACCTTTCCGAGCACCTCTCAGG